>JBCDFA010000014.1:0-50924 GCA_039178835.1 Chloroflexota bacterium
CACAAGCGGCGCAAGTGGATCTTAACTATCTCATTAGACACATTCAGCCTCTAGCACAAAACTATGGCTTTGCTGATGAGCAAGAGATTAACGAGATCACATTAGGGCTTCCCTATGAGCTGTACAACCTCAATTATGATCAAGTGTTAGACCATACATCCGACATGGCTACCAAGCAAGTGCTCATACCAGCTCAACAGTGGATATTTCCAGTGTTGTTAGATGGTCAAGCGAAGGGAGTGGCAATCCTTGGTGATGAGAATGGAACACTACGGTTTGTCGGTTACTCTGGTAGTCCTCAATTAGCACAGAGTTTAGTAAACTTTCAAACGCAGCATGACCAGGTAGAGAATACGAGTCTTATGAAGGTACTACAAATTCCCCCACTGGAGACCAACTTTGCCATCACACAACATGGTGAGCAAACGGATGTCACACTTCTATCCGAAGTGGCGCCTGGTACAGAGAGAGGGGTTTTAACCGACCTCAATACCAGCCAGACATATGATCTCAATGAAATAATGCCTCAAATTGTCCAAGAACTTGAGGAAGTCCGGTAAAATGCACTAATTGAGAAGTCATGGCACAATGTTGGCGTGGTCAAGTGCAAGGCTGCGCGACTACGCCGCCACAACACCTTAGCGCTGTATCAAAGGAAGATAGACAGGATAGTCCTCCAAGACGGTCAACGTAAACGTCGTTGTCACCACATCATTGACACCATCATCGACGCCGAGCGTAATCGTAGTGACGCCAGTCTCCTCCAACGCAGGATTGATCGACAAGGTACGGTTGGTGTCGTTGCCACTCAACGTCAGATCAGCATTGGGAACGAGTGTTTGATTGCTCGAAGTAGCCGTGACGGTCAGATCGGTCAAAGCACTTTCCGCATCATTGACGGTAAAGTCAACAAGCACTGGCGTGGTACCCACCTCTACAGACACATCTGCTACAGTGCTAATGGTCGGTGGATCATCCTGCTCATAGCGACGAAAATACACCTCCTGTGCAATGCTCCCTTGTGTTCGACTTTCCCAGACGACCAGGGGGTTACTGTCTGTATCAGTGATCAGTTCGGGAAACTGCTGAGAGTCATCTGTGGTGGTGTTGACCTGCAATTCATCAGTCGTTGGTGTACCATCGGCGGCAAACCGCCGCATATAAATCCCAGAACCATCACCATCTTGCCCGACACTGGTCCAGGCCACCACAAAACTACCGTCATCATTTAACACAATGTCAGGGGCATACTGTGAATCTGCGGTGGTAGTGTTCACAGTTACTTCATCAGTTGCAGGCAAGCCATCCGCAGTGAAGCGACGGGCATAGATCCCTGTATCATCGCCGTCCTGTTCCAGACTTTCCCATGTGATCGCAAAAGCGCCCTCCGCATTCATGGAGATGGCCGGATTGAACTGACGGTTGTTCGTAAAGGTGTTCACGGCGATCTCCCCGCCATCGTCCACACCATCAGCCGTGAAACGCCGGGCGTAGATCCCATCGCTACTCCCATCCTGGCCGTCGCTATGCCACACTACGACAAAACGACCATCTGGAGCCATCCCCAGCCTGGGAAATTCCTGATCGCCTGTAGTCGTGATACTCACTGGAAATTCACCACTCGCAGGAGCGCCTGTTGCTAAGAAACGCCGTGCATAGACCCCAAAGCCATCACCATCCTGCCCCTCACTCTGCCATGCCACCACAAAGTTGCCTGTGCTATCAATTCCAACTGTAGGACGTGACTGGTCGCCCATAGTTGTGGTGTTGACGACTACCTCACCTGTCGCCGCCATGCCATTAGCAGTATAGACCCGCACATACACGGCTTCGCCATCACCATCCTGTCCCCGACTCTGCCACGTGATGGCAAAAGCACCTTCGGCATTCATACCCACCGTAGGTAAGACTTGCCGCTCAACCGTGGTGGTATTGACACGAAATTCACTACCGGCGGGCAAGCCGTTCGCCGTAAAGCGCCGCGCATAGATACCAAAGCTATCTCCATCAGAGCTAATCCATGCTACCACGAAGTTCCCTTCAGCATCAGTGGCCACACTGGGTGTCCCCTGATAACCAGCAGTGGTTTGGTTGACCAAAATTTCATCGCTGATGGGAAGCAATACCGCTGCTGTCAGTGGCTGTACCAAAATCATGCTGAGGAAGATAACGAGAAATATGCGAGTGGCTCGTTGGTTTGTTCCTGACTGATAGATAGATTTCCACGACGCGGTCATTGGAATGAGGGGTATGTGCTCTCGGTTCATCATTGTTGTCCTACTTTCATGAGAGGTTTGTACCATTTTAAGACGGAGTATGACCCAACTTCTTTCCTCTTCAAACCTATGTGGATGGGTAACAAGCCAGCACGCAGATTAGTCAACATACATGGCACAGCACACAGGCTATCAGAATATGTAGGTAAAAGGAATAACGGTGTGAGAAAGCCGATTAGTGTATATATCTTGTGTTGGATTTCATCAGGTTTGATCAATCTTGTTCGAACCCGAGCATCATATATTGGTTCTATAATTATTTGTTCATTTTCATAATTTCATCGCATCTAGATCGAACCTACTTAATCTCGTAAGTGAATGATAGTCACCTACAGTTGCACTATCTGTACTGACGATAGTCATGGGTACAACATAGTACTATTGATAGTCTTTTTGCCTTCTTACAGACAGAACACCTACATAAAGCGGAAATACATTTGGCACGTTTCTGGATGGTGTCTATGCTATGTCTTGTTTTAATCACCTGTATACTTTTGACTGTTTTCTGAGCATCAGCACATAGACGCCCCCTCTAGAGATCAAGTAAAGTGATACCAGATGAAGAAAGGGGGAGGGAAAGATGTCATTTTCGTCATTGTAGAGATCTATACATACATTATGGACCCCTACTGGATCGAAAGGTATTACCATGCAAAATCAACAACACTATTTCTACATGTGTATTATGTTAGTCGTCTGTTTCCTGGTCATCTTTGTGCTGGTTGGCTTTCAGGCACAGGCCGCACCATCCAACTTTGCAGAAAATCCTGCCCCCGTACTGCAAGACCAGACTGCAAACACACATATCCAGACCAAGTAGAAATAACATCATTATGCAAAATCGACGATATCAACTGTACATGTGCATCATCTTGGTCGTCTGTTTCCTGGTCATCTTTGTGCTAGTTGGTTTACAGGCACACGCTGCACCAGTTTATACACAGACGAATACACACTCGATACTTCAGGCACGCACTGCTGATCGTTTTATCGATACGATTGGTGTCAATACGCATCTTCACTATACAGATACTGTGTATGGTCAGTCGTTTGATGAGATTATCAAACCGAAACTGCTTGCCTCTGGCATACGCCATGTGCGTGATGGTGCATACACGAGTGATGATCATCGTCGTGACCACTTCTACTACCAGCGTGTACGGGCACTTGCAGCAGAGGGGATTCGCTTCAATCTTATTACAAGCATGGATACAGAATGGGGTACCGCAACCGACTATACCAAGCTTGAGGATGTCTATGCCTGGACTGATGGTGCAGTTGAGTCGTTTGAGGGAATTAATGAACCAGACCTTCAGGATGTGGATAATTGGGTACCAATTGTCCGAAAAGCGCAGAAGCAGCTCTACACCACGGTCAAGGACTCACCAGATATGCAGCATATCAAAGTCTTTGGTCCATCGCCTGTCTGGGCGACTAAGGAGTTGGGCGATCTCAGTGCTTACCTCGACTATGGTAATGTCCACCCATATCCCGGCGGCAAAATGCCAACAGGCAAGGAGTATGGGCAAAGTACAGAGACAATCATCGCCGATGCACAGGTAAACAGTGGCGACAAGCCCGTCATGCTCACGGAGACAGGCTACCATAATGCCTTAGAGACAGAAGATGATCACCTGCCAACCTCAGAACAGGCTACTGCCAAATATCTGTTGCGAATGTTTTTCGAGCACTTCAATCGCAACATTCCCCGCACCTATATTTACGAATTCATCAATACATTTGCTGATAGCACCACCAATCGTGAAGCATCATTTGGTCTGTTGCGGAATGATGGATCGGAGAAACCGGCGTACAAAGCGATCAAGAACATGATCACGATCCTGGAAGACACAGATGGTTCTTTTGATCCTGACACGCTTGATCTAAGCATTTCTGGCGGCGATGACAGCATTCATCATACATTGCTGCAAAAAGCTGATGGCACCTTTTATCTGGCATTATGGCAAGAAAAACCTAGTTGGGATCGCCACGAACGGAAAGAGATATCTGTCCCTTCACAAGACGTAACATTGACCTTTACAACAGCAATCGAACAGGCCAGACTGTACACCCCACTCACCTCAGCGGAAGCGGTTGAAGAACATACCCAGCCTGATAAGTTGACATTGTCAGTGCCAGATCATCCCGTGATTATTGCATTGCAGCCAGCCCAAATACAACAGAAACCAGCATATAATGTAGCTCTACCACTCGTTGTTTCTGCACGTTGAGCAGAAGCGGTTACAGGTAGCACAACGGTAAAAAATAGCTTCAGGTACACGTAAGGAGGTCTTACATGCCTGTTCATTTTCGTTACAGTACTCAGACAGGAAAACGCTTCTTGATAGCCATCTTGACACTGCTTGTCTTGACTGGCGTTTCATTTAGCTTGTTGTACACCTCAGCCGCAGAGGTAGACGCCCCACCGGGTGCTTCAACCCAGGTACAAGTGACGGTGCCGGAGAGCATGCGATCAGAACCGTTTGATGTTGAGCGCTTCCTGAACGTGCCACCAAACTTTTCCGCTGCTGTTTATGCACGTATTCCAAATGCACGTTATATGGCCATTGCACCTAACGGCGATCTGCTCGTTTCGCAGCCAAGCACCGGAAAGGTGTTGCTCATACAACCCAACCAAAACGGCGATCCTGCGATTTCAGATTTTGCGACCGACCTGCGGAGACCCCATGATATTGTGTTCCACACCATAGATGAAACAACTTATGTCTATATTGCCGAGACACACCAGATCAATCGCTACACCTACACCAATGGTGATACAACCGGACAAAATCGAGAGGTAGTTGTCACCGGTCTACCAGATAACAGCACACCTGAACTGCGCGGAGCCTATGGTCACGAATTGAAAAACGTTGCGCTCGATAGCAACAATAAGCTATATGTCTCGATTGCATCGACCTGTAACGCGTGTATCGAAGACACCATCAGCGATCCGGTGCGCGGCGCGATCTACCAGTACAACGCTGATGGCTCCAACCCACGACTGTTTGCTGAAGGGCTGCGGAATGCAGCTGGACTGGATTTCATTCCAGAGACCAACGAATTGTGGGCCACAGTCAACAACCGCGACAACATTGGGTACCCATTCAATGACGACTGGGATGGTGATGGCTCGAACGATTATGGCAAAATCATTCCATCATATGTCGACAATCATCCCCCTGATGAGTTCACGAAGGTGCGTGATGGAGGAAACTATGGATGGCCATTCTGTAATCCCAACCCAAACAGCGAGAGCGGCTACAACGACATGCCGTATGACCTTGATGTCCAGATGAATCCTGATGCTGAGGTCGACTGTGGTGCGATGGATCGCATCAATCAAGGCATTCAGGCGCACTCAGCACCACTTGGTCTCACATTCCTTCAGGATACCGCATTCCCCGAACTGTATCGTCAGGGAGCAGCCATTGGCTATCGTGGTTCGTGGAATCGCACGGTTAAGACCGGGTACAAGATCGCCTATTTTCCATGGGACAGCACCACCCAGACGCCGGGAGACCAGATCGATCTGGTGACGGGCTGGCTAAACGATGAAACACAAGATGTCTGGGGACGCCCGGTTGATGTCGCTGTCGATCTACAGGGCAACATGTTTATTTCTGACGATACCAGCGGTACCATCTATAAGTTAAGCTACACACCATCCGCTGGCCCGACACCAACGCCTTCGATCTTTTTGCCATTCATCTCGCATCTCGCAGAGTGATGATGTGCAAGGAGCAGTTCTCTGCAACCCAAAGCTGGTATTCGCCGTCAAATCTTGTACGCAAGATTACTGATGGCGAATACTTGTGTTACGATAGGTGGTATACAATAAATCGATCTGAAAACCAATCAATGCATAAGTATTTGAGCATGAGAGGTATGTTTTTGTGAATCAATTTCTTGAAGGTGCAACGTTCCCGTGGCGTGCACTTCTCTTCATTCGAAAGACACCACGCATCTGGGAATACATTATCATTCCTTTCTTTGTGAATATGGTTGTAGGCACACTGCTCTATGTCAGCCTGCTACTTACCGGATTACGCACAATCGATTCATTGTTAGCAGGTCTTTCTGGAGCACTCGAACCACTACGATTTCTAATGCAGATTTTGTTCGTTGTAGGGCTGCTCTTCGTCATTGCCTTTGTCTTGGTGCGTTTTGGCGTCGTGCTTGGTTCGCCCTGGTATGGCCAAATGTCTGAAAAAATCGAGCATAGAGTCACAGGAGCAGCACCACCCGCTGAGCCACTCACAGCTCGTGGTATCGCACGAGACATTGGCCGGGCACTCCTGTTTGAACTCAAAAAACTCTGTATTCTTGCGCTGATACTCCCAGTCTTATTATTCAACTTTTTTCCTGTACTTGGTCAGTTGATTATTACCGTAACGGGCGTCTCAATTGGCGCAACGATTGCCTGTCTCGACTTTTTTGATGGTCCACTGGAACGACGACGATGGCGTTTTCGGCGCAAGCTGGGATTTATACGGCAGCACTTTCCAGCCAGCGCCGGTTTCGGTCTGGTCTGTTTTGGCTTGATCAGCATTCCCTTTCTCAATCTCCTATCAATACCATTGTGTGTCGTCGCTGGCACCTTGTTCTTTTGTGATCGAGCTGCTTCGACGGTGACACCAACACCCTCTGAGGGACAAAGTAACATCCGTCAACCAGTACAAGGGCCTCCATCATCACAACGACAATAAGCGGACATCCTGATTTGCAGATATATGAGGATTGCCATGATCATGCTCTACGATGCAGAAACAGGCGTGACGGCTGGAACACTTACCGAGAGCCAACTTCAGTTTTTGGTAGATCAATTGGAAAAAGAATCGTTGGAGGACCGTGACTACTATATCAATAAAGCAACCTTGAAGATGTTTCAAAAGCAAGGCGCTGACTCGGATCTGCTGGCAAAATTGCGTCACCTGATTGGTAACCGTGACGAGATGGAGATCCGCTGGACACGTGCATGAGCATTGCAAAATAATGCAGAGATACACATCTTTATCGCACAGATGTTTTCAGCAAAAGAAAGTAGGAAGGATGGGCTATAGGATTTCCGTACCTCATTACCTATTATTAACACCATATCTTCATTGAGCAAGTCAACGAATAATAGCTCCTTACGCCAATCTGGAGGGTGATATGCGCGTATCAGCACTGTTTATGCTCATTGTTTTGTGGGCCTCCTCGCTTGCAACCATCAACGCGACCCAACCAACTACTTCTGATTATGATGCACCACAACTCCATCTCCACCGAGCCACATTTGATGCCTAGACACCCCAACTTGCCACAACAACACCAGAACTAGCAGCCGTTTCTACCACACACGCCATTATGCAGTTTCGTGGCCCCATAACGACTGCTGATCGAGAAACCCTTGAACAAACCGGCATACAGATTCTCGAATATCTCCCAGACTATGCCTACCTCGTTGAGGGCACTTCTACTCAGCTTGCTGCGGCAGAACAACTACCGCAAATCTATACACGGATACCGTTTACTGTCGCCGATAAACTAGACCCAAGCATCCTGAACGCACTTGAACGGGGCGAAACTAACCTGGGGCATATTCGAGTCTCAGGATGGGATGGTCAGAACACCATCGCGCAGGAGGCGTTGAACACCGCTACTATTGACACTGCAATGCCACTTAATGACGACACACTCCTACAGATTGTGCAAATACCTTCTATTCGCTGGATCGAGCCTGCCATACAACCCCGACTCTTTAACGATGTAGCCTGTGACATCATGAATGTCGATAGTTCAGCGTGGCAAGACACTGGCTTGTACGGCAGTGGTCAGATCGTCGGGTTTTCCGACTCAGGGCTGGATACTGGCAATATGGAAACCATGAGTCCTGATTTCAAAGACCGCATTGTAGCAACGCACGTACTCTCTGACGGAGGCGATCTGGCTGATGACTTTGGTCACGGTACCCATGTTGCTGGCTCCATCGCGAGCAGTGGTGTGCAATCGGGAGCAAACCCTGAAGAGCGTGATTTTGCTGGATCGTTTGCAGGGAGTGCACCAGAGGCTGAACTGGTGGTGCAGGCTTTCGAGGCGACACCAGAGGGGCAGGTAGTGGGGCTCGATGAAGATCACTACAAACTGTTTGCCCAGGCATACGAAGATGGAGCACGCCTCCATACCAATAGTTGGGGGGCGCCTACTGCAGACGAAGATGCTGAAAATCCTGATCCTGACACTGAATATGGTGGCTACACCTACAGTGCACAACGCACTGACGAATTTATGTGGAATCATCAGGACATGGCAATCTTCTTTGGTGCTGGCAATTCAGGAAAGGATGGTGAAAGTATTGCGAGTATTTTTTGTGCCAACGGAGATGGTGTCGTTGACCCTGACTCATTGCTCTCACCTGGTACAGCTAAGAATGTCATTACGGTAGGTGCAACAGAAACTCAGCGAGAAAGTGGCGGATTCGGCGGATGGCCCTGGGCGCTCATAAACCCATGTTTTGTGCTTGAACCAATTGCATTTGACTCAAGCACGAATAATCCTGATGGCATGGCAGCTTTCTCTTCGCGTGGCCCAACTGACGATGGGCGCATCAAACCTGATATCGTAGCCCCAGGAACCAATATCGTCTCAAACCGAACACAGCAAGAAGGTGCAAATCCTGTATTTCTCGTCTACGAATCAAATGAGTATTATGCCTACTCCAGCGGAACCTCCATGGCTACGCCACTGGTAGCTGGCACCGGCGCGCTAGCCCGACAATGGCTGACGACGCAAGGGCATGAAAACCCGAGTGCTGCAGCGGTCAAAGCATTGCTGCTCAACACCACCTACGACATTGCTCCCGGTCAGTATGGTACCGGAGAACAGCAAGAAATTCCTTCTGAGTGGCCTAATAGTGTGGCTGGCTGGGGCCGCACCGACATGAGTTTTATGAGCGCACCACCACCCTATCGACTCTGGGTCGATGATCGCACGGAAGGTGTTGAAACCGAACAAACAGTAGCATATGAACATTCGGCTGAACAACCACTGGAGGTAATCAGTAGCGATCAACCGTTGCGGGTGATGCTGGTCTGGACCGACCCACCGGCGTCGTTATCGGCAGCGAAGCAGTTGGTCAATGATCTCGATCTGGTGGTAACAGGACCCGATGGCACCGAATACTATGGTAATGGGGGCAGTGATGATGATCGCACAAACAATGTGGAAGGTGTGATCATTGATAATCCGCCGGTTGGGCAATATAGTGTCACCGTACAGGGCCATAATGTGCCGATTGAAAGCCAGCCCTATACACTGGTGGTCGCTGGGCCACTCGACGACGCCGGAAGGCTCAATGTCGCCAAGACAGCATCTCCATCAACGGACGTGCTTCCTGGCGCAGAGATCCGCTACACATTAACTGCTCAGAGCAACGTTACCACAACAGAAACCGTGGTACTGACCGATATGTTGCCCTTGAACACCACCTTTGTAAGTGCGTCGGAGGGCGGGCAACTCGAAGGATCGGTTGTTACCTGGACTATCGACTCACTTGTCCCTGGCGAACCTGTAGATCGCGAGTTGGTTGTACGGGTTGATGATGATATATCGCCAGAAACGACTATTGTGAATCAGTCGTATGGCATTGCCAATGGCGTTGAGTTACCGGGCAGCGGTACACCAATTAGTGTTCCGGTGCAGGAGCCAGATGATGTAGACCCTCAAACAGGTCGCATCTGGCTACCCTACCTTGCACAATAGCGCCTGCCAGCCATGGTCTGCCGGAGATTATCGGTATCGGAATGGCAAAATGACACTCTGACCAGCCATAACACCATCAGGAAGTGTCACCTCAATACGCGTTCGGGTAGCATCGATAGGGGTGCTACCTGGCCCCACCAGCGCTCGATCTACTTCGACCACAACCGAAAGCGGCATATTCTCGGGATTGGCTAATGCTAGTTGCACACCATCCTCGATCTCGCGTAGCAGCAAGACACATGGCTGATCAACAGATATCGTCCAGCCTGCGCCGCCATCGAGTGTGTCTGGTTCATAGAACACAGCGCCACACAAACCAACTTCCTGTTGGCGTACCGCTTGCAGTGTCGTGGTATTCTGAACAACCTCGATTGCCGTATCGGCATCATAATTGAGCATATCGGTGCTTGTAGCATCAGGCAGTACAATATATTCATACATTCCATTTTCTACAATACTCCCATGCTCAATCCAGAGATCAAAGACATCGGTTGTAAACGGTTCCGACGAGCCAGGGCCGATATCTGACCAGCGTCCCTCGCGTGGCCCCCACTCGACTTGGATAGGTGCACCAGCCAGGAAGTAGTATCCAATACCAGCATGGTGCACCCAGCCACCATCTTCCAGGGTGTGATCACCGGGCTGAAGGGCAACACGCTGCAGGCGTGGCTCCTGAATGGTTACCTGACCATCGAGCAGACACTGGTTGACCGCTGTGACCACCGGGTATTCACTCGGATTGTTAATGCCTGCGCCAAGACAGACGACTTCCCGATCAAAGTAAAACCATGCCTTCCTGGCTGCTAATTCGCCCTGCTCAAAATCCATTGCTGCCATTCCATAGGTGCCATCGGAAACACCACCAACAAAACTAGTCGTGCCGCGCACATTGAGCCCAGCCAGATCAAGCGGTTCATCACGCTGCTCACAGGTAATGCCAGGGACACGCCGCCAGTTCCACATCGGGAAGATATCGCGGTATTCTTCGCCCGTCCGATAGAAATAGGTGGCACCATCAGCCGTGTGATTCGTATTGCGCCCTTCTTCATTGATGTAAGCATCCGTGTTGAAGGTCCTGGTCGAGTGCATTCGCACAGAAGTGGCATATCCAGCCCGATGGTGGCTCATCGCATCTGAGCGCCAGAAATCGCGGTTGCCAGTGATGGGCAATACATTGGGTTCGCCCTGCATACGTGCCGCAAAATCGGCCATTTCAGCCTGACGCGGGCCGGGGAGGGCCGCAAGTTGCTCGATAGCGGATATCAATGGAAGGGCATCCTTACCAGCCAGTGTAATGCCACGACCGATGGTGCTGTAGTCAAACATAATGCCGCGAATAAACCATTGTTGTCCCTCGAGCACATAGGTGTTGAGTATCGCAAAACGCACTGGGTCAATGGCAAAACGTGTTTCGTGGGCATAGGTGATAATGCGTGCAACATCATAGGTAAACCAGAGACCGTAGCCACCAGAGTAGAGCACTGCTTGGTGCTGATGAAAGCTATAATCGGCCTGAATACCTTCTTCGCCAACCTCAGCTACGCTAATCTCGGCAAATACAACGTCAAAGGCTTCTGCTATCGCGTCTGGATCTGGTTCGAGGCATCCGCGCATCAATTGGTTGGTCGCCAGCCATGTCAGATTGGCGCCGGTGGCATCACCAATAACACTTCGGCGCAGAATCTCGATGCCCTGCTGATACTGCTCTTCCATCAGTTCGCGCTGCATGAGCACCATAATACTGCCGATGTCACGCGGCACACCAATCAGGTTGTGCCACCAGTTGGGGTTTTGAAAATCATTAGCCAGCCAGAAGTCGAGTGTTTGATGAATGTCTGTCCGTAGTACTGGATCGCCGGTCAGATCGTGGTCGGGGGCAATATACACTTGCGCCATAGCAATGATACGACGGAGATGGACCGGGGTTAACCATGAGCCAGGGGTTTGGTCCTCATAGTCCACATCGGGCCATGAACCATCTTCCTGGAGTTGTGCACGCCATTCCTGTACATCGCGAATCTGTGCTTCAAGCGAAGTACGGTCGGTAATACGTAACTCGTCCTGAAGGCGCTGGAGTATGGTGGCAACATCAGCGTCAGTTGCCTGTAGGCGAGGACGACGACGTTGCGGACGACGTGGCCTGGGTGGGCCAGGTGGGCCATCGGTGAGGAGTATTGCTGTGATAGCTGTAGCATAGATGTCAAATGCAGCAAAGTAACGCAGGAAACTCATAATAACCTTTTTCTCTATATAGCATTCTTGTTGTACATCTTAGGACGATAAAGGATACCTACAAGTTCCAAATATATCAATAATACAAAGGGGATGAGATGAAGAAAATGCTAAACACAGGGGTACAAACTAGCAATAAATACGAGGAAAGAGAACAGCAGGGCGCAGGGAGAACACACACTGCTGTTTATCATATAAACCTAACGATTTAGGGGAGTAGCCCTGCAGGACGACAGGTTGCACTTATATGGGCAGTCCATCCAGGAGATGTGAAGTCTAGTGTTATGTCTTGAACGGTACAGGAAACATTGTTTTCGCTTTCGTAGCGATACATCTTACGAAGAGCATTGTCCATGGCCATGTGTCCGGTTGACCCAAAACTCATAAAATACTGTGTTCCTATTGAAGGGGTTATCGATGAGAATGGAGAAGCAGAAGCCTGCACACCCACACTCTGCAATCCATAGCTACCAACGACAAAACAGAAGAAAAAGATACACACAATCTGAGATATACGGTGTCTGCTGTTCATCAACCCATTCCTTGCTATAAAAATACAAACGTGAATCCACAACCTATGTCGTCTCTTATGACCAAACTGCTCATTGATAGAGTAGAGTTCACATATTTATTAGTCTTACACCCGGTCGATACAATTATTATATAATGGCAACATCAAAAATCAATGAGACAAAACATACAAATGTATATTGTATTAAAATCACATCTTTGATCTGTTGAAATGGACTATTCGCACGACAATAGAGGAGGCCAACAACGAAAGAATAGCTACAATCTATACCTTCTCTTTTCTGTTCTTCAATTCAGATTTTACAAATCAATTTTATGATTGCCTTCGGCCTTAAGTTGAATGAGTTCCATTGCCTGCGGCAAAGCTGTGGCGTACTGTTGACCTAACAACATGCCAAACAACCAGCCCAGCGGACCCCGAAATGCAACATCGTGGACAAAAATCGTTTGTTCGCCATCGACAAAGTAATGTGCAATTTCCAAACGGGCCAGTGGTAATCTGACGATAAACGTAAAGCTCTCACCTTCCGTCAGTTCGGTGATTTCAAAGCGACTCTCAGGTGCGTTCTTGGCCTTGAGTGTGCCAACCACACCGACTGCGAAATCCTCCAGCAACGTAGCATATTCCAGTTCGATATCCCATTCTGGCCAGTTATCAACGTCACGCCAGATATCCCAGATGGTGGCTTTGGAAGCGTGTGTTGCTTGCTCATGTTTGAATTGACGCATAAGACTTGCTCCTTAGATTTGCACAGTAGTACGGTTCTGCAAACGATCACGAAGGGCTGGATCATGCGATGGTAAGTAAACCGTTGGTGTCGATTGAGCATACGTTCGGATAGCCGACAAGCTCTGGCGCATCTGCGCTGGCTGACTGGCAATTCCCGCTGTTCCTCCTGCCAGCATCTGCGCCTCGTCGAAAGAGGCATCGCCAGCAAAAAAGTAGGTCATATCGTCTTCTACAAGCATCACTGACTGATGGCCTGGAGAGTGTCCCGGCGTAGGAACGATAAACACATCGGCAGCCCTGGTTAGCTGCATCACGCGCTCAAAGCCGGGCAACGAACCATCATCGAAACGGCTAAACGTTGGTGAGAGCCAAGCTGGATAACGACATGGTAGCGTCCCCGTCGACGCGGGATAGTCGGGGTCAGACACAATAATCTCTGAGTCTTTGAACCCCGGTAATCCACCCATATGATCAGAATGGAGGTGAGTCTGCACGACCCAGCGCACATCTGCTGGTTTGATGCCAAGCTGCTGCATCTGCGGGACAATCTCGTCCTCTGGTTGGAGCGCAAACCGCAAGAATGAGTTGTAGAAAAAGTCAGTTCCGCGATCACAGTTGAAGTAATCGGGATCGTGAATGACTTGACTTGTCTCGCCAGTATCGATAACAAGAACGCCTTCAGGGTGTTCAATCACCCATGCAGAGATCGGCATCCATGGTGTCCAGCGTCGATCAGCGATAACGGCAGGAATGCCAGTGCCGTCACGACCCACATAACTTCGATGTACGCTCTTCACTGCGACATAGCCAGTCTGGATATGGTGGATACGAATACCACCTGGTGTAGTCACAGTTAGCGGTTGTCGTGGTGGTGCATCTACCAGTGGATGCGGGGCCGTGTTCTGGCTACTTGACCAATAAGTCAGCGTTCCACCAACGGCCCCGCCGCCAAAGATACTGGCGGTCAAGCCACCAGCAAAAAGCTTCAAGAACCCACGACGACTACGCTCTCTGGCTGGCGCAGGTGCTGGGGATGTGGTATATGTGTTCATAAATAGTGCTACTTTCCATACAAAATAAAAACCGAGTAATTACTCTGTTTTATAATACCAACAATGACACAATTTTTCAAGCCCAATTTAAGGAGGTTTGATTTTGGCGAATGAGCAAAATTATCTCCGCAATACACCTCGTCAACCACGGAGTCGCGAGCGCTTCCATCGCATTCTTGATCATGCCCATCAATTGTTTGAGCAAAAGGGATATGATGCGATTACAACCAACCACATTGCAGAAGCAGCTGACGTGACTATTGGTTCGCTCTATCACTTTTTTCCCAACAAAGACGCGATTTTGCAGGCGCTGGTTGATCGCCACCGGGAGAAGATCATTGCGGTCTTTCCACCGAATGTTGCGCCACCACATCGCATTCCTGATCTGCTTACAGAGATGTTAGACAACATCATGGCCTTTCAGGAAAAGCAGGCTGGTTTGGATTGGATGCTGACAATGACTGGTAACACCACCTATCATGAGTCTATCTATGCTCTACACGATCAGATCGTTGCGTGGGTAGAGAGGATGCTTGGGGTGCAAATTCCCGCCCTCGAAGAGACACAACGACGGTTGTGTGCGCTCTCTGGTGTCGCTATCATTAAAGGGATGATGTCATTGGCCCACCCGCCCGCTGCGGTTTCTATTGAGACACTAAAGACTGAGGCACATACGGCGTTGATCGGATACCTGAAGGAATTCCTGCACCGACGAGGGATTGAGACTTACTTGAAGTAAGGGGTGAGGTTAACAAGCCGGTGCAGGGGCTAGCCGGTGCAGGGGCCAGCCCTGCACTACGACGATATAATAACTTTCCTGTTACAATACCCATACCCAATAAAACAACGCAGTGTGTCATATAGATTGGAGTAGTAATGACCAGACGGATCAAGATTGGCAAGCTCGATGACTTCCCTCGCGGAAAACTGATGCAGGTCAAAGTCGCTGATATCACCATGATCGTGTCGCGCATCGGCGACCACGTATGTGCCGCGCAAGACCGTTGCCCACATCTGGGGCTCCCATTCACCGAAGGACCGGGTGCGTGCTACTTCGACGACGGAGTCATCCAATGCCCATGGCACAATTCTCGCTTTGAGCTATGTAGTGGAAAAAACGTCGACTGGGTAACCGGCTTTATGGGTCAACCTACCCCCAAATGGTCACAACAACTGCTCCAGATGGGGCGCCAACCTACACCGTTGACAACCTACACCGTCATTCAAGAGGATGGATTTGTGTATGTTGAGATGTGACCAGTCAGACTTGATAACCGTTCTGGAGTCTATGGTTACCCCCATGTTTATCGTATCGAGACAGCCTGCTACAGAGTTCAGCATTATTTTGCAACCAAAAAAAGCACCGGGCCGTATCAACTGACGACCCGGCGCAGTGCTTTTAGCGTTCCTCTTGGGTCCACGAATTTGTGTAGTTAGGATCATCGATGGAATCCATCAAGGTCGTTAGTTCCAACGGATTGAAGGTGTCGACCATCACCGCCAACTCATTGGTCACTCGCGGCGCATTGAGTGAGGCTTCCATCGCGCCTGCCTGCGGTCCATGAGCAATCCCACGTGGGTGCAGAGTGATGCTGCCAAGCTCAATGCCACGCCGTGCAGCGTAATTTCCGGCGGCGTAGTACATCACCTCTTCCGAGTCCAGGTTGGAGTGGAAATATGGGATTGGCACTGCCTGCGGGTCCCAATCGATCTGGCGCGGCACAAATGAGCAGACCACAAAGTTGGGGCCCTCAAACGTCTGATGGGTGGTCGGCGGTACATGAAAGCGCCCGGCGTGTGGCTCGTAGTCGTGGATACTAAACGCCCACGGATAGAGGTGGCCATCCCAACCAATGACATCGAACGGGTGATAGTCGAGTGTGCGCTGGTAGAGCATGTCGTTCAGCTTGAGGTGCAGGTAGAAAGTGCCACGCTCATTATGCGTTTGCAGTCGTGAGGGTCGGCGAAAGTCACGCTCCCAGTACGGCGCATGCTCCAGCAACTGGCCAAAGGGGTTACGATACTTCTTGGGTACGTTGATCGGGCCACTGGCCTCAATGATCAGTATGCGTCCGGTATCGTTGTGGAACTTCAGTTGATAGATGACACCACGCGGCACATAGAGGTAATCACCCTCACCAAAGTCGATATCACCAAGCATGGTCTCTAGTGTGCCCTGACCCTCGTGGATGAATACCAATTCGTCGTGACTGCCATTTTTGTAAAAATACGCATCCCCATTTTCGAGCACCATCGGCGCGGTTGGAGCAGCGACTGCGAGTTGCACATCACGATTGACCATCAAGACGCGGCGGCCTGTCACAGGATCGCCACCCTGCTCGAGCTGTTTGGTTTTGACATGGCGGTGTCGATGGGGTGATGGTGGGGCAATCTCCGGCGCGACTGACCCAAGGATCTGGTTGTCGCGGCTAGCGGCGGGCAAGTGATGGTGGTAGAGAATCGAGTAGACGCCGCTGAATCCTTCGGTGCCAAAGATTTCTTCATACAACAGGCGATCTGCATCATCGCGGAAGACCATATGACGTTTACGTGGGACTTTGCCCATCAGGTGGTAACTTGGCACGACTTTTTCTCCTTGATTATGTCGTTACGTACATAGGATTATACGAACTTAGTTTTTCGGCTGTACGGAGGATTATCGCAGGGGCGGGCCATCGCCTCTGCCCCCCTTGCCTTCGACAAGCTCAGACAGCGGGGTGCACCCTTGGAACCCACAAAGAAATATCGCCCACCCCATATACTTCATCCTTACTTCCCTCTCTCTGCATCTCTGTCTCTCTGCGTCTCTGTGTTAAAAACGGTGCAGGGATGATGGTCTGCGGTGCGGGGGCGAGCTACGGTACAGGGGCCAGTCCTGTACCTACCAGATGGGTAAATCCTACAAATTCCCCCGGCGGGATTGCTCACGTTCCAATGCTTCAAACAGGGCTTTGAAATTGCCCTTCCCAAAGCCACGACTTCCCCGACGCTGAATGATTTCAATAAACAGGGTTGGTCGGTCCTCAAGCGGCTGGCTAAAAATCTGGAGCAAATATCCCTCGTCGTCTTGGTCGACGAGGATGCCTCGCTCAGCCAGATCGCGGATGTCTTCGGAGATCGTGCCAACACGTTCCGGCAACTCATCGTAATAACTCTGCGGAACACGTAGGAAGGGAATACCAGCGTTGCGAAGGGCATCGACCGAGGCCATAATATCACCCGTGGCTAACGCAATATGTTGGACACCCGGCCCACCATAATACTCAAGATATTCTTCAATCTGGCTCTTTCGCAGCCCATCGGCTGGTTCGTTGATCGGGAACTTGATGCGGCCCGTACCATTCTGCATTACCTTACTCATCAGCGCGGAATATTCGGTGCTGACATCCTGATCATCAAAATGAATCAACTGTTTGAAACCAAGGATATCGGCATAAAAATTGACCCATTCATTCATCTTGCCCAACTCAACATTGCCAACAATATGGTCAATAGCCGCAATGCCAGTCTCAGGGGTAGGAAGGTCCTGCTCAATCACTTGATAGCCGGGCATAAAGGGTCCTTCGTAGCCATCACGCTGAATAAAACTGTGCAGGGTGTCGCCATATGTGGCAATACTAGCCTTGATGACACGTCCCATATCATCCTCAAGCGTGGTGGGCTCCTGTACGCCACGAGCACCTCGCTTGAGTGCTTCGTGATAGGCTGCCGCAGCATCGCTGACTCGCAGCGCAATGTCTTTGACACCATCGCCATGACGTGCGATATGGGCAGCAATCGGATGTGTGGAATCGGGGACGAGGGGTGCACTAAGGACAAAACGAACGTTGCGCTGTGCCAGAACCCAGGAGGCACAATCACGTGAACCCGTTTCCAATCCGGCGTAGGCTACTGGTTTGAGACCAAGGGTCGTGCGGTAGAAGTGGGCGGCCTGGCGTGCATTCGATACATAGAACTCTATGTAGTCGATACCTTCCAAATCGAGTGGATCGTGAGACATAAGCTCCTCCTTGAGTAATGTCATACAGACACGTGGGCGAGGTTTGCCGAATAACGTTACCACCACATAATGTGGTGTAAACCCTAAATTGTTTGGTGGATTAGCAACATGTATTGGAGTTTCGAATATTGTGTGAAGTATAACAAAGAATAGAAGCATTTGACAGTATAATTACAACAAAATGCGCTTATTAAAAGAGACAATCTAGCCGTATTACACGAAACGAGTTTACATATGGAAAGTCTGCTCGATACTCTCGGATGGAAGATTCTGCTACGGTTGCAAGAGGACGCCCGCTGCTCATTGCGCCAACTCGGTCGCGAAGTTGGTTTGTCTGCCCCAGCGGTGGCCGAACGAGTGCGGCGCATGGAGGAGGCCGGTATCATCACTGGCTACCACGCCGCAGTCAACCCGACACGGGTTGGTTTGTCAATCATGGCGTTTATGCGGCTGAGTGGTGTAGGCGATCTGGTCGCATCGTTTCAGGAGAAGGTGAGCGAGACACCCCAGGTGCTTGAATGCCACAGGCTGACGGGAAGTGACAGTTTTGTGCTGAAGGTTGTTGCGGCATCGATTGAGGATCTCGAAGCAATGATCGACCGCTTTGTGCCCTATGGTGAGGTGACCACATCGCTTGTTCTATCCTCGCCCGTCATACGGCGGACACTGCGGCGGGGATAAGACTTGTTGCAGTAACTTCCTTTGTACCATATCTTGCCTCACTCTATAACGTGTGGTACTATTTTTATTAATTCTTACCACTTACAACTAACTAGCGCTCTCAAGAACACAGTTTTCGATACTGTGATGTATTTGTATCCATTTTCCTTAGTGACTTTGATATGCTGATGCAACGGAGGGTGTATGTGTCCACCGAAAACCATTGCCGCCATGCAGGATCATTCGGTCTGTCGTCGGAGTTTTCTCAAGTTTGGATTGGGCGCCATTGCCACCGCCACCGCACTCTCGGTTGAGCAGGTCCGAGCAGCACCTGTCCACCCGACGAGCTTCTCGAATGTGATGGATCTCACGCATCTGTTAGGGCCAAACTTTCCGCTCTTTCCTGGCTTTCCACCATTCAGAATCGACACACTGGCGGCACATCAAGAGAATGGTTTTTATGCCAATCAGATCACCATGGCAGAACATTCCGGGACGCACATGGATGCACCAGTGCACTTTGCCGCTGATGGTTTGTATGTTGACCAGATACCGCCCGAATCCCTCGTTGTTCCAGCAGTCGTGCTGGATCTGAGCGCACGCGCAGCACAAAACCCCGACACGCTGGTCACACCCGATGACATTCTGGCCTGGGAACAACGCTATGGGCGCGTACCAGACAACGCTGCCATCCTGATGTTTACCAACTGGCAGGCTCGCGTCGGTTCCGCTGAAACGTTTCTCAACACCGACAGTAGTGGTGTGCTGCACTTCCCTGGTTTTGGCAAGGACTCTATCGATTTTCTGTTGACCGAGCGCTCGATTGCAGGTATTGGTGTCGACACGCTCAGCCTTGACCATGGCCCCTCGACCGACTTTGCCACACACTTCACCCTGTTGTCGAGCAATCGTTGGGGGCTCGAAAACCTGGCGAATCTCAACCTGATACCGCCCAGTGGCGCAACCCTGTTTGTGGGAGCACCAAAGGTTGCCAGCGGCTCAGGTGGCTCGTCTCGTATTATGGCGGTGTGGTAGAGGGCAGATGCGCGAGGCACTTCATCCTGTTTTATCTGGGTAGCTGTAATGTTGTCAGTTCTATCACATCAGGGCCATTGATCTCTTCCGGCAGCGCCTGGCCTTGCTGAAGTGGAAGCCGCACACCATCCTCAGGATTGTACAAACCCATGACGATCTGGTAATCAGCTTCTGGAAGGTCGGCGGGGAGCGGTACGGGCAGAGGGCTGTCAAAATGTCGCCCGGCTTCCCACGTCACAAACATCCCCTGGTCAAGCGGCGCATCGACCTGTGCCACTAATTCACCACGCTTGTTGAGGACATGCACAAAGCTAAAGATATTGCCGGGCTGCGTACTCTGAATGCTCCACGAAGGCGTAATAACCAGTGTGCTGCCCACAAGCTCATGGCTAAAGCCACGCAAATACAATCCATCGCCGAAAGTAGCATCGATTGGCTCAGCAAAGGGACGTGGGATCTGATGTACCGTGGCATAGTTGATGTCGTGCTTTTGCACCGTAAAGAGGGGCGGGTTCTGACGTACATACTCCTCGGCAACCAGCGACTCTTCACGCTGGACACTTCGTGAATAGAGCACAGCATAGCTGGTCGCACGATCAAGATTTTCCTCACGCAGATCAAGCACCAGATTTTCGACAGGGATAAATGGCGCTAGCGTCGGTGGAATCCACGACAGGACCGGCCCGCGCTTGAGGTCTGGTTGGCGGTTCAGCCATGCGCCAACTTCCTCCATACCCTCACCCCAACCTGTGAGCATGACGCGCTGGGCCGTTGCACCGCCACCGACCAGCGGATTGAAATAGGCCAGATAGTAAGGATGAAACCACGATAGATTGAACAGCAGAAGAATCGCACTCAACCCAAACAACTTGTTCATTTGCGGCAGACTCAGGAGGCGGGCGAAACCAATTGCAGCCAGAATACTCAGTGTGGGCCAGATCGGCAGCAAGTAACGGTCGAATTTCTTGGGCTGCAGACTCAGCATCAGCGTGAAGAGCACAACAAAGAGGCCAAGAGCAAGCGTAAAGCGTAGTTCAGGGCTCTGAAGCGACCAAGCCGTGCGGTCTCCGGTCAGGCGCTTGTGTAGAGCAATGCCTAAACCGATGAGCAATAGCACCAAACCGATAAGCGTAAGTGGAGTGGTACGCCAGAGAATCACTGCCGGGTAGAAGAGCCAACCTGGGTCGGCAACGGGTGTCCCAAGGAAATAATTGCCCGAGTGGTGCGGAACACCACCGTTGCGGATGATTTCGCTCACAATGCTGCCAATGGCTTCAAACGGATTGACCCACATTGCTGGCCAGCCAATGAACACCACGAGTGCAGCACAGCCAAGCCAGATCAGGTAGTGCCGAGACGTCCAGCGTATGCGCGGCCACCACCCAGCCATAGGGCTCAACAAAAGCATCAGGAGGCCAACCAACGGAGGGAGGATAAACGATGGAGCTTTCGTCAATAACGCAAGGCCCGCACAAACGCCTGAGATTGTGAACCACAGAACAGGCTTCTTTATATCATCTTTCATCCCCACCAGCAGGGCTAACACCGTCAGGGTGATAAAAGAGGTGAGCAGCGCATCGAGGTGCAGAACACGGCTGTGTGCAATGATAAAAGGCGAAGTGGCCCACATTATGCTGGCCAGAAGGGCAATATCGGCACGAAAGAGTCGGCGTAGTAGGACATAGCCGATTACGACGGCCAGCGCGTTGACAATGGCCAGCGGGAGGCGCAGAAACCCAAGATAGGTTGCACCACCACCTGCCCAGCCTGGGTCATAGACGCCAACCGACTCACCCAGCCAGCGTCCCATCGCTCCTAACCACATGGTCGTCACACCTGGATGGCCGGTCTGGTTGGTTGCGGCCCAATCCTGTGTTGCCAGGGCCTCGCCAAAACGCTCGACACGACCTGGCCAATGGTAGCCCTCATCGATGGTGTAGAAATCGTTCAGCCCAATGATGCGTGGCAGCAGCGCTACACAGCCAATCATAATCAGACTGACCCACAGGACAAGAGACGGCGAAAATCCCCATGTATGGATAGTGGTTGTTTGCTGGTTCGATGATGATGTCATATTGTACGATACTTCTGACGGGCTTGTCCGACAAATATGCTAAATCTGACAATTCTTATACCAATATTGATCCTAAGGTCGCGTTCAGCATGATATCATAAGGTGATATTCGTATGTACTTGATTGTATCCAGTCAGAGAATAAATAAACGATTGGTAGTGATATAACTCCCTAGCGATATTGTAAGATATGAGGAATCCGATGAATCATTCGCAATCACCAGCCCGTCCGTACTTTCGTACTCCAGCGATCTCACCAGATGGACAACGCATCGCATTTGTGTATGCCGCAGATGTCTGGCTGGTTGATATCGGGGGTGGCAATGCAGAGCGTCTGACCGCCCATCCAGCGGCACACTCTTCACCACGTTGGTCGCCGGATGGAAAATCTCTTGCTTTTACATCAAACCGGACGGGGCAGGGGGACATCTATGTCTTGCCTCTGTATGGTGGTGATGTACGTCGGATTACCTTTCACGATGCAGCCAGCAATGTCGAGGCATGGACTCCTGATGGAACGGCCATTTACTTTAGTTCGCTACGTGATCAGCAGGGCAGCGCCATCTTTCGTGTTGCGGCAGATGGTGGTACCCCCATCAAATGGATCGATCAACCATACGAACAGCTTAATAGCCTCTCGGTTTCACCTGATAGCACCCGACTGGCGTTCAATCTTGGGCGTGCAAACTGGTGGCGGCGTGGGCCGAACCCCTATGGTGGCACGGAAATATGGACTGTGAGCAGCGATATTGATGCAACCGATTTTCACAAGGAAAGTGAGGAGTATATAGGACTCAATCGCTGGCCGCTCTGGGCTGCTGATGGAAGTGGGTTGTACTTTGTCTCTGACCGGGATGGCGTCGAGAATATGTGGTTTCAATCGTTCGAAGATGGGCAGGCACGTCAGATCACGAGCTTTACCGAAGGGCGCCTGCTCTGGCCCAAAATAGCCAATGAGCAGCAGCTTATCGTCTTCGAGCGGGATTTTCAGCTCTGGCAGCTCGATCTGGCTTCGGGAAATTCGGCTCCGATTGATATTCAGGTACGCCAGGACACCAAGATAACACCAGTACGAACACAGACCTACTCTCGTCAGCTGAGTGAATTGGCGCTCGCTCCTGATGGGAGCAAAGTAGCTTTTGTCGTCCGTGGTGAAATCTTTGCCGATTTTGCCGACAAGGAGACCGAAAAGGAACGGCGACAGGGTCCCTCCATTCGCGTCACCAATACCACATTCCGCGAACATGATATCGATTGGTCCCCCGACAGCCGTAAGCTGATATACACCTCAGATCGACACGGCGATGAGGAGATTTACCTCTACGAGTTTACCTCGCGGACGGAAACCCGTCTGACTGAACGGGATGGTGCAAAATCATCACCCCAATTTTCACCAGATGGCAAGTGGGTTGCCTACGCGTGTGGGCTGAACGAAATCCGCCTGATTCACATGGAAACCCGTGATGACCGTGCTTTTGTACAGGCCGATTTTTTCTATGGCGCCACATTTGCCTGGTCACCAGATAGCCGCTGGCTTGTGTACAGCGCACAGGATGTAAATTTCCTGAGTAATTTGTTTGTACGACACATTGACGAGGAGCAATCACATCAAATCACCTTCATGGGTAATCTCCACACATCAAGACCAATCTGGTCATCTGATGGACAATTCATTATTTTCACCACTGGGCAGTATCGTGCCGAAGCCCAGATCGGACGAGTTGATCTGCAACCGCCACAACCCGTATTTCGTGAGTATGACTTCGAGCAATTATTTGTTTCTGAGGAAGAGAAGAAAAACGCAAACACAGAAAATGGTGAGAAATCCTCAACCAACGGTAATCAAACCAATGGGAAAGAAACGACCGAATCAACAAAAGCCCCGCCCGATGTTTCAATTACGTTTGAAGGTATCGAGCGGCGGCTCCGTTTGTTGACACCGATCCAGATGGATGCCTCGGCTCATTGCATCAGCCCCGACAGCCGTGATCTTATTTTGAGCGCGGTGGTTGCAGGTGAGAGCAATCTCTGGGCATTGCCCCTCGATGAGCCACGCGAAGGTCAATCACCTCGACGCATGACGGGCGGAAGTAGTGCCAAGGGAAGTACGCAATTCGCACCCGATGGAAAAAGTTTTTATTACCTCGACGGTGGGCAAATTGTGAATTTGAAGTTCCCGCGTGGTGATCGGACATCGGTACCAGTGAGCGGTGAAGTTGTCATCGATTTTCATCAGGAAAAGATGCAAATGTTCGATGAGGGATGGCGCTTGTTACGTGACTACTTCTACGATCCGACGTTTCGTGGTCTCGATTGGAGTGCGGCACGTGAGCAATTTGCACCGTTGGTGGCCGGGGCACAGACGCATGGTGATTTTCTGGCCATCCTCAACCTGATGGTCGGCGAATTACGTGCATCACACATGGGCGCATTTCCAACGTCGTTCTTCCCCATTGAGCATGGGTATATTGGTTTGGAATTTGATCGCCATGAATTAGCGACAAACGGTCGGTTCCGTATCAGCGACATTATCCCTGAGAGCCCCGCAGCGCTGACTCGTGACAGTGATGGCAATACGATACAAGTTGGTCAATACCTGCTGTCTGTAGATGGGGTTGCGCTCAATTCAGATATAAATCTCGATACACTCTTCCAGCGCATGGTAGATCGACGAGTACAGCTTCGTATCGGTACTGAGCCTACCACCAGCGAAGCAGCACTGGAGTTTGCGGTACGTCCTGTCTCAGTTGGCGCATACGATACACTCCGTTACCGGGCGTGGGTACAGGCCAACGAAGCCTACGTTCATCGTGTGAGTAATGGACGACTGGGGTATGTGCACATTCGCGCAATGAGCTATGCTGCATATCAACAGTTTCTGACTGATCTGGATGTCGAGATCTATGGCAAAGAAGGGGTCGTTGTGGATGCACGTTTCAATGGTGGTGGCCACACAGCCACGTTTATTCTTGATGTGCTGACCCGACGAAGTGTGTTACAAAGTACCTTTCGCGATCAGCAGACCGCCTATGCAGACCATGTTGCTGGCAACCGTATCTTAAACAAGCCAACTATATTAGTAATCAATGAGAGTTCAGGATCGAATACAGAGATGTTTGCAGAGGGGTATCGTCGCCTGGGGTTAGGTGTCGTGGTTGGGCGACCCAGTGCTGGTGCCGTTATCTGGACCTTTGAGCATCAATTGCTTGATGGAACGCGTTTTCGGTTGCCCCGTATCAAAGTTGCCACACCAGAAGGGGACGATCTTGAGGGGACCGGTCGCGCCGTTGATATTGATGTTGCACTACCGCTAGGAGCAACCACACTAAACAACGACACACAACTTGATGCGGCTGTTGCAAGGCTTATCCAACAGATCGATGAGCCACAAACAGCATGATGTATTCATAAGAGTTTAATTAAGGTTATCAGCCTTTTATCAGTGACAGATGAGATTTGATCTGTTACGATTCGTGCTATCTGTTCGTCTTAAATCTGTAGAACAAAGAAAAGCATACGTTCTGGGAACTTTTGAGCGTGCTGTTACGTCTGAAAAAAGGACCCATTGTTGTCCTCTTATTAGGAGTAACTTGAAAACGTTTTGATATCTTCTTTACTACAGATACTGGTAATGGAAGATATGCATCTGCAAGGATGGAAGATATGCAACGCTTAGTCAGTGTGCTCGTGCTGTGCTTCATGTTGGCAGGATGTAGTTTACCGTTTGCCACACCTGGAGCAGAATCAGACCCTAACGCCGCCAATGGTGATCAAGTAACCATTTCGTATGCAGCTTGGGAATCTGAGCGCCCTCGGTTTGAGGCGCTTGCCCAGGAATTTACAGAAGCCAACCCCACTATTCAGGTGGTCATTGTTGCCTTGGACGATCTAATGAATTATGATGATCAGAGTGGACAAGATTCACAAATGGCAGCATTGCGCCGTGTAGTTTCTGGCGCCGATACAGCCCCAGCCTTTTTTGTGTCACCCGAAGCCTACAACACCAACTTGCTTATGGACCTGCAACCACTTATGGAAGCAGACCCAAACTTCCAACGTGACGATTTCTTTGCAGGTGCCCTAGAACGCTACGGGTCAGCTGGTGGTGTCTGGGTACTACCACGCTATTTTTACATTCAACTTTTAGAATATAACAAAACCCTGTTTGAGATAGCCAATGTGCCTGAACCCACCCCTGGTTGGAGTTGGAATGATCTACTGGGCGTCTCAGAACAAATTGCCCAGAAAAATGGACGTACTATTGAGACATACGGCTTTTTAGACTCAAGCGGGGGCTCTCTGCCACTCTATGCCGAACTTGTGTCTCAAGGAGTAAATATTTTAGAAACACCCAGCCAGGATATAGTCTTGAATGATCCAGCTATTGTTAGTTCTATAGAACGTATTCGTGAGCTGAGTGACAGTGGAGCCCTCTACAATGGTTTATCCGGCTTCGGTCTTGAGACAGATGACACTGAGCCTGTCGACCCCGCGCAAATGGTACAAGATGGACGTGTTGGTATCTGGCCTAGCGAAATGTTAGCATACAGCTTCTTCGAGGGCGAAGAACAAAATAATGAACTCAATTTTGAAACAGGTATCGTTCCATATCCGACAGGCGATGGGTTGTTTGATTTTGGTGGAAGTGACGGCTATCTTATCAGTGGTGGTACCGCCCACCCGAACGAAGCATGGAAATGGATCGAGTTTCTCTCGCGGCAAGACATCGAGCAGGATGCGTTTGAAGGTGGTGGGGCACTCCCTGGTCGTGTTCCTGCCCGACAATCACTTGCTGATGAACTTGGTTTTTGGGACTCTTTTGACGAAGCTACTACAGAAGCATATCGCTGGGCATTGGAAAACGATGAGCAAAATGACATCCCCAGCAACTTTGATTATCGCGCTATTGCGGCCTTGTCTGATGCATTGGCACAGGTGCTGAATGATTCCAATGCAGACGTGCAGCAGATACTAACTGAGGCACAGGGGAGCCTCGATGAAGAATTGGCACAGGTTGAGACAACCCCAACCGCAGAGCCAGACATGAGTCCGGTTTTTGTAGCCACACCTGAACCACAGGAAGCCCCAGAAGGTGCTACCACCATTACATTTATGAATAATGGCTACAATCCCTCTGCTTTACGCCAACTATCGCGCACCTTTCAAGAACAGCGTCCTGACATATTTGTGGAAATCACATCAACCGATACCTTTACCGGACCTTTGGAATTTGGTGAGATGTCACGAATGGCCGATTGTTTCTCCTGGTGGAGTCAACCAACTAGCGACGAGGACCTCAGTGCATTACTGGATCTCCAACCACTACTTGACGCCGATAGCAGCTTTGACCGTGATGACTATCCAGCGGCTTTGCTTTCCCTCTATGAAGACGATGGTCGTCTGACAGGATTGCCCTACACCTACAATATCCGCACACTCTCCTACAACCGTGCCATTTTTGAGGAGTCTGGGATTGGAACCCCAACCTACACCTGGACACCAGATGACTTTTTAGCGTCAGCCCAATCACTCACGACAGGTGAGGGGCCTAACAAACAGTATGGTTATGTTGCAATGAGTGGCCCTCTGTCAGATATTCTCTTCTTTGCAAATCAGTTTGATGCCCAACTCACCACAGGCAGCGGTGAAAATACCCGACCCAACTATGACGACCCTGATGTGATACAAACGATTCAATGGTATATCGATCTGGCAGAAGTACATGAAGTCATGCCGGATATTGAACTCTATTATCGTTCAGAAGAGACATCAACTGACCCAACTGAAATCGTCGACCCATATCAATTCATTTTGGAGGGCCGAGCGGGCATGTGGTTTGACTGGGATCAGGGGTCATTTGGGTTCGAAGGGCCAATTGCGGAAGGCGAGGAGGATGTTCTGCAGGTTGGTGCTGCACCATTGCCAGTAGCAAATGGCGGGCTAAGTGGGGACGATATATCAACGCGAGGATTCCATATTTCTGCTCAGTCTGAGCATACTCAGGCATGTTGGGACTGGCTGAAGTTTCTTTCAACCGACATCAGCAATCTTCAGGGTGGCACCCCTGCACGTATTTCAGTATCCCAATCAGAGGAATACATTCAGCAAACCTCGCCCGAAGCCGCTGAAACTGCAGACATCTATGCTGAGGCACTCCAGCAAACTGCTCAGGTAAGCGCCCAATCAGCATCTTTCGGCAATATTGATACTTACTGGCTCTACAAAGCCATTGATAATGCCATCAAAGATGAGATGGATCTTGACCGTGGTCTGGCAGAAGCACAAGAGACCACGCTGGCATTCCTGGATTGTCTCGATCAATCAGAGGATGCCCAACCAGGCACCTGTGCAAAAGAAGTCGATCCTGATTATGACGGGTACAGCCTTGAGTTTGATGGACCAATGCCAGCAGAAATAGAGGAGTAAATGGTAGCATCACTATCTGACCAAAATGATTAATTTATTTGTCAATTTCTAGTTAGTACGTATAATAAACGAAGATATGAACGATAAACGAGAAGAAACATATGCCATGTGGGGGATTATATGAAAAGGCATGAGAACCTGCTGCGTTTACTGTCTATAACACCACTCATTACGCTTACATTATTGACAGCATGTGGGGCACCTGCAACAGCACAGGAAGAAGTTGCAACACCAACGCCACTCCCACCTGCACCAGAACTCGAACGCCCGACCTACGAAGTAGAGCGTGGCACCATCGCAGAGGCCCTTGAACGCAATGGTCGTGTCACACCTGTCGACCTCAATCGTTTGCAGTTCCGCCGTGATGGCCGAGTTGAAACGTTGAGTGTCGAACGCGGTGATACAGTGGAGGAAGGGCAAGTGTTGGCCGAGTTGCAACAGGACGAAGCACGGGATGAATTACGCCAGAGCGAAAATGCCCTGGCTCAAGCTCAGCGTAGCCTCTCAGATGCGCAAAGAGAGCGTGAAAAAAGTGTTCAGCAGGCCAACTTAAGTCTCGAGAACGCCGAAAAAGCCCTTGCTCGCCTACTACCCGGCGGACCCGATGATCCAATTCGTGAGGCCCAGAAGACACTCGAAGAAGCCGAACGTACCGCAGACGACAACAAAGTGACTGCTTCGGAAGCTAAAACTGAGGCAGAGTTCCAACTTGTGAAAGACACCGAAGCCTTGATAGATGCGCAGGATGCCTACAGCGATGCCAAGTGGGATTTTGATCATGTGGAAAAATATGGCACCAATCCTGACCAGCCGTTCGTCGAGGATGCTGAAGGTATCAAACGGCCAAATAAACTGACCGACGAAGAGAAAGAGCAGTATGAAGACGCATTAACAACTGCTGAACGAGCGTTGCGCGATGCTGAACGACAGATCGGATTATCCCAACGCAATATCGATCAACTCCGTGGGGATGAAGTCGAGCAGGTCGAAGTTGAAGACGAAAACGTTATCGAAGCCCGCCGCACCCTTGATGAATTACTCACTGGTGAGGGCAACGATGAGCTTATCTCGGCTCAGAACACGGTTGAAGAAGCCCGTCTTGCGCTCGAAGAGGCCCAGATCGGGAGTCTTGATGAGCAGATAACATCTATCGAAAATGCACAGGCCGACGTTGAAAAAGCACGCAAAGCCGTCGAAGATGGTCAGATTATTGCACCACAAAGCGGCGAAATCCTGTCTATTGCCATTAATGAAGGCGACGAAGTTACCGCTTTCGAGTCGGTCATCGAGGTTGCCGACCCCACCAACCTCGAGATATCAGCCGAACTAAGCGCTCAGGACATGCGCTTGCTCGAAGAAAGTGCTCCCGTAGAAATAAGCCTGCTATCACGCCCCGATGTCATCATGCCAGCTACCATCCGGCGTCTCCCAGCCCCCTACGGATCCGGTGGTAGTGGGGCAGTGCAGGAAGAAGACCAAACCACACGTTTTGAGATCAGTGATCTAAAGGGGCAAGAACTATCCCCCGGAGCAGTTGCACAGATTCGTATGGTGCTCGAAAGCAAAGAGGATGTCCTGATTTTGCCCAAGGAAGCCGTGCTAGCATTTGAAGGCAATCGTTTTGTGATTGTGCAGGATGGTGAACGAGAACGCCGTGTTCCCGTACAGATCGGTATTGAAACCGAAACCTCATACGAGATTTTAGAGGATAGTGAAGCAACAACAGAAGGTATCGAAGAAGGTGATACGGTGGTGGGGCGTTAAATGCCCCCATCTCACATTGTTCATATAAAGGCTGAGAGTGGCTACTGATGACAAAGATGGTGTTAACCGTTTCTGCGGTATTGACAACTGCATTTCAAAGACTGCGTGCAAATCTCACGCTGGCCCTGTGTGGTTTTATTGCCCTGCTTGCCGCAGTAGCACTCTCGGTGTGTATTCCAGTGTATGCCGAAGCAGCCAGCCTGCGACTGCTCAACAGTCAACTGGAACGCCAAGAACAACAAACCAATCGTTCAGCCTTCGCCTTACTCTTTCGCTACATTGGCAGCCAGAATGAGCCTTTAGAGTGGGAGCGCGTACGCGCTGCCGACGAATTTATTCGCGGCCCAGGGCTAGAACGACTCGACCTGCCACTGGACGGATTGGCTCGACATGCACGAACCGGGCAACTACGGTTGTTCCTCCCACAATCAGCGGGAGTCGAGAATCCCTTTGTAACCAATACATCGCTGGGTTTCATGGACGGAATGGACCCCTATATTCGTATCTATGATGGTGATGCACCACAGCCAGTCGACGCATCTATCAGCCCAGACGGCTCATCAGAACCCATTGAGGTGATGGTAGCCCGTAATTTCGCCGATACGATTGGTATAAATGTTGGAGATCAATTTAATCTGGTAACCAACTCTGGCGGACGTGTCGTCTCCATACCAATCACCGTTACAGCCCTATGGCAGCCTGTGAATGCCAGCGATCCGGCATGGTTCTATGCACCGGATGCACTCGAAGATGTCATTCTGGTTCCCGAAGAAACATTTACCGGCCCCGTCGCAGAAGTGCTGGCTGATGAGATCGATCTTATCCTATGGTTTGCTCGTCTTAACGGAGATCGGCTGACTGCCACACAAGCAACCCCGCTGCTGGCCCGTGTTGAAAGTGTACGTGCTCAAGCTGCTGGTATCGTGCCGGGTCTGGCGCTTGAACAAAGCCCCGCTGAAGCACTTGGCCAGTACCGCAGCGAAGTAGCCCGATTGACGACAACGCTCTTTGTCTTCAGTGTGCCCATTCTCGCACTAGTACTCTACTTCGCAGCACTGGTCGCCAGCCTGCTGGTGAATCGGCAGCGCAGCGAGATTGCGCTACTCAAAACCCGTGGTGTGCGTGACTCGCAAATTCTCGGTATTTATGTGCTGGAATGGGTGCTCTTGGGAGCGCTGGCTCTTATCGTTGGTCCTACATTGGGGCTGGGCTTCGCCACCATTATGGGACGAACCGAGTCGTTTTTACAACTCTCGCCTGACTTGCCAGAACTCCAATTGGTACTGACCTGGAGCAGTCTTCAATTTGGTGTAGCAGCGGTCATACTTGCGCTGATTGCATCACTCATCCCGGCAGCACTTGCTACACGACGGACCCTTGTTGATGAGCAACAACAGGCTGCACGCGTATCACGACCTCCGTTCTGGCAGCGCTTCTATCTCGACTTTTTGCTGCTGCTACCGCCAGCCTATGGCCTGTATCAGCTACAACGCGGCGGCGGTCTTCAACTGGGCGAGGCTGGTGCCGACCCATTCAGCAATCCCTTGCTCGTTCTGGTACCTGTGTTACTCTGTTTTTCACTAGGTCTCATCGCCATCCGTTTTATCCCACTCGTTTTTGAATTGCTGGCACGAATGGCAAATCGGCCCTCCTGGGTGGCACCGCTGGTCGCATTGCGTGCACTGGCACGGCAGCCAGGGTCCTATCGTGGGCCCCTCTTGCTCCTCATCCTCACACTATCGCTGGCAGCATTTAGTGCCTCGATGGCGCGCACGATGGATGGCGCACTGGATAGCGCCATCTCATATCAAGTTGGTGCTCAGATGCAACTCCTTGAGACCGGTCAAAGTACTGAACAGCAGCAAGGCGGCGGCCAACAACCAGGTGGTGGAGGCCAGCAACAACAACAACCTGAGCGCCGCAACATCGAAGAGGAAGCGCGCTTCCTGTTCGTCCCAGTCAGCGATCACCTTGAGGTAGAGGGAATCAATGAGGCCACCCGTGTCGGAACCTACAGCGCCAACATCCAACTGGGTGGTGTCAATCAGGCTGCTCAGTTGGTGGGAATTGACCGTGTGAACTTCCCTAACGTAATCAACCAGTTCGACCGTGCCTGGGCCGAGGGGCGCTCGCTCGGTGAACTCATGAATATGATGGCCTTGAACCCCGAAGGAGTCATTGTTAGCCGGAACGCCTTGGAGCGCGGCCTCAGCGTTGGGGACGTTCTACCTGCGGTAGTCACAATCGCCGGAGATCGCCGTGAAGTGCAATTCCAGATCATCGCCGCCGTCGACCTGTGGCCTGGCTACTACCCACAGGATGGCCCCATCATGGTTGCCAATCTCGACTATATTTTCGACCAGATGGGTGGTCGTTATCCATACGATGTGTGGATCGCCCGTGATACCAACGCCACAATTGGTGATTTGGTGGCTGGTGTCCGCCAGCGTGGTATCACCGTTATCGATGCGATTGACACTGAAACAACCATTCGTGAAGAACAGGCCCGACCACAACGCCAGGGGTTGTTTGGGCTGCTCTCAGTCGGGTTTATTGCCTCGGGTCTTTTGACTTTATTGGGCTTCCTGCTGGCCTCGCTGATCTCATCACGGCGAAGAGCCATCGAACTAGGTGTGTTACGGGCGCTCGGGCTGAGTGGCCGCCAAATGGGCGTGGCGCTGGTCGCTGAGCAGGTTATCCTCGTGCTTGCTGGTATTGGTGCAGGCACAGGCATTGGTCTTGCTGCTGCACAACTGGTTATTCCTTACCTCCAGGTTGGCGTCGGTCCACACCCTGGTGTACCAGCCTACCCGCCAGAAATCGCCTGGAGCCAGGTACAGATTATCTATATCATCTTTGGTATTGCGCTACTCTTGACACTCCTTGCACTTGCATGGATTCTTGGGCGTATGCGGCTCTTCCAGGCAGTCAAACTCGGTGATACCAACTAAAACTCATTCCATGTCTGAGTGAAGCAAGAGAGGTGCTAATTGTATGACTGAACACAACGACGAACATTTTATCTCTGCCGCTGGCCTGGTGAAAATCTTCCGCGTGGCCGATCTGGAGGTCGTGGCACTTCAGGGACTCGATCTGGAAGCTTCCCGTGGCGAAATGCTCGCACTGGTTGGCCCGTCTGGCTCAGGCAAATCAACCCTGCTCAATGCACTGGGCGGTCTGGATCGCCCCTCAGCCGGGCGTCTGTCGGTCGATGGACAAAACCTGCTCAAGCTCAGTCAACAAGAACTGACGCAGTACCGACAGGCCAAAGTCGGGTTTGTCTGGCAACAAACAGCACGAAATCTCCTGCCCTATCTGTCGGCCCGCGCCAACATTGAACTGCTCATGAAACTTTCTGGCCTTGGCCCACGTGAGACAAAACAGTGGGTCGATGAATTGCTCGATGCCGTCGGCATGACCGAATATGCACATCAAAAACCGACTCAGCTTTCTGGTGGGCAGCAACAACGCATCGCAATTGCCTGTGCGCTGGCCAACAAACCCACTATTCTGCTTGGCGACGAACCAACCGGCGAAGTCGACTGGCCCACTGCACAACTCATTCTTGGACTTCTGCGCGATCTGCGCGAACGCTATGGCCTCACCATTGTGATGGTGACCCACGACCCGCGTGTGGCAGAACAAACCGACCGCGTGATCGCCATTCGCGATGGCCGCACCAGTACCGAGACTGTCCATGTCGAACAGGATGACAGCATTGCCGTTGGCGCCGAAGCAGTTCACAATGGTGATGGGACCCCTCAACTACATGCTGAAGAAATGGTTGTACTCGATAGCTCAGGGCGTTTGCAAATCCCCGGTGACCAACGGGCGCTGGCCCGCATTGGCCGACGAGCCAAGGTTGAGTTGGTCGATGGTGGTATCCTGATCCGACCAAGCGACGATGATGCGATTGAGATAACCGAACAACCCTCAGACAACGGTATGGAAACCGCCTACCGCAGTCTGTACAGCAGTGAGCCACCACCGGATAACGAGCAGAGTGCAAAGAAAAAGAAACCAGGTCGCTGGCGTTTTCTACGCTTAAAACGTAACACATGATTCATGGAGAGCATGTCCTATGAGTGACGGTAATGTGGTTATCGATATTGATAGCGTCGAGCGCGTCTTTGAACTGAATGGACGGCGCATTCAAGCACTCGGCGGTATCACCATGCAGATTCGACGCGGGTCGTTTGTGGTATTGATGGGGCCCAGTGGCAGCGGCAAAACCACATTGCTCAACCTTGTTGGTGGCTTAGATCAGCCAACAGCGGGGCAAGTAAGCGTGTCTGGCCAACAATTGAACAGGATGGGCAACCAAGAACTCGCAGCGATACGCCGACGGGTGGGATTTATCTTTCAGAGCTTCGCATTGATGCCCACAGCATCAGCGTATGAGAACGTAGAGTTAGGGCTACGTATTGCAGGTGATGTGCCGCGCAAGGAGTGGGATGCTCGCATCCGTCGTTGTTTGGGCGCAGTGGGCCTGATGACCTGGCGCGACCATCGCCCATACGAAATGAGCGGTGGTCAACAGCAACGGGTCGCCATTGCACGAGCGCTGGCCATTCGCCCTCAGATCATTCTTGCCGATGAGCCAACCGGCGACCTCGACAGCAAAACAGGTGAGCAAGTCCTTGGGCTACTGCGGGCGCTCACCGACCACGAAGGCGTCACACTCCTCATGGCAACCCACGACCCCGCCGCTGCCGATTTCGCAACCGACCTCTACCAACTCCGCGATGGTCAGGTCGTGCTCCACGAACCACGGCAGGCATTCGAGGCACTGCAATCGTAATTGCGCTATCGTTTTTGAAAAAAAATATCTGCTACCTTCACAAAACCCTACAAATCATCCCCATGTTTAATGTATAATTTTGATGCGCGCTGACCAAAGTCAAGACAGCCAAAGTCACACACTTCCATTACAAACAAATGCATCTATCAGATAACCATTGTGAGTTTCCGTTGTTTCTGTTGACTCAATCACAGTACCATTCTGGAGAGATCGATGAATCCTATACTGAGAGTGATCGCTAAAATACATACGACTATCTATCATAGAAGTAAGGGGCGTTTTGGCAACCAGATGGGAGGCACCCAGATCCTGTTGCTGCATCATGTGGGAGCCAAATCAGGCAAAAAATACACCACACCTCTCGGCTATATCAACAATAATCAGGAAGCTGGTGGTGCGTATATCATCGTTGCTGCTGCTGCTGGTCAACCTAAAAATCCTGGTTGGTATTACAATCTCAAAAAGAATCCAAACACAACGATTGAGATAATGGGCGAACAAATCAATGTGACAGCAGAAGTGGTCTCTGGGGAAAAACGAAACAAGATCTGGAACCAGATGAGTGCAGATTTTCCCCAGTTCATCGAGTTCCAGAAGAAAACATCACGCGTGATACCAATCGTCCTGCTCCATACGCATTCTACTTAAGAGCGAAATGCCGCAGCATGCCTTGTGACCCATTCTTTAATGGGCGTCATCTGCACTGGAAGTTGTTCCAAAATTGGCTCCATGGCGTAATACATCGGTGCCGGGTTCGGATTCGTCTGGTCTTTGCGATACCGTTCAGCGAGTGCTGCGCCTGCTTCGGGGCCAAAAAACTGGGCGACCGCCTCACCCATCTCCTCTGGGGACATCGCATAGTAGCTAATCTCGCGGCCCAGCGCCTCGGAGAAGAGCGTTGCAAGTTCTGGACCCATGGGTGCTTCCACACCACTGACCTTGAAGCGACTTCCCGCGAGATCGGGGCGTGCTAGTGCTGCAGCAACCAGTGCACCTATATCATCAGATGCGAGCCAACCCACTTTTCTATCTGCGAGAATAGGATATGCAACCTGGTTGTGACGAACTAGCGCCGAGGCCGTCCAGGGGCCAAGCCAGTTTTCCATGTAAACTGTTGGCTCGAAGATAATTGCGGGGACCTGACTGGCCACCAGATACTCTCGCAGTTCAAGCGGAAGATCACCCATTGGATTACCAGTACGAGTTTCTGGCAAGATGGCGCTGGTATTCCACACGATGAGGCCAACACCAGCTTCTTGTGCGGCATCAATCGCACTGCGTCCATACATGGCTGCTTCCAGAGGGTTTTCGAGAAACGCAGGGATGAGCAAAGCGACCCCATCCATGCCCTGACTGGCAGCCCGTAGGCTTGCAGGATCGCTCAAATCACCTATGACGATCTTGGCTCCTGCATCTCGCAGGTCGGCTGCTTTCTCTGGGTGCCGGGTGAGAACATAAGGTTCATGTCCGTTTTTTACTAAATGCAATACCGTTGGACGTGCTTGTGATCCTGTTCCGCCATACACCAATATTTTGCGTTTTGTTGCGTTATTCATTGCAATTATGCTCCTGTGAAAAATATCTTTACAAACATAAAACCAGTATATGGTGTATCACAAAAAAAACAAGTACGCATAAAAATATGATATACTATTAAAAATCATACTGCAATGTTACAAGGATTTTGATGATGGGCGATCAAAAAGTACACCACCATGGAGAAGAGAAATGTCCGGTTGAAGTCGCGCTTGAGATGGTTGGGGGGAAGTGGAAGTCATTGATTATCTACTATTTGCTTCCCGGTACTCTGCGATTTAATCAGTTACGCCGTGCCATGCCGGGAGTTACACAGCAAATGCTGACCCGCCAGTTGCGCGAACTGGAAGAGGATGGCATCGTGTATCGGGAAGTGTATGCTCAGGTTCCACCCAAGGTAGAGTATTCGCTGACCGAATCGGGGCACAAACTGGGGCCCGTTTTGGAGCAGATGGGGCAATGGGCGTGTGAACATCAACAACACAAGACCACTGAAAAAAGTGCCATTGAACAGGAAATGGTATAACAACACACCCCACAGAACCAGGTCAATAGAGTTCCGTAGGGTGTATTGTCTGTGGCGACGATATGTTTTACCTGAAAGTGCTGACTACCCTTTCACACCACCAATTGTTAAACCGCTGGTGATGTAGCGTTGCAGGAAGAGATACACTACGGAGACTGGTAAGGCAATCAGCAAGGCCATAGCAGAGAGTCGTGACCAGGGTGTTTGGCCGGCGAATTGTCCGACCATGTTGTAGAGTGCCATAATCAGCGTAAAGTCTTGCGGATTAGTTAAGAATTGCCATGAGGTGGCGAATTCAGTCCATCCTGCAATGAAACCCAGGAAGCCTGTGACAGCGAGTGCCGGTGTCGCCAAAGGGAGAATGACGAAAAGGAAAGCTTCGTTGCGTGACGCCCCGTCAATGGTCGCTGATTCTTCCAAATCTTTCGGAATTGTATCAAGATATCCTTTGAGGTTCCAGATGGCAAAGGGTAATGCGCCAGAGACCAATGCCATCCCCACGCCAATGAGCGAATTCCGCAGATTGAAATTACTAAATTGTACTTGATTGAGCAGCACAAAGAGGGCTGGAAGCGCCGCGATGGCCGGGAGCATAAGCACACCAAGTACACCCAGCATCAGCGTTTCACGTCCGACAAAACGGAGGCGCGAGAACGCATAAGCCGCAGTAACACCAACCATAACGGAGACAACCCCAACACCGGCTGCAAGCAGGAAGCTATTGAGCGCCAGCCGCCAGAAAGATACCGGATTAGAGGTCGGTTGTCGCAATACTTCCTGATAGGCTTCAAACGAAGCTCCGGGAGGTATCAAGGTTAATTCGGTCGGGCGGGAAATATTACGAGGATCGATAGATAAACTAAAAATCCACAAGACCGGAAACAGCACGGTAAAGGCGATAAAGAGGCAGATCGCTTGCAACATAAGTTGACGGCCAAGTGGCAATGTCCCACCTGAACCTCCGCTAAAAAGCCGTGAGAACCGCCGAGATGCTGATTGTCTGGTGTTCGATGCCGTTGTCATAAGACGTCTCCTTTAATCTGCATAGCTGGCGGTTGCACGTGCCATACGGTTGGTAATGATGGTGAGAGCCAGAAGAATAAAGAACATAATGACCGCAAACGCAGCAGCCACCCCATACAAACGTTGCTCGTTGACCAGACGGTAGACCTGTGTCACCAGTAGCTCTGTTCGTCCAAATGGACCACCACCACTGATAAAGTAGGACAGGTTGAAGAGATTGAAGGTAATGATAAAGCCATAGATAGCATAGGGAATCATAGCTGGGCGCAGGAGCGGCAGGGTAATACTAAAGAACTTCTGGCGGCCTGTGGCACCATCAATATCAGCAGCTTCATACAATTCTTTCGGAATGCTCTGGAGTGCACCTGTCGCCACAACCGCATTGAGTGGCCACCCTAACCATGTATTGGCAGTAAGCATCACAAAGTATGACAATGGGAGTGGAATAAAGGATATGGGATTATCTACCTGCTCGATCCAACGGATCTGGAATACTTCTGGAGCAATACCAAAAACCCCTCCAATTTGGGCGAGTAGCTGATTTACGGCGCCATACTGGGCATCAAACATATTGCGAAAAACAACAGCAACAATGATTTGTGGAATAATAACGGGTAGGATATAAATCGCACGATAGAACTGCTTTCCCCAAAGGCCCTCAGTATTGAGCAATACGGCGATCAATACACCCAGTATCAAGTGAATCGTGACGTTGGAGAATGCCCACCATAGGTTAAAAAGGAGGGTACCCAAAAAATTAAAATTGGGCAGCGCTAATTGGTTGAGAAAAATACGAATATAGTTATCAAAACCGACAAATTCTGGTGCCGGTGCACCAACACGGAGATTACGAATGCCATAATCAGTGAAAGACATCCATACTTGAAATGTCAGAGGATAAAAGGTGATAATCCCCATCACAATAATGGCTGGTAGCAGATAGAAATAGGCCGAACGTGTATTGGCACCACGCTGCCAGGCCGTTTGTCTTGTCGCCACAGTGTTTGTATTTGGATTTACGGTTGCCATACGGTGCTCCCTGGTCACGACTGGCCAGTGTCGTAAGAATCTTGTTTCCGGTAGTGGCCTGTTGGTATCAATAAGTATGCAAGACGACAGTGTCGCCAAAGAGCAATATCAATTGTGTTTCGAGCTGATGCCAGCGCCACGTCTTGGCATCTCTTCCAATCGACAACACATACAAGAGTACAAGTTGAACGGAGATGGCAATCACCTCCGTTCAGTCACACAACAGTTACTTACCGTTTGCCTGGTTCATGGTTGAGCAAGCCTCAGCAACAGCTTCCTCTGGAGTTGCTTGACCTTCCATAACCTGACTGACCATGTTATCGAATGCTGTCCAGAAGTTGTCCAATTCGATCTTCTGTGGTCGTGGATAGCCCGTCAATGCGGAGTCCGAAAAGCCCTTTGTCACTTCATCGGTAATTTCTAACGTTGTGTCGGTTGGCACATGACCAGCCTCATCAATGTAGAGTTGCATTGAGTCATCGTTGGTTAAGAACTGGGCTAACGCAACGGCTCCCTCAGGATTCTGTGCGCTCACATTGATGTAGAAACCATCAACACCGGTGAGTGGGCCAGCCGGGCCAGCCGGACCAGCCGGTACCGGAGCAACACCCAAATTATCGCTAAGGGTTTCTTCAAAGTTACCTGTGTTCCATGGGCCATCAATCAGCATATCGAGATCGCCGGTCTGGAATGCGTTGGCTGCCGCACCACCATCGGTGAAGAACTGTGCGCCAGCATCCTTGAGGTCTACCATGTACTGCATAGCTTCCGTAAATCCCCCCTGATCGGCCACACACACCCCCTCTTCGTTCATCAATTCGCCACCAAACCCGACGAAGAAACCAAAGCTATGATAGGCATTTTGGTTCAGACCGAGTGTTGCGCCATTCTGTACGGCTTCTAGCAACTCGTCAGTAGTAGCAGGCGGTGTTTCGACTGTTTCCTTGTTATAGAACAAACCGACTGCTTTTAAGGACTGCGGAACTGCATAGAGTTCGCCATTGACGGTACTTCCTTCAATAGCAACAGAAGATGTGTCTTCGAGTTGGCCTGCCAGCATGTCATCGAGCGGCATGAGCAGACCAGCTTCGACCTGACGAACCAGGCTATCGTTCGGTGCAACGAAGACATCTGGACCACCACCGGTCGCGGCTTCGGTCTCAAATTTATTGAATAATTGGTCAAAAGGAATAGCTAAGACGGTAATGTTGGCATCTGGAAACTCGGCCTGTGCGTTTTCGATGAGTTGGCCAAGCACCTGTTCTTCGGCACCACCAGAACCGTAGGCATGCCACAGCGTAATATCGCCCGAGACAGCACCACCAGTAGCAGCAGCCTCTTCGCCTTCAGCGGCTTCGCCTTCGGTAGCTTCACCTTCGGCAGCCATATCATCTGGAGCTTCTGCTCCTTCGTTTCCTGTTCCTGTCTGACCACATGCGGCCAGGAAGAGCGTCAGAATTGCGATGACGCCGATGAGTTTAAGCAAGCGTTGCATGTAAATGGCTCCTTTGCTTGATAAAACGGAGTATCTGTAAAATAAATGTAAGCATCTTAATCACTAACATAAGGTGTTGTTCTACGCCGTATCTAACTCCTTTCTGAGCGCAACGTTTTGAACCTACAGGGTTCATCCTCATACCACAACAATACGTTTTTTATTACTATATTCGGTGTAAGCTATCGCTTTGTTATCCTGAGTCCACTGGTACCGTGTGTGCTGCATTTGTTGTGTGTAGCAATGATGGAGTGTTAAACACATGCTGTACAACAAGTGACACGGCACCAATCGCAATCACATCCTCCCCCAACGTCCCTGGAATGATATTGACATGATTTGCCACCAGGGGCAAACTATGTTGTCTCAAGGTCTGATAGAGTGGATCAAATAGGAGTGGTCCTGCTGCTGAGAGATTACCGCCAAGGACAATGCGCCCTGGATTAAGCAGGTTGAGCACACTGGCAACAGCCATACCAAGCCGTTTGCCCGCCTTACCAATAATGGCAATAGCATTTTTGTCATTGTGGTAGGCTTGTTCGATGACTTCTTCGATACTGGTGCACGACAATCCACATTTCTGAGCTTGCTCCATCAACGCACCCGTACTGGCAAAACCTTGTAGGTCTCCATTCTCGCCACTGGTCAATGGAGGATATTGAGACTCAATTACAAGGTATCCAATCTCTCCAGCTACACCACTATCGCCCCGATAGAGCTGACCATCAAGGATGAGTCCCGAACCAATACCGGTTGTGCCTAAATAGATATATGCGACATTTTGCCAACCTCGTGCACTCCCCCAACGATGCTCAGCCAATGCACCCAGATTCGCATCATTTTCAATATACACACGCAACCCAAGTGCCTGTTTAAGCAAGTGCTGAAGTGGAACACGCTGATAGTTAGGCAAGTCTACTACATGCGCTGATTGAACAGACCCCTTACTTAGTGGGCCTGGTACACCCACACCCACACCGCTGATACGACTAGGCGGTATGTTGCTCGTTTCCAAAGTAGTGTGAATTGCTGCTACAACCTGTGCCACATAGGCATCGATATTGGTCGTAGAGCTAACTGAACACTGGATACGCTGGAGAATATTCGCTTGAAGATCGGTGAGTAATACAGTGAGGGCATTGGCAGCAAGTTCAACACCAATGACATAGCTCGATTGATAATTGAACTCCACCATAATGGGGCGACGCCCACCCATCGAATGACCTACGCCTGTTTCGCATACCAAGTTGTGCGCGAGTAGTTCGGTGATGATGCTGGAAACCGTTGAACGACTGAGGCGACTTCGCCGTGCTAGTTCAGCACGAGAGATGGGACCATCAGCACGGATATGGTCGAGGATGGTGCGTTCATTCAATTCACGCATCAACGCGAGATCAGCTGTTTGTACTTTTGCCACGTTGCATTCCCAGCCAAGCGCCACACTCAACGGAGCGCATTACGGTGCTTCTTAAAACGGTTTAGTATGTTACGGATTGTAGCACGACATTGAAAGTTTGTCAAGTGACCAAACAAAGTTTAGAGAAAGTTGATTTTTGAATCATCAGTACCTCTGATGCGAATTCTTATTTTGGTCCAGGGTGCTTATTAACAAGTATCACTATGATTTGAGTGAAGATTTTGGTATCAATTGTGTATGTCAACTAGAGTTAAAAAAGATGATTACTTCCACATTCCCAAACGCGCCTCAATGGTGATAATCTGCATAGGAACAAGTGTGTTGTATGACTTTGTACCGTGAACTGTAAGAGGTGTTTCAACAGATATAGATTATCTATTTGTTGTAAGTAGGCATTATAGCAGAATTATGAGTGTTTTGGAGTTATCGCTTGTCGTACGATCTGCGATAGCATTACGTTTTACTTATTGTTAGTGATTAACTGATCATACAAAGAGACAGGACTCTGACACATTCCGTGACCAGAGTCCTGTAAATGTCTGATAGCGATACAATGGTGACTATGGGTTTGCAAAAGGTGGTGCCAATGGCGCACGCGGCGTACCACCACCGCCAATATTGTTAGGTCCGTTGTTGGTAACAATGTATAACGACTGAAAGAGTGTATTAACATCCTGAAAGAACGGGTCGTCCTTTGCACTAGGATTGATACCGATAGCATTAAGTTCTTCTTCCACACCTTTTTCCCATACCAAAAGCGTATTGTCCCAGGCCGAGTCTTCCACGATGTAGGCACCATAATCCTGCATGGCTGCGAACAGCTTCTTGGCAGCATCGGTTTGCAAACCAATATCTTCAGCAGTTACATCGGGCGGGATAGCTAATAAGGTACCCATTTCGACATCTGGATTAGTGCCCTCGTAACGGTTAGGATGCTCAGGATCACCTGCGTAAGCATCGGCACCAGTAGCAGGCCAACGATAACCAGGCGTCGCATCAGCCTCATTGTAATACAGATACTTGTGTGCCCACATGGTCAGTTTGATCGGATGACGAATGGGCGTGTCGTTGGTCAATTCACCTGTGCGAATCGTACCACCCAAGGCCGACATACCAGATGCTCCATGCCCAAAACCACCATACCGCTCACTCTGACCATCGATACCATCACCATAAATGTCTCGTAGGGCTGTCTGAGGATTATCGCCAAGCATAATCCACGAGGGAATGTAGATCGGACCATCTGATTCACAACGCGCTAGAACCTGCGCCTCAAACACAGTATTACTATCAGGCAATAAAAAGGCAAATGGATTGTTTGGAGTCCAAGTGTCTTCTGCATCAGGAACGATAAAATTATCCGGGATGTTCCAATCAAAACCAAGACCACTCCCGGTACAACGCCCTGGGCCCCAGGAGTCGTGTCCATACACAGGGCGTGCAGGATCTCCGCTATCAAGCTGGAGCAGATACACGTCATCGCCACCGAGCGTTGCATTCGGCTCAAAATTTGCTGGCGCGTACACAGCATCAGAACCGATTGGCGTATTCCAGATACTGTCCTGTGCGAAAGGCCATAACCACGGATCACGTGTTGCTTCAGACTGAACTAACGAAAGGTTTATGGTAAGTTCCTGTCCGGGGATACCACTACCATTTGCATTACTATAGGGAATAGCTGTCAGTGTGAGTTGACCAGCAGCAGGAAACTCCCAGGGAAGATAATCCTGTCCTTGGTTTGTATCACCGGCAATCGCATAGGGAACGTAATTCTCGGTCTGGACCAGTTTGTCATTAAGCAGAAACTGTACACTCCCCACGGTCACTGGCTCAGTGTTGGCACGAATGTTTAAGTTAGCAGTGTTGAGTGTAGACAGGTCGAGTGTCTCTCCATCCTGTACTTCCTGCAAGGCTTCATCTGTGTCAGCATTGATCAGCGTAAAGGAAGTAACGCTGGGTACATCCAATGTACCACCCTCCACTTCCAGAGTTGCGTTAAGCTTATTGTAGCCTGTTTCTACTTCCCACATATTTTGGTTCGCGAGACGAATGCTGTACTCCGGTCGGTCATTTAGCGTGACCGCGGGATCAGGGAGGTTGAGCAGTACCTCATAATCGCCACTTGCTATGTCCTCGGGCAAGGTAGCCGAGAGGCTGAGGTCTTTGGTTTCACCAGGCCCCGGCAAGAACAGACGCATATCTTGAGCGGGTTCGACTGGGAGCCGGACCACCGTATCAGTGTCGGTGTGGCGCAAGACTACTTCTAGGTCCCGTGGGTTGTAGGGACGCGCTGCCCCTGTATTCACCATTTTGAGCGACACTACTAGGGTATCTCCTTCCTGAGCCTGGGTAGGAACAGTTGCTTGCTTCAAATGATAGCGATACCCTAGCGCACGCGACATGTCATCCAAAAGGCCCCGCTCGGCCCAATTGAGGTAAAACTCAGTTGAGTCTTCTGCATTACGATTGAGAGTGCTATAATGGAGCGCCTCAATCTGTACGAGTGGATCGGCTGTTGCTCCATACTCTTCATACCATACACCTGGTTCACCACTCATTACCGTATAGGCGGTACTTTGCTGGGTATAGGCTTTCTGTTGTTCGACTTCTTCATAGTGATACCAGCCATCTTCTTCTGACTGAAACCCATCGTCATGAAACCCTAATCGCGCCTGATCGCCCCCTATGTAAGCTGTTTCAACCGAGAGTGCGTTTGGATAGAGCGCCATATGATGATGCCAAGGATAACGCATTAAGACCATACGTGAGCTAGGCACCGTCTCAAGCAGCTGATTCAGGACTTGGTACCCACTGTCCTGGATAGTTAAGGTCCAATTGTCGACATAGCCATAATGTGAATCATGCCACTCTCCCCAATAGCCAACGAGCCCTGCCTCAACATAAGCCAGCACGTCTTCGTGTTCTTGCAGCACTAATGCAAGTTGGTCTAAATGTTGATTAACCATTTCAGGCGATGCGTCAGGCGTATATTGCTGGTTATTCCCAGGAGTATTGTTGGTTGGCCAAGTTCCCGGGTCAGGCTTCCACACATACACAAAACGCGGCACCAGTTTGACCCCGGCCTGCCGTACCGTGTTGAAGTCCGCTTCAAGGGCAGTCAGATACTCTGTGGTGATTGGTGTATTACGAAAGTCTTTTAGCAGATACATTTTTCGCACCACTGTCACGTTCTCTGCTCGATAGGTAGCTAATTGGTCAAGCGTCAGCGGTGGCGCTTGTTCATCAAGAGCATAGTTAGGCGTTAAAGAATGAAACCACCCACGTTCCGGGTTCGGAAACAACGCCTCACTCTGCTCATACGTAACGGTCTGAGTCTGTGCTGCCGATGCCTGGGGCAACTGCAGCACGAGTGGTACACACAGGGCGATGGCGATCAGGAACGCTGTGACACGATAAAAACGGTGGGGGTGCATAGATCAATCCTTTCTCGAGGTAGCTTGCATGAACTCAGGCGGGCACAACCAGCGTGAACGTCAACGGGGTGCCGCTCTCCCCTTGCGCTTGCGCTTGGGTAAACGGCGTCACCGTGCAGGTATGCGTCCCAGCCGCTGGCAGCGTCATCGGCAGGAGGTCTTGGCCCCCGGCCTGATCGCCACCACTCGTGTAGGGCTGATAGTTTTCGGTCTGCAACACCGTGTCGTCACAGGTAAACTGCACACTCCCTACCTGGGTGGGGGCGGTCGTCGCCACCAGACTCACCTGGGCGGTGGTCACGTCAGCCAGGTCCACTGTGGCCCCATCGGCCAGTGTCTCGTACCCCGCAATAGGCTGATTGGTGGTAGCATCCATCAGGGTAAGCTGCTGTACCAGCGGCAAATAGGTGGGTGGTGGTGTCGGCTGGGCCGCAGTCGAGCCCACGGTGAGCGTCGCGTTAAGCTTATTGTAGCCGGTCGCTGCTTCCCACACATCTTGGTTCGCCAGACGAATGCTGTACTCCGGTCGATCATTTAGCGTGGTGGCTGGGTCGGGCAGATTGAGCAGTACCTCATAATCACCACTTGCTATGTCCTCGGGCAAGGTAGCCGAGAGGCTGAGGTCTTTGGTTTCACCAGGCCCCGGCAAGAACAGACGCATATCTTGATCGGTTGCGACTGGGAGCCGGATCACCGCATCTGTCTCGACGTGGCGCAGGACCACTTCCAGATCCCGTGGGTTGTAGGGACGCGCCCAACCATCGTTGGCCATCTGCACCAACACGGAGAGTTGCTCATTGGCGGTAGCAGTATCTGGAAGGGTTGCTTCAATCAAGCGGAAGCGATAGCCAAAACGACGATCACCAACATCATAAGCACCGTTTTGTTTCCACGCATCATACTGGCCAGTAGCCTCTGCATCAGACTGATTGACGGCAAGTGCGCTGTAATGGAAACGTGACCAATCGGCAATAGTGCCATCACGATCTTTGGCATATTCCTCATTGACCGGGTCCTGAATACCACCAGGCTCACCACTTTGAATAGTGTAAGCGGTTGACTGCTCAGCGAATGCTTTTTCCTGAGCTTCCAACTCAGGATCGTAGGTACTCCAGGAACCAAAGTCTGAAGGGTCACTACGGAAGCCAGCATTGAATAGACCAACACGCGCCTGACGAGCACCAGTGAAGGCATCTTCTGGGTCTAATGGTATTTCATACATCTGCATCAATTGCTGTCCATAACGTGAGGACCACATCCGCGATGGCAGATAGTCAGCCACACGCTTGAACGCCTGACGCCCTTCGTCTGTTAGTGTTAACGTCTTGGGAATAACATGACCAGACGTTGAGTCATGCCATTCTCCCCAATACCCGACAAAGCTTTCTTCGAGAAAAGCAATCACATCTTCGTTCTCTTCTAACAACGGTTTCATTTGATCGAGATGTTGGGCAATACGCGCTGCTGAGGCATCCTGATTGCCAGTCTCACTATGAACCCAGTTGTAGGAGAATTTGAGAATAATTTTGAAGCCGTTCTCACTTACAAGGTCAAAATCGGCTTGCATCGTGTCCAGCAGTGATTGTGGTAGTGCCTGATCATGCCATTTGTCAAGCAAATAGACTTGTCGAACCATGGTGATGTTTTGTTGTCGCAACCCATCAAAATCGACATCGTCCAATGGCCGTGTCACCGACCCATATGGCATTTGGATGAAATACCATCCACGTTCCGGGTTGGGAAAGATAGCGTTGCTCTTGGCATAGGTAATTGTCTGAGTCTCGGCAGCTTTGGCAGGCGGAAGTTGTACAACCACCGTCGTAACCACAAGAGCCATCAGACACAACAGCAGTATACGATGGTACTGTTTTCCAGAGTGAAAGATAGAGAAGCGCATAGAAATTCCTTTACTATTATCAACGTAGCTAGTTTAGAGCAAGACAGAAACGAATCAGCTACGCTATATGCTCTAGTATCAAGGAAGTTATGAAAAAAAACTACCCGTGTATGCTCAGAAGATGGTCAGGTTATTTGGCACATTTTAAGAGTAAGAAGCGCTACTTTCTTGGAGAAGATGAGGGTTATATACACATTAGTTCATAAGAGGTTAATACAGTATGCCACATGTGCCATTTGAGGTTGCCGATATGAGAAATGGCGATGGCTTTTAGCTCTGTCCAAGCAAACAAGAATCAAAAACAGGAGCAAAGGCGCAGTATCTTGTGGCTCCTGTCTTGTAGTAATACGCTTTTATCATAAAAAATCACAGGGAAGTCTTCGATGCTTGCTATAACTTGTTCTGATACTCCACCCATCATCTCTTCCAATATAAAGTCGTAAATACGCGAATCCTACTCACATATCCTATGCTTGTGACTTCTATTGATCAAAGATCGGGAGTCCGCAGACCATGCATTCCAAGAATCAATGAAACTTCGCCACCATGATGGAGATCGTGTTCCATCACATGGTAGATTACCCAACTACGCGATACCTGGTACACCTGACCATTCCATTCATCTGGGAAGGTGCTCGCGCAGTCGTCGGGAGACCAGCGTTGCAAACGGGCTTCGATGAAGACCCACGTCTCGTCAAGCCCACGTACCAGTTCCTCCGCGCTACGTGCTGGTGAGTCGCGCTGGCCCCATATCATGTACTGAATCATCGCTTCGTCGTCATCCTGGAGGGTGCCACTGAACCATCCGGCTCTGACAGAGATGATGTGCTGTACAATTTGCCCCAGCGGCCACATATGCGCGGCAGGTTGAAGCAAAAGTTGCTCATTCGTCAGCGGTGCAATGCAGTCACGCAGTTTTTCATGATAGCCCTGCCAATTCTCATAGATTACATTTAAGGTTGATTGAGTTTGCGATTCCATGTGTTCATCCTTGAGAATCAATATCCTTACTGAAGATAAGAAATTTTGATCATTCTAGTTAATAATAGAACAAATTTTCTTTTTCGTCAATGTTATCTGTCCGAGGCACTGCATTAGAGAATAGAAGAAATTTAATAACCGCTGTCCAACTTACAATGAGACTACCAATAAATAGCCTCATATGCTCTGATCGCATTCCGCCTATAACACTCACTTTGGTCACTAGCACCACTTATGCAAGCGTTGGACATGGTTTGTAGACGAACGTTTTTCAATTGCCTGTGCTTTGGGCTTTGATAGAGCGGTTGTGTGATTTGAGATGAATACCACAAAGAAGCATTGCGCCTTGCTCTAGTCTGCGATATTCATCTCAGATGCGATGAGTGATGTTATCAGCATAACCCACGAAATATCACAAATATAGTATCACTTCGGGATTGAGACATGATTCATGAACGCTCAGCCATCCCCTCTGCACTACCCCAATCCACTAGAACACCGAGTTGCCGCCCATCTGCCGCATTGAAGGTTGCACTTTCAATAGCGATGGTCGTTGCTTCACTTGCTGGTGTTTCAAACAAAAGAGAGTAGGTGCGCCAGGTGGCTGTTGGTGTGATCATATAGCAGGTATGCGCCAAACAAATGTCGGTAGGCACAGGTTGTTCATCGGGGCGGGGGGCCGCAAGCCGTAGCTGCACTCGCATAAAGGCACTAGTAGGATCGCTCTGCACAAGAATCAGTGCCTTTCCATCTGTCCAGCGGGCCTTGGTGCCCTGGAGCTCTTCCGCTGGGTAAACACCGCGCACATAGCCAAAATCGAGCCCATCACCCACATCCACAAACGATGGTGGTGCTGCTGCTAGTTCGCGCCAGGCCCAATTGGTGATCTGTTGAGCATCGGCGTAAAACCCTGCGAATGCCTCACGTGCACCGTCCTCATCACCAGTAGCCCGTAACAAGTCGCCCAGGCGCGTACTGGATGCAATATAGAGTGGCTCGAGATCAATTGCTTCTTCATAAGCATCAATAGCCTGTTGGGTTTCGCCCAATGAGCGTGCCAGATCGCCGATCCGTAGCCAGCCATCCGGCGTTGGGTCAGCTGCGACAGCTCGTTGGTAGGCGTGCATGGCAGCGGTGTGGTTACCAGTGGCCTGAGCCAGATCCCCCACCTGGATATGCCAACCACGTGTTATATTCTGTCGCGCCCATTCCCATGGATACGACGGAAACACGGTCCAGAGGTAGGGCGTCCAAATTGCCAGAATCAGTAATGGTGCAATCCAGGCTGTGTAGCTTCTGGCAGGCGCATAGCGGGCCAGAATTTCACGGTGTGAAGTCAAGACCCATGCCGCAAAGGGAATCAGCACCGGGAAGAGGATGTGACGGTAGCGTGCCTCACCATGGGTCAGGAGAATGATCGCAACCACATAGAGCACCCACCCAACGCAGAGCCATTTGGGGTGCTGGAGTTGTGCAATCACACGGTGCACAGGCGGTGGCCTCGAATGAGCAAAGGGATTGCGTGCCTTTGGTCGATACCATACCAATCCGGCAAAAGCTGCTAGCGCAATGAGCAGATAGAGCAGATCATCGAAGACGAGCGCAGCAACAAAGAGCGGGAATTCGACATCGGCATAGTAAAACTCTTGCAGAAAGCGATCCTGAATAGGTTTGACCCGCCAGAGATAGACCCAGTTTGGCCAGAGCTTCCGTATCATAATCGCTGGATCTTCCTGCAAGCGCTCCATGCCTTTGGCAGACGCAAAATCGCTTCGTTCTGCCGGATTCGGGATGCTCTCCAGGGTGCGAAAGATCGTCGCCGAGTCTTCGTGTGGTTCGCTAAAGGCCCAGAGATTGTATGATAGTCCGGTCTCGACCAGGATAAAATCACCATATGCCAGATAGTTACGAGTCGTCCACGGCGCGATGATGACCACTGCACTGACGACAAACAGAAGGGCCAATCCTGTATTTCTCAGCAGCGTTTGCCTGTCCGGGATCGCGGTTGCCTGACGCGTGGGCAACTGGAAGACCAGCCACAACGCGATGACTGGGAGAAACAACCACGCAACCGAACGCGTCAGAATGGCCAGCCCCAATAACATTCCGGCTGTAACTAGCCAGCGCCAGTCCGATTGCGTTGCATCAGAGGCCATGCGCTGTTGATATGCTAGCGTCAGACAGAGAAACCCACCTGTGAGCAGAAAGACAAACAGTGTTTCAGCCATATAGAGGCTGGCAAAGGTCGCATGTGTCCATAACA
>JBCDFA010000015.1:0-49809 GCA_039178835.1 Chloroflexota bacterium
GTGGTCCCACTTCTTCCGTCTCGATACGTAATTCGATAACTTCGTTAGGATCACCAATGAGTGTTTCTGATTGGAGTGGTGTAAAGTAGAAAGTGGTAGCACTCCAAGCTATTAGTGTTATTGGTGGAGGCAACCGTTATGGTCAAGGGGTGCTTATACACGATGGTGTACAGATAGCCCGCGCTGATCTTGCCTTTGATGTCCTGTATGAGACCCGTTGGATGGATCGCTTCCTGCCGATCACCAATATAGCACAATCTCGCCCTGGTATTTTCGGCTGGCCACCCCTCTATGCGCTGCTCACCTATACACTCATCATTACTATCAGCTACCTCTGTATCAAGGTTATCACCAGTAACCCTTTTGCAGATCCAATCTCACATAACCAAACCGAATAACATCAACAACTACTAGTTTGTATCGTCGTACTGTCATCATCTGCTCATCCAATACCATTTTCAAGAGCTTCAGAGCTTTTTACAATGAGGTTGCACCTTACGGGAAGCGACCGCAGTTTCACCGTAGTCAGGCCGCACCAGTACCGCAGCAACACCTTGCTATGCTGACAGCATCAATGATATCCGTTGCTCCGGCACCAGACGAAGCTCGTGCAAACCAGGAGAGATCGATGATGCAGCAAAGTATATTTTCTACACACTCAATGGTTAAGGCAGTAGGTGGCAAAGAGGGATCTCAGACATATCAACGAAATACAATGATAGCTGAACCCGAGCCTTCTGAACAAATGGATCTTCCGACATTAGTTAAACACTGTATTACGGAAAGCGAATTGTTCTACCGTGGGAAAACTCATGACTCACGTTTTGCATTTGAGCTGTTTCGACGTGCACTGGTTGAACGTAACGAAGTCGCGTGGGAATATCTGTACAACCACTATGCACCACTGGTGGATAGTTGGGTTCGTCGCAGTAGCGCGTTTATGAACAGCGGTGAAAGTAGTGAATATTTCGTAGTGCTTGCCTTTACACGCCTCTGGCGTGCCATCCCCCCCGAACGCTTTGAGTCCTTCCCCAATCTCGCATCCCTCCTTCAGTATCTGCAACGGTGTGCTGGCTGTGTCGTCGTTGATATGGTGCGTTCCCATGCATGGGGATTGGACATTCTTCCAGAAGAGGCACTTCCAAGTGAATGCCCACATCAGATCCCACCAGATGTGGAAGCGGTAGAACGTATCAGCCGTGAAGAGTTCTGGAGTTATATCGATACACAACTTCATACAGATGCTGAACGCATAGTTGTTTTTGAAACGTTCATTATGGGAATGAAACCAGGAGATATCCTCACAAACCACCCTCATTTATTTACAAACGTCAATGATGTATACAATGTCAAACGCAATGTGGTAGGGCGATTAGGGCGCAACCGCGAACTACGTCGGTTATTGGCAAACTAGAAGCGAGAAACCAATGCCTCTCGATAAAACAACAGATCATGGGCACCCTGCTATCTCGTGGTCTGTTTTTTGCTATAAAAGTTAACATTTAACAGCAATATCCTAAATGACTGCAAAAATGCATCTTTTTTTCGTTCTGTCATGAGTGAAGGATATAAGTAACCTACCATTACATTGCGGAGTGTCTGTATGGAAGATCACGAACCAGACGCATGCACATGTCATCTGCCGATACCACCAGATGATATCACCATCTTGACAGTTATTGACAATGAAGCAAGTGAGGAAATCATCCAACATGTCTACCAATGCCCCCATTGTATGCAGCGGATGCAAGAGTTACACACACTACAAAATCAACTGCATAGCAACCTTTATCGAGTTTTCTGCCCATCTAGTGAAACGTTGGTGGCTTTTCATCAGGGCATATTAGAAGAACGACATCACGACCACATTGCAGCACACATTTCGGAATGCCCCCATTGTAATTACGAACTAACCCTGCTGGTTGAAATGGCACGTGTTCCTTTAATGGAACATATACCATCCCCACAATTACAACGTATTACGAGTGTGCCGCTGACACCTTCTCCTTTGACCCCATTTGTATTCAATCAAGGGAATTTCTGCCATCATAGCCAGAGTCGGCAATATACATACCATGTTGGTGATTTTGAACTTGCGTTAAGTGTCGCAAGTAGCATAGATACAAAGGGGCAGGTAGCTCTTTCTGGCTCCTTTGACTATCGCGATACAACACCCTTTCGCCTGCCAGGTGCGGTAATTAGCCTACTAGATAGCGAACAGGTGGTGAAGTGTGCAGTTGTAGACAAGCAAGGAAATTTTATTATGCGACAAGTATGGGGAGGAAATTATCATCTTTCTTTGCGAAACGAACAGTATGAAGTTGTATTTGAAGCACTAGGATTGTAAGCTACACAGGCTACGTTTGGTCACTATTCGACATGAATATGATGCTGCCTTCTCCCTCCTATACCCACAAAAAACCAGAAGGAGACAAAGCCCCTTCTGGATCGTTTGGACCAATATCAACAATCTGATTATGCCTCAAGCGCCTCAGCAACAAAGGCTGAGAGATCAGCTACGCGGTTTGCATAACCCCACTCGTTATCATACCAAGACACAACTTTGAAGAAATCTTCACCCATGCCCATTGTCAGTGGAAGGTCAACAATACTGGAGTAGGTCGTTCCAATAAAGTCACTGGAAACAAGTTGCTCATCACTAACACCAAGAATACCCTCAAGCTCTTCGCTTTCGCTGGCTTCCTGGAAAGCAGCATTAATGGCTTCAACTGTGGTGCTACGATCAAACTCAACCACAAAATCAACCATTGAAACGGTTGGGGTGGGGACGCGAACAGCAAAACCATCAAACTTCCCTTTGAGTTCAGGGATAACCAAAGCAACTGCTTTTGCGGCACCAGTGGTTGTTGGGACCATATTCATGGCTGCAGCACGTGCGCGTCGCAAATCTTTGTGTACATTGTCTTGGATGTTTTGATCCATGGTGTATGCGTGGATGGTCGTCATCAAGCCACGGCGGATACCAAACTGATCATTGAGAACTTTGGCAACAGGTGCAAGACAGTTGGTTGTGCAGGAAGCATTTGAAATAATATGATGAACCGAAGTATCATACTTATCTTCATTGACTCCAAGACAAATGGTAATATCTTCGCCCTTTGCTGGCGCAGAAATAATGACCTTCTTGGCCCCGGCATCAATGTGTGCACGAGCCTTATCAGCTGCAGTGAATAGACCCGTTGACTCCACAACAATGTCGATACCAAGATCATTCCACGGAAGTTGGGCAGGATTTCGCTCGGATAAGGAAATCAAGTCAAGCTTACGCTGCTCACCTTCATCGTCAAAGAAGACCACACCGATGCGATCTTCTGTTGCTGTCACTTCACCTTCGAAGGCACCATAGGTTGAGTCGTGCCGTAACAAGTGGGCCAATGTTTCGTTATCGGTCAGATCGTTAACAGCAACAATCTCCAAATCATCAGGATATCGTTCCAATAAAGCCTTAAAGCTCTGGCGTCCAATACGACCAAAGCCGTTAATTGCAACTCGAGCCATAATCACTGCTCCTTGCTATACAAAGTACTATACATATACTCGGGCGTTTTGCCCTACTGCGTCATGTGAATATGGCGCTATTATAACACGACCCGTCGGAAAGGCAACGTTCGCACGGATATGCGTCTTATGCTACAATGCAGCCGATTTTGTACGCTGTACATAACGCAGTGGTATTGACCATAACAGTATAATAAACACTATGGAGAAGTAACTAGACAGGCCATCGAAAGGCGGACCGCATGGCGCTTGGAATTGATATTGCAGCAGCCATTCTTATCATTGTTCTCGCAGTTGTTGGGTATCGGCGTGATGTGCGACGTGGTATTGCTGCGCTAGGAGGTACACTACTTGGTACCACCCTTGTTGATTTCTGGGGAAGTCGCTGGGGGGAACAATTAGCTGAATGGTTTGGTGGCGGAAATCCACAAACCTTCACTTTAGTTGTTAGTATCTTCACTTTCCTTCTGGCTGTCTTTCTCGTGGGGTATGGGGGCGGTATGTTTCTGGGGACCAGCAAAGACAAACCAAATTCCTCTCGCCGTATGATTGGTGCACTCCTTGGCGCACTCAATGGTGCCCTTGTAACAGGTTATATACTACGTTTTGTGACCAATAACGATCCTAACTTTCAGAATGTACAGGAAGCCATAGTCGGGCGTATTCTAGTTGAGGGGCTCCCATGGTTGTTCCTAGCTTTCACCGTTGCTGTGGCAATTGGTGTCACAGTACGACTTGCCATGCAACTGACGGCAGGAACCACACAACCTAAACCCAAAACGCAAGTTCCACCACAAAAACCCATGCGCCCTGCCGCACCGCCTCCACCAGCCCAGCGCACAACTCCTCCTACGACCCCGCCAACGATGCGCCCCCCACAATCTCCTCCTCCAGGCACGCCACAAAATCAACCACAAAAACCAATGAACAACCCAACACAAAAACCGTAAAGCAGCTTGCGCTTACACTGCTTTACGGTCCTGAGAGTCCTACTGAAAAATTTAGAATGTTACTGATTTCTCTTGTAATTCAGTACCAGGCCACAAGCGAATGCCACGTTCTAGACGGTTCTCTGACCCAACAACACAAGAATCACTAATGACAGTCCGATCAGTGATATGCGCGTTTGGCCCAATCTTATTCCCGCGACCAAGGACACATGAATGGAGCACAGATCCTTCCTCAATAACATTGTCTGACCACAATACCGCATTTTCTATCGTCGTGTCTGGGCCAATCACACAACGCGAACCGATCACGGTAGGGCCAATGATACGTGCACCACGTTGAATGACAACTTCTGCTCCAAGCACAACTGGACCCACGATCTGTGCACTGTTGTGAATATCTGCCCCATCTTCCAACCACACGCGCTCTGCAATCTGTTCACCTCGGAATTTATAACGTACCTTGCCAATCAAGATATCGTGGTGTACATCAAGATAGGTATGCGGCTTACCAATATCGGTCCAATACGCTCGTGATGGATACCCATACATTGGGTCGCCAGTCTGGAGAATAACAGGGAACAATCCCCGCTCGAACATGTAATACTCATTGGGTGGAACATAACGAAAAACATCTGGTTCAATAATATAGGTTCCAGCATTAATCATATTCGTTGTAACTTCATCGCTGCGTGGTTTTTCAAGGAAGCGCTTGATGTGGCCATCCTTCGTGGTTTCTACCAACCCAAATGATGTTGGATCTTCGACAGGTGTTAGCGCAATCGTCAGCTTACTGCCGCGTTCCTGATGATACGACAGCATTGCAGGAAGATCGAGATCGGTCATCACGTCGCCGTTGAAGACGAACGTTGGACCATCCAGCATGTGCTCAACATTTTTGACAGCACCTGCCGTGCCACGTGCCTCCGGTTCTTCCATAATGTGTACCTTCAGGCCAAGGCGTGACCCATCACCAAGCGACTCGTGGAACTTATCGGCCAGGTATTGAACGGCCAGAATAGCCTCGTCAATACCCTGATCACGCAATCGTTCCAGGAGATATTCAATAAAGGGCTGATTGATTAATGGTATCATCGGTTTTGGTGTATTGCATGTTAATGGTCGTAACCGTGTACCAAGCCCACCGACAAGAATAACAGCTTTCATCGCTCCTCCATCAAAATGGATGTAGTAGTATGTTTTGCGAAAGACAAAATAGTATTTGGATCACACATGAGCACGCCAATAGTTCAGAATATCGGAGAGTGTTTGTTCCAAAGGTATCTGTGGCGTCCAATCTGTGTGTTGTGCGAGACGACGAGAGTCACAAACGATGCGTGGGATATCAGCGGGGCGCATGCGTGCAGGATCAGGCTCTACTGCGATATCACAAGTGCTTAAAGACAGCAATGTTTCCAACAACCACTGAATACTTGTAGACCGCCCCGAACCAATATTGTACACCTGACCGATGGTGCCACGAGTGGCGACCAACTCATATGCACGCACCATATCACGTACATCAGTAAAATCACGCTCTGCTACCAGATTTCCTACACGCAGCAGAGGCTCCTGCTGGCCTGCTTCAATACGTGCAATCTGTGCGGCAAATGCACAAGCCACAAACTGCTCACTTTGACGTGGCCCAGTATGGTTGAAGGGGCGCAGACGTATTGTTCGAAGGTTGTTGCTCACCATATATTGATGGGCAAGCATATCTTGAGTCGCCTTGCTCACAGCATAGGGACTGACCGGGCGAAATGGTGTCTCCTCATCCACGGGGAGATCTTCTGGTTGCACACGGCCATATACTTCATTGCTCCCAACAATCAGGATTAATGGCTGCTGACCAAGCGTAACAACACTCTGAAAAATATGTAATGCCGGAAAAATATTAGCGGTCAATGTCTCTTCAGGTTCAGCAAAAGATCGATGCACATCTGCCTGTGCAGCAAGATGAAAGATAATGTCGGGCTTTATCTGCTCCAACACTGTCTGAACTCCATCACGACTGGAAAAATCCATTGTTTGATACGTTATGCGATCACGAAGATCGGTTAACGATACATTTGGGGCACGTCCAACTCCATAAATATCCCATTCGCCAGTTGCAAGGAAACGTTCGGCTAAATAGCCACCGACAAATCCATTAATACCTGTAATAAGTACTCGCATGGCGTTTACTATAGCGGAAAGATGCGATCCGTGCAAGTCCCATGGTACATCTGCTTTCTGACAGTTTTGCCATAATTCACGACGAGTCAAAAAAGCGGTAGCAGCGTCATCTCGACACTCCTACCGCTACGACTACAAATGTGCACATACACTATGTATCGTCACCGGCACTTGTTGTGGAGTTATCATTCTTGGGCAAAGCAACATCAGTTTGTTGATTATCTGGGCGCTGGGCAGCCACTGGCACCGGATATTGACCATTACCATTAACCTGAATGTAACGCCCATTCCGCCGGACACCTGATACAGTCTCTGGAAGGGCATGCATGCCCTGAAATCCGAATGTTGGTTTGCTTGCCTCACCCTCTATCGTGAATGGGTACACCGCTTCAATACGGTTGAGAATTTCTTTTACATCAATATCTGTCAGTTCATTCCGAAGGATTAATGCTTCTGCAATCGCAGTCACAGCTTCTTTGTTGTTTTCAAGTAAGAGCTTGACTTTACGAAATTCTTCATTCAAAATTGCCTCAACACGTCCTTTGATTTCACTACTAGACATGCCTTGCATACCAAAGGTGAGATACGAGAAGAAACTGTTATCCATACCATATGCACCGACCATGAAAGAGGCCAGACCGGTGGCACTTTGGAGATCGCCGGTTACACCACTCATCTGAATATCCATGAAGATTTCTTCGGCTGCACGACTCGCCAGCGAGACCTGAAGACGTGCCAGCAATTCAGCTTTTGTGCGGGTGTGGATTTCTTCTTCAGGTTTCCACGCGGCAAACCCCAATGCACTTCCATGGCGAATAATCGTTACTTTTGTCAGGCGCTGTTTTCGCAGGAGTTTCACCATTGCGTAGGCATGTCCTGCTTCATGATATGCAATACGACGCCGTTCCTCATACGACATACCACGGATCGGTTGCTTTAGGCCCATTTCGTGTGTTTCACGTGCATGGGTGAAATCCCAGTAGTTGATCGCCTGTCGTTCGTCAAAATGGGCGTGAATAACCGCTTCATTGATTACATACTTGATTGCGACAGGAGTGTACCCAATCGTGTCAGAGATCATGCGGTCCATGGGCATCGGCTCATGTTTGACCTTGTTCAAGTAGTACTCAATAATCTCGCGGCGGCCATCGGTGTCAGGCTTATCGACAGCGATTTTACGATCAAAGCGACCAGGACGCAGAAGCGCTGCATCGAGTGACTCAGCCAGGTTGGTAGCACCCATGGTCAACACTGGTGGCATTTCGACTTTCTTTTTGCGAAGGCCAAAAGACCGTAACACTTTGCCAATGAGGCTGGTTTCCTGAGGAGGCGGGTCCATCTGGAGCAACAGTTCGTTCAGAATACCACTGTTGCCACCCATACCTCCCATGCCGCCCATCATCATCCTCTGGCGACCACCAGCCGCTGGAGAGGCATCCATTCCAGCTGCACCAGAAGCCATCGAAGTGCTCCGCGCACCACCAACGGCATCGATTTCGTCGATGAACAAAATGCAGGCACCATACTCACGGGCCAATTTACGGGCCTTGCGATACAGGTTCATAACTTTGATATTGCCCATTCCCATCCACGCTGAGGTCAGGGAGGGGGCGCTCAGGTAGCCAAATGGAACACCAGCTTCAGTCGAGATGGCCTGAGCAAGATAACTCTTCCCAGTTCCTGGCGGCCCAATCAACAGCACGCCACGCGTGGTTTCGCCACCCATGTCCTTAAATTCTTTAACACCTTTGAGCAAGGTCACAATACGTTTGGCCGCTTCCATCACCTCGGGGTTACCTTTATAATCATCAAAGCTAACGCCTGTCTCACCAGGTTTAACCCAGTAAATACGTGTGCGAGCCATAAAGTAGTACATCAAGAAAAACTGAAACCCGATGAAGAAAAACAGATAACCGCCGATAAAGAGGAATTGAATAATGCTTTGGCCGATGTTGCCACTGGTTAGGAAGCCCCACAGCGAAGGGATAACATTCACAATCAGCCAGATAGCACCAGCAACGAGCAGCACAGTGCGTATTAAACGTGCAAGTTTCCAGTTCCACCGATGAAATACCTTATCGATCTTCTCATCTATCTCTCGATCTAGTTCATCACGGTAACGATTGGTCGAGAGTGGTTGTTGCTGCTCCGTAGACATATTGCTTTCCTCTTCGTGATAGGATCGTTATGATCAGCTAATATGTAGATGAGTTTGAGATCGATTACTGATTGAGTGGCGACATCACGTACTCGACCTCGCCATTCTCGTCTGTGAAAAACGTCATCGGAATCTTCGCACTTCGCTCGCCTGATTCGACATCGACCGCATAGACATACATGCCACCACCACTTTCTCGGTCAACACCACCAACATACGCATAATCCACATAGGTCAGGCCCTGACGTTGTTCCTGTTCAGCCATCGTTTGCATCACTTCTTTTGAGGCACCCTGTTCTGCACGACTCGCCTGAACTTCCTCACTCAACGATGACCACATTAACTCGGCATCGTAGGTACGCTGGCCCTCAATATAGGTTTCGACCGACGATGGTGGTGCTAACATGGGCACTCGACTGTCCTGTGCACTAACGGTTGGTCCCCATAATAAAAAGCTCATCCAACCAATCACACCCAACATGACAGCGACAGTAGCAACAAACGGAGCGTGTGGGCGTAGTGGACGACTTGCCACAATCACCAGGTAAATCAGACGGCGGAGCATGAGGCGTACAGCCCGCACCACGAAATCCCATCTTCTACGTATGGGCGAAACGGAGGGTGCAGTTGTTACAACCGAGGGAGATGCTGACCCAAGTACGATCTGTTGGTCAGGTGATTGATCCATGGTCGTCACCTTTGTTTTTTGTTGTACGTTTATTAAAATAAAGCTACGAGCACAGTTTGATTTCGCTTCACGCGATGAGTTACAACAACCGTCTCACGTCTGTCTACCCAACCTCGTAACACATCTCTGTGATTGTGGGCATGTGGAGCATTTAGGCAGGTATTTTTGATGGATAACATCTAGTATAATGAGCTTGCTCAAGAAAAGCAATTATGTAGATTAAACTACGATGATACACCAACTTTTGGATGTTTTACAAAAACGTGGTATTCGCAAACTTGATCTGTTGGCCTGCGCCGTGGTATTTGCGTATGCCATTGTCGCTTTCAGCACGCAATCAGGAGTAAGTGTTAGCGGACAGGGGCTCGATCCGGTATTCGCGGGGGTCCAACAACGTGACACGTTGCGTGTTGCCGTCGATCTGGGCTTCTATCCGTTTTCCGATCTCCAGAATGATGAATTGGTCGGCTACGATATTGATCTGGCATACGCTATCGGTGAAAAAATGCGTGTACAGGTCGAGTTTGTGCCAACCACTGTTGAAGCAGTCTATGAAGATCTGTCCAACGGGAAGGCCGACATTGCTATATCGGCACTGCCATATGCGCCACATCAGGGTTGGCGGGTCACCTTCTCTGAGTTTTACTTTAACGCCGGGCAGGTGCTGATTGTGCGGGAAGAGGCATCAATCACCAGTCAGGATGAACTGAGTGGTCTGACGATTGGTGCTTCCCTCGGTTCAGATGCCGATACATATGCTCGAAATCTGGCGGTGCGCGACTCACGTATTGTGGTGCGCTCAGAGTATGATCTGCCTGCTGAAGTCATCAATGATCTGCGCAATGGTGTTCTCGACGCTGCCATTGTCGACAATGCGACCGCACTGAGCGCCATTGGCCGATACAACGATCTCAAAATGGCTGAGGCTCTTACACTGGAGCCGTATACGATTGTGATGCCACGGGAAGGATTTCTGCTACGCGAACGGGTCAATCAGGCATTAGAGGATTTGCGTGATGAGGGGTTCTTCGAGGATAATGGGCACAAATGGTTTGTAGAAGCACCAACTCCGACGCCCAGGCCAGAGTAACCGCCAAGTCTACAACTGCGCGGCGTAACGCACAGCATTCTGGAAGATGGCCAGCCCATCACCACTGGTGCGCCAGCGCTCACGCGACCAGCGCGGATGTTGTGTAGGCAGCATGGCATTCTCAGGATGTGGCATTAAGCCGAGAACTGTTCCGGCAGTGTTACAAATTCCCGCGATGTTGTCATCAGAGCCATTGGGGTTATCCGGGTATTCCGCTGCATCGCCAGATTCCGTTACGTAGCGCAATGCTACCTGTTTTTGGGCCTCCAGCGCATCAAGTACCCACTGGTTTTTCACCACAAAGCGACCCTCACCATGGGCAACCGGCACTTGAATAGGCTCGTGTAAGCCCTGCGTGAACACACAAGGGCTGTCTGTCTGGGCAGCAAGATACACCCAACGACACTCAAACTGCGCCGAAACATTATCGGTCAATGTAACTGATGTTGTAGAAACGCTGGTACGGCGCTCTTGCATGTCCGGTTCGTCGGACGCAACCGAGGGTTCTCCTGGCAAAATGCCTGCTTTTACCAACACTTGAAACCCATTGCAAATGCCCAGAACAGGTCGTTGATCGGCCACAAACGCATGGAGTTGGTCGGCCAAACGATATGCCAAATCAATCGCTAACAGTTTGCCAGCACCAAGATGATCACCATACGAGAAACCACCAGGGATGATCAGCATCGCATAGTCGTTCAACTGCACTGTACCTTCGACAATCTGATTGACGTGGATGCGCTCAGGGTCACCGCCTGCAAGCTCGATGGCAGCAGCGGCATCTTCGTCGCGATTGATTCCGGGCGCACGGAGAATAAGTATTCGTGGCTTCATTCTTTCCTAACCAAAATCTACAGCTAATTCCAGAGAAATTCTAACTCGACCTCACCAACCTTGATTCGGTCGCCTGAGCGAAGTTGGCGTGCTTGTTGGCGCGGAACCAACTGCCCATTCACACGGGTACCATTGGTTGAGCCCAGATCGGTAATCGTGTAATAATCGCCATCACGTGAAATTATGGCGTGATTACGAGATGCTACCCCGCGGTCGTGCTCAGCAAGATCGATCTCTGGGTAGTGGTTTTGTCGCGGATCACGCCGCCCAATACGTAGTTGGGTCTTCTCGATTTTGTACTGCCACGCCCCCCGCGGTGAGGTAATAGACAAACGCGCTGCTTCAGGTGCTTTCAAAGGCGTTCCACAACCAGCACAAAACTTAGCACCGGCTTTATTCATTCGACCACACGTTGGGCAGGGGACACTATCTGTCGGGACCTGCACAGGTGGGACAGGAGCCTGGGTTGGCACAGTAGAGATCTGCGGCTGAATAGTCGGAGCAGGGATTGATTGTGGTGGTGGTGCTGACGTAGTTCTAGGAACCACTGGCGGCGGCGGAGTCGCACGTGTGATTGGATCAACATATGGTGCATCAAGACGTGACTCAAGCGCTTTATCAAAAGAAGCCATGTCAGGATAACGTGCATTGGGATCGAGCGCCATTGACTTGATGATAACCTGTTCAGTCTGCTCATCGACCGACGGATTCATCTTACGGATGCTGCCAGCCGCAGGAGTCTGGAGTGGGATGGGGGGCATATTCATGAGCAAATGGAGTAAGGTCGCCCCAAGCGCATAAACATCGGAACGCGCATCGGTCTGGCCTTTGCCATACTGCTCAGGTGGAGCATACCCAGCCGAGCCCATTGCAACAGTATCTTTTGATTTACGCGCTTTGTAGGTACGAGCCACGCCAAAATCAATCAGCTTTAAAACACCTTCGGGGGTCAGAATAATATTGGATGGCTTGAGATCACGATAAATCACTGGAGGCTGGCGTGTGTGCAAGTAGTGCAGTACTCTCGCAAGCTGAATGCCATATCCAAGGACTTGCTGTTCCAGCAACGGCGCATTGGCCTCACGGATACGGCTTTCAAGGGTTTGCCCTGCGACATATTCCATCACCAGGACTGGACGCCGATCATGCTCGAAGAAATCGGCTACCATAGGCAAATTTGAATGATCGAGCGAACGAAGGAGATCGACTTCCTGCATAAACAACCGTCGATTTTCTTCGATCTCATTGGCTGGTGTATCTGGCAATGGGCGCATTTCCTTCAATGCCCAAACGGTATTGTCAGCCAGACGCTGTGCTCGATAGACAGCTCCCATACCACCACGACCAATAATACCGAGTATCTTATACTCAAAACGTGAGCCACGTAAGATCTCGCTGGGTGTGAGTAAATCTGATAATACCATATAATCCATCTATTACTTCACGGAATGCATCCCACTGCGATATTGTACCACAAGATATCCTGATGGATACTGAATAAAAGATGGTAGTTCAATGATACACATCAAGAACATATTTAATAGCGAGCTGCGAGTAACCGTTGTGCAGCTTCTTCTGCATTTGGGTAGCCAACCGTCACATAATCACGGGCAACATGTTCAATATCAAAAGGAACGCGCCGATGCTCTATATGCCACATGCGCCCATCCCATGTCAGAATGGCATATACCGCACGCTGATCATTGTCACGCGGCATACCCACACTCGCCACATCAACCAGGAGGCGCTCATCAAACTGACGAACAAACGGCACGTGGTAGTGGCCAAAAGCCACAATATCAGCCGTCACGCCTTCAAACAATGGCCGAATCACTGCTTCAGGACTCCCAGGCTTGATGGGTTCTTCCAAATCACGCGGATTGGCATGCACCACCAGCAACTCCTCGCCGGGTGCCACTTCCAGCCGCTGCTCAAAGGGCAGTGCCTCCATAAAGCTCAGGTCATCAAGCGAGAGAAGGGAACGTGTAAAATCAATCTCATCAGCATGAACAGTACGGTCGAGAATGTATTTATCGGTATTCCCCATCACGAATCGTGCACCATCAAGTGAGCGCAATAATGCTAGCGACTCAGCCGGGCGTGGACCCAGCAGTGCCAAATCTCCAGCTACAAACAACACATCAGGGGCAGTCTCTTGGCGTATGGCCTCCAGAACTGCTTCAAGCGCTACGACATTTCCATGGACATCCGAAAAAATAACCACACGCATCATTATGCCTCCTTTGCACCTGTCAATCGTTCAACAAAGGCTGTATGATCTGGTGTCTGCATCCCTTGCTGCAAGGTGGTCAGGACCGCTGCGACATTCCCTTGCAGTAATTCTGCCACTGCCAGACATAGGCCCGGAAACACCCGACTCTGCACCACACCCTGTTCGTCAACTGACAATGGCCGATACTCACTATCGACCAGTTCCCACCAATCGATTTGTCGATCATAGACTCGCCACACCAGATATTCCTGTACCCCATTCCGTCGATACATCTGTTTCTTGTCGTGTACATCAATCGCTGCACTGCTACCGGCAATTTCTATAATCAGTTCGGGCGGCCCTTCGATATAGTCATCTTCTGTAATATGCGATGTGCCACCCACTTCTGGCGTTAACCGCAGTAGCGCATCTGGCTGAGGCTCATTGTCTATGCCTAATCGTACAGTTGTATTGTCGGACACGAGCGTCCCTGGTGTCATCGCACTGTATGTGCCCAGCCAGGTAATCCATTGACTGTGTGATTGCGCGTGACTGTTATGTACAGGTGATTGTATATGCACAATTCTTTCGATCAATTCAGCTTTTTTCACTTCTGGCATCGCCGTGTAACGTCGTTCAAATTCATAACGATTGAGACGATCTCCATTCTCTAATGGCAACACACGAGAGGTTTCCGCTCTATCTGAAATCTCAGGTACTTCGTGTGTGGAAGTTGGGTAGATTCGCTTTGCCATATCTTCCTCCATCATGAGTTGGGTTCATACAGTATTTCGTTTCGTAACGACTGTATGAAGATCCTTTTTTGCTCATGTATTCGTGGAGTGAAATCCAATCAATTGCTCGCTCAATATCCTGTATCATCAGATGCATCATCGCCAATGCCGCGCTCTGCCTGCACAATCTGCACACCAGCACTCGCACCAATCCGCGTCGCACCAGCCGCAATCATCGCCTGGGTTGTCTCCAGCGTGCGTATACCTCCCGACGCTTTCACCCCGACCTGTGGGCCTACAACCTGCCGCATCAACTGAATATCCTCGACAGTTGCGCCACCAGAAGAAAAGCCGGTCGATGTCTTGACAAAATCGGCGCCACCCTGCACCGCAAGCTCACACGCTCTTTGCTTTTCTTCGTCTGCAAGTAAAGCTGTTTCAATGATAACCTTGCAGGTAGCACCATTTGTATGCGCTACATCAACCACCGACTGGATGTCATGCAGCACATAGGCATTATCCTGTGCCTTGAGATGACCAATGGCCAGCACCATATCCACCTCATGTGCACCCTGTTGGATCGCGTGTTGTGCCTCGAACACCTTGGTTTCGGTCGTGGTGGCGCCCAGCGGAAACCCTACAACCGTACAGACTGCTACCTCCGTATCTGCAAGGAGTGAAGCACACAAAGCTACATGTGATGGATTGACACACACGCTTGCAAAGACATTTTCACGAGCCTCTGCACACAACTGTGTAATCTGTTCGGGAGTCGCTTCGGGCTTGAGCAAGGTATGGTCTATGTATGATGCAACCGTATTCATGGGAGTCCTTCTTTATTGAACACATCAGGTGATATATGATTATAGCATGGGCAGCAGTAATAGAATGGAAAACACAACAAAGAGTGTTACTGAAGACAACTACCTGTTACGAGTCAGGCCAATCGACCACAACAAAGACATCCTCATCCTCAACACTCACCTCATACACCGGAATGCGAATGCCGACTGGTGGCACTATGGCCTTGCCCGTCCGAACACTATACGTCCAGCCGTGCCACGGACAGGTGATCGTATCTTCGATCAGCACACCAGCGGAGAGTGGCCCACCTTCGTGTCGGCACGAGTCGCTAAAGGCATAGATCGTCCCGGCCACATTGGCCAGCGCAATCGGCAAACCATCGACATCAACATAATGCAGCTTGCCCGGCGGTATCTCAGACACCTTTGCAACCCATGTTTTCTCTTGCGCCATATCGTCTCCACCACCCTACTCATGACGGCGAGTACGATCCACATGGCCCATAAACTCGGCGCGGGTACGCGGATCACTACGAAACACACCCCGCATCGCCGAGGTAATCATCTGAGCATTGGACTTCTGCACACCTCGCATCGCCATACATAAATGCATACCTTCTATCACGACCGCCACCCCCTGTGGTTTCAACGACGTATTCAGGAAGTCGGCAATCTGCACCGTTAGGCGCTCCTGGACCTGCAAACGCCGCGCATACATTTCCACCACCCGTGGAATTTTACTCAAACCAAGCACCTTGCCACGTGGCACATAAGCCACATGGACTCGTCCCATAAACGGCAAAAGATGGTGCTCACAGAGCGAATAGAAATCGATATCCGTCACCATCACCATCTCATCATACTGCACCTCGAACACCGCATCATTGATCAAGGCGTGCGGATCAAGATGATACCCGGCAGTCAGTTCGGCATACGACTGAGCCACACGCTGTGGTGTTCGGCGCAACCCATCACGCTGCGGATTCTCACCAATAGCTGACAAAATAGTGCTCACTGCGTCCTCGATCCGTTTATCAGTAGCAAATTTCATGCCTTCCAGTTTGCCATTTCCTGGAACAATCAGTTCATCGTCCAGCACAGACTCTCTCTCATTATATGATTGATTGGCATGTATATCATCAGAATTATTACTGTGCATGCAAACGCCTTTTTACATTAAAATACCATGTGAGCCCACAGTGTACCAGAAATAAGTCTATTAGAGAAAAAAGCATGCTCACGGCCTGATGAAGTCCTCCTAATCGAGCGTAAAAGGTGTCAGGAAGAATACATTGGGGCCATCATCAGGGGCATTGGGTGGGGGCACAACATCAATGGGCAGGCGCTCAAATGTAGCTGGATCATACACCCCCAGCGCGACCCAGTATGTCCCTGCTGGTAAATCCGCTGGCACTGGAATACGCTGGACAGAAGTCACATAGTGTTGGGGCTGCCATGTGCTTGTCGGTGCACGCTCACCACCCGGTGGCACATCGACCTGCGCGACCTGATTGCCCTCTGCATCAAGCACATGAGCAAATAGTAGATAATCTTGTGGCACTATGTCAAGTGCCTGCCAATGCAATGTAACGGTCAGATGGCTACTTGCACGGATCGCTGATGTGTCTAGGTCATACCCACGAAAGCGGATCGAGTCGCCTACGGTTGCTTCGACCGGATTGCTCACTGGCTGCGGCAGCTGATACACATAGGCATACTCAATGCCATGGATCACAACGGTATGAATCGGTGTGAACTGCTCACGCAAATAGGTAATAGCCTCGGGAACATTCCCCCGCTGAATTTGATCGATATACAACACCGCATAATCAACCTGGCCTGGTTCAAACACCCAGTCGAGTGGGACCACCGCCTGTTCAACAAAAGGGTCGAGCACCGGCTCAAACCAAGAAGCCACTGGCCGATCACGGCCATCGGGCTGAGCAGAGACGTACGCCCCAGCTTGCTCATACCCTTCGCCCCAGCCAACCGGCAGAATCTGTGTAGCAACCGATCCCCCACCGAACAGCGGATTATAATATGCAATTGTGTAGGGATGATACCAGACGAGATTAAGCGTCAAAACAGCCAGCAAAACCACCATCAGCAATCGGCCCTGCAGCTGTAAAAGCTGCTCAGACACCGATCTGCGCGTAGCTAGCCATTGTCGCACGACATCGAACAGCCACACCCAACCAGCCGCAGCAAACAGACATAGAGCAGGGAAAACAGGCAACAAGTAGCGATCAAACTTCTTCGGAAGAATCGTCAGCGTGCCTGCAAAAAGCAGCACAAAGATAGCCAATATCCCCACGATGTATGGTATTCGCACACCTTTTTGGCGCCAGACTACCAACGCGCCTACAATTCCAACCAGCACGCCAAGCAGCGTCCAGGGGGTTGTACGCAAGGCCAAAACCGCAACGTAGAAGAACGGGCCAGGATCATCGACCGTTTGACCCCAGAAGAAATTACCCCATCCATGCGGTGAACCACCCTCTGAAGTTGCCTGGTGCACCATTCGATCAATCGCACCACCAACATCAACCCACAAGGCTGGCCACAGCACAAACCAGGTCGTGATGGCAATCGCACCACAGGTCAGTAGTGCCCCACCCAGAGTACGCCATGGGCCAGCCAACTCGCGTACGGTGCGCGATCCTCTATGAGCCCAAAGACGCCAGCCACTTGCTATGGCGATCAAACCAAGCATTGGCCCCAGGATAATCGACGGTGATTTTGTGAGCAGCGCCAACCCGGTTGCTACACCAGCCACACCCAGCGCCTTCCAATCAATCAATTGCTGTGAGTCAGGAGGACGGGCCAGAAAGGCGACCAGTGCAGCCAACAACGACACATTGACAAACGAAGTCAGTAATGCGTCGAGATGTAAAAGCTGTGAATATGCGATAAGAAAAGGCTCAGTGGCCCAGAGCAACACCGCCGTCAGTGCAACCCGACGATCCACCAAGCGAACGAGTAGCACATAGGCCAGTGCTACACAGAGTGATGTCACTAGGGCAACGGGTAAACGCAAGAACCAGCGGAACAATGCCGGATCATCTCCACTCACTAGGCCAGCATCAGCCAGGCCACCGTGGATCATCACCCCGGTTGCACCCAGCCACATCGTCGTCACACCGGGGTGGCCAATCACATTCGTAGCTGCGTAATCGCCTGTGCGAAGTGCTTCGAGAAACCGTTCTGAGCGACTAAACCAGTGGAACGCTTCATCAACCGTGACAAACTCACCTTGAGTCGCACGCGGTATCAACGCCAGTAAAAAGACTACTACAACAATGACAGGCATTCGTAGTAACCATGAGAAAATACTCTTTTGTGGTTGATACTGAGATGTTGCAAGTGATGTTATCTTATGCATCAGACATTCACGACTTACTTGATACTGCATCTGTTTGTGGTGTGGATGAGGCATTAAGATCGGCGCCACCAAAGAGGATAACCAATCCACCCAGAATACTAACCAACAAGCGGACACTGAACACCAGAAGTGCTAATGCCACAGCCTCTGGCTGACCACCCCCAACCTGCGCCAGATACAGCGTAAAAACAACCTCACGAATACCAAGATTGTTGAAGAAGAACGGTGCCAGGCCCAAAATATCCGTAATGGTGACCATCAAAATATAGATCAACAATGGCACGTGGGTAAAATCAAGGCCGACTGCCCATCCACAGGCGATATTCATGCCAATCCAGCATGCTTGAAACAAGAACGACATGCCCATCACCGATGCAAATGCACCACCACGCGGTGCATAATCGGAAAGCGCTTCGGCAATGCGCTGTAGTGGTCGTCGGATTACCCCAGGCAAATATGGCCCAAACAATCGCAGGAGTTGTGGCGCCATTAATGAAAAAACTAACGCACAGATGGCAACGACCCCGAAACCAATCGTGAGCCACTGCCAGAGCGGCTGTGTATCGATACGATCTCCACCGCCAAAGTAGCTTATTCCTATAGCTGCACTCGCAATCAGACTCAATGCCAGAAAGCCGGTAAGTCGTTCAAGAAATACAGAAGCGCTGGCCTGGCTTAAGCTCCCAATACGACGATTGAGTTGTGCTACACGTAGCGCATCACCACCAACACTGGTTGGCAGAAAATTGTTTGCAAATTGCCCTGCGAGATATGAGCCCAATAACCACCAATACGAGAGCATATGACCGCGGATTCGTAGCAGCATCCCCCATTTGGCAGCACTGACGGCTACGCCCACAAATTGGATCACAATAGCACCAACGAGTAGCATAATGCTTACTTGACGCCATTCTTCCCAAATGAGCGCTGGTTTGGCCTGCCAGATCAGGTAAACGAGCAGACCACCACTTACCGCCAAGCGCAATGGCATCCACAAACGACGCCAGGGCATAGATCACCTCAGTTACAATACACATATCCGAGGCGTTATTATCTCCGAGATCGATACGATATGCAACCTAATGTTTTGATTGCATACAATTGTCATCAAATAGTTAGTCAACTTGATCCAAAAGGCTCCAACATGTATTACAATGAGAAGAGATTATTCAAATAAAATTTATACTTTCACGAAATAGATATTTTATATAGCACTATGTTGTGCAGGATGTTTGTGACTCAACCACCCACAAATAGCATTCGACATTGTTCCATACGGATGAGATATCTCACCTAGACCAAAGTATCAGGACAAACAATACAGCCACATACAAGGAATAGCCTCATGTCGTCTGACGGATCAGTTAATATTTCATTGTTTCGCCTTCTCAAAGAAGAACTTGGTGAGTCACTTCCGCCAATCCAATGTACTAAGGCAACGCTCGTCCATCTTTCACACACCCTGGAAGATCTTATTCTCACGCAAAAACTGCCTGCTGTCCTATTCACCGGATTTCAAGAATCATCACATTGGCGTGTGGAAACTGAGCGTTATCGTGCACTGGCAAATATAGCTCAACAAGTCTGTATTTTTGCTGGAGGAAAACTCCCCCCTGAAAGTCATGCAAGTGAATTACATGTGACACTTCGCGGTGACGATCCACTACGACAAGAGTGGTTTGTCTTGATTCTGTGTACAAAATTTGCTGCGTTGCTCTGTGGACAAGATCAGGCAGTTCCAGTGAATGAAGAAGCACGACGACAATTTGAAACTATCTGGAGTTTTGAGCCCAAAATCATCAAACGAGTCGTCGACCTCCTGGAAGAAGTCGTGGCACAGTATCGTCCAGATCGATTGGAGGCATTACAAAAAGCACGTGCAGCATACCCACCTAAAGCACCCGACCCAGCTGTTATGACCAAATTTACGAGTGAGATTATTCGATTTGAAGAAACCCTAAATCAAAAATTACATCAAACAACAGCCATGCTCACCGATCAATTGCACTGGCGTGAAGATCTGACAGCAACGTTGGTGCACGATATGCGTACACCGTTACAGGGGGTCGGTTTAGCGCTTGATATGTTACGACATGAAGAAGAGTTCAATCAGGCAACATTCCAACATCTATTATCAATGGCCAAGCGAGGCACAGATAACCTTTTAGAGCTTGTCCAACTTATTTTGGATACTAATAAACTCGCTGTCGGAAAAATGAACATCGTATGGAAACCACTCCAGCCAAACATGTTTATAACTGAGACCATTGAGGCGCTACAACCACTTATGGCAGATCGAAATATTCAGCATCAGATTCAGGTTGATCCAAAGATATCAATCCTATGGGGTGATGAAGGGTTGCTCGGTAGAGTGATGCAAAACCTCATAAGCAACGCCATCAAATATACAAACCGGAATGGACAGGTTGATATCAAAATAGAGATTCCAGCAAAAACGGACACGCTGCACATATGTGTACGGGATACCGGGAGTGGTATCGACTCAACCGCATTACCACACATATTTGATCGCTATTATCGTGCACCAGGTGATAATGAAGTTGGCAATGGGCTAGGGTTATATTTTTGCCGATTGGTAGCCGAAGCACATGGCGGCTCGATTCGTGCAACGAGTCAGATTGGTATCGGAACAACAATCACGCTCGTTTTACCCACCAAGCCACCCTTATAACATTCTATGCGCCTCCCACTCCAATAGCGACCTCTCAGATCATTCGCGCATACTTTCCAAAGCAAGTGCAACACCACCAATGGCTACGCTATCAAAACCTAACATCGATGCAACAAGCGGCGTCGAGCGTTCGACTTCCCAAACCATATAATCCTGCATGCGTTTGGTAATTGCGTTGATAAAATCGTCGCCACCTATTCGCACCACAATACCACCTAGTACAATCATTTCTGGATCAAGCAGGGCTGCAATCTGGGAGAGACGTGCAGCAAGCACATCTGTTGTTTCAGTTATCACTTGTTGACCGACAGAATTATTGCTGAAAATATCATTCAGGCTATCCGTTTGTAAACCAAGATCACCTGCACGCTGAAGAAGACCACGAATTGCTACACGTTGTTCCAGAGTTACTGGTACTTGCCCTGCATCTGGTTTATCAATAGGGCCAATAAGCGCATGTCCGATCTCACCGGCAGTTGTTGTAGCACCGTGATACAATCGATCATTGATCACTAAACCACCACCAACGCCACTGCTCATGTGTAAATAAAACAGGTTTTGCACATCACGGCCAACTCCAAAAGTAGCTTCGGCCAAAGCGATCAAATTCGCGTCATTATCAACTAAGGTGTCAGCACCAAAGGCAGTTTCAATACGTTCAGCGAGAGGAAACCGCTCCCACCCCGACAAACGCGGTGACATCAGCACTACACCACGCCGGACATCAACGGGGCCACCAAAACCTACACCCACACGGACCAGATGATTCATCTTCACCTGATGTGTATCTAGCAACTCACGTGCCAAATCAATGACACCGGAGACCAAAGCCTCAGCCTGATCAGAGGGGGTTTCGCGGTGCACACTTGCATAAGTATGCTTTTGCAAATCTATTAAAGCTGCTCGTAGGCCATAACTACCAATGTCAAGGCCCAAGATATAGCCTTGCGAGCCTAAAATACCCCACTTATCCTGGGATAATCGTTCTTCCACCATAGCTTGCGGATTACTCATAGAGGGCTCCTTTGTGTTTACAACGTGCAAGGAGATGTATCGGGTGGATATTTCGCATTATAGCATACTCTGGAACACACCTACATATACTGCTATCTCTCACCAAGCTCTATGAAAGATTTCGTTATTCCTCTCTAGTATAAGCAACGGTAGAGCCCCGGGTCATTAACTAAACACAGAAAGTGACATGCGTAACCTAACTTCAAGATGTTGTAGTAACAATCACCAGTAACGGGTAGGTGTTATCCTTTTGGAGTACTTCAAATCGGAAGCTGTCGGTTGGCCATAGGCATTTGTCTGAAACACAGTTTTACTACGTTGTGTCGATATAAACAAAAATATCTAAAATAACAGATACACATTCCTTCTTGACTCTAGGGTTACCCAAGGGGGTATAACGTGGATATGTTTCGAGTAGGTGAGTTTTCCCGTATAGCAAGTATAACAATTGAAACATTACGTCATTATGACGTGATTGGCTTGTTCAAGCCTGCAAAAGTCGATCCATTCACAGGGTATCGTTACTACAAAGCGGATCAGTTACAAACACTTCATCAGATTTTGGCCCTGAAGGAGGTAGGGTTGTCGCTTGAGGAAATTAAAAGCATCCTCCACGACAACCCTACCACCGAGAAAGTGCGTGACATGTTACACACTCAGTTGGCAGTAGCTGAAAACACCATTCATGAAGCTCAGCACCGACGAGAACGAATCTTGAGCCGCTTGCACAGTCTCGAGGTGGATAAAACCATTCCTTCTTATGAGATCAGCTTGAAATCTGTTGATATGTGCATAGTAGCTGCCGTGCGAGAAACGATACCAACGGTTGAGCAAATTCCTCAGCGTTGGAACGAACTATTCACCATGATTGCTGAGTGGATTCAGGCAAACAAGTTGCCAATAGGGTTTCCGATGGCTTTATACCACGATGAGGGCTATACCAGTACGCAGGTTGATACCGAATGTGCGTTCATGCTTTTGGGTATCGAGAGCGAAAAGATCGCTGAACCCAAACATCCCATCGTGATCCGTCAACTGGATGCGGTTGCTCAAGCTGCATCGGTTGTCGTTGCAGGTTTTCATCAAAAAGTAGATGGTTTGAAACCTGCGTATATCGCACTTGGACAATGGATTGCCAATAATGGATACCACATTACGGCTGCTCCACGGGAGATCTATTATGGTTCTCCAGCAACTGGCGACTTTACCGCAGAAATCCAGTTTCCAGTTACGAAGGCTTGAACAGCTATTACAACCATACGGGAGGAACATTGCCGCATATGTTCGGAGGAAATCATGAACACAACCACGTATCATCCCTTTTTGTCAGAAGAAGCCAGGGAAACATATCTGGCATTTTATGATGAGATGGCACGACAATGGCCGATCCCATCAGAAACGATGATGGTGCCAACAGCATATGGACAGACGTTTGTGCGAGTAAGCGGACCTGTCGATGCGCCGCCGCTGGTGCTATTGCATGGAGCCGGAAGTACCTCATTAGTATGGAGATTCAACATAGAAACACTCGCTCAACATCATCGAACCTACGCCATAGACAGCTTGATTAACACAGGGTGTGTTGGACGCAGCATCTACACCCGTCCCATTACCAATGGTGATGAGTCAAGCGCGTGGTTGAACGACGTATTTAATCATCTGGGGTTGGCCAATAACATCAGCTTGCTGGGAGCATCCTATGGTGGGTGGATAGCAAGCCAGTATGCGCTGCGACATGTGGATCGTTTACACAGAGCGGTGTGGGTTGCCCCAGCGGGTACCGTTTTACCATTCGGTGAGGAATATCTCCATCGTAGTATGTCGCTGTATATGTCGCCCAGTCCTGAAACCTTCAAGGACTTCTTTAGCTGGACTTTGAATGACTTTTTAAGAAAGCAGCCAGAAATGCTCGATGCTATAGTGGATGAGTTTGTTCTCACAATGCAGTCATTTGTACCGCCTAATCCGCAGGAAGTACCGACGCTCACAATCTTAAGTGATGCGGAATTACAGCGCATCACCACACCTACCCTGTTCCTCATTGGAGAGAATGATGTGGTCTTCTCTGCTTCTGCTGCATCCGCAATAGAGCGACTTCATACAGTGGCTCCACAAATAGCAACGTATCTTGTTCCTGATGCAGGTCATGACGTCCTCATTGCACAGACAGAGCTTGTGAATCAGAAGATTAGCGACTTTCTCATAAAGTAACTGCAATACCTCTCTCTGCTGTAGTATGGCTTTTATATGCACGCAAAACCGTCAGATAGCTTATCTGACGGTTTTATTTTTATCCCTGTTCAGTTGGATATTACTCCTACTGTTAAATAGCTTTTCGAGGAGGTGCAAATAGTTGTACAGGCTATTGTACGAATGATCAGTGTAATCTCTTTTAGAGGTGTATCGGGTGGCTATTTGTCATCACAGCATACTCTTGGACATGCCTACGTGCACTGCCCGTATTTCTTGAAGTTCTACAAAAGGTCCTATTCTTCCTCTGCAACACCAGACCGGAATTGTTCTTTGCGGTAATAGACAACGCCCATCATAACACCTAAACCCACAAACCCTAGTGCAAACACATCAACGAACATATTGGACGAGGATTGTTCTGATGGCATCTGTGCAGCAGCCACACGTAATCCTGTTGAATCCGTTGGGGACGGTACCACTTCTATGGCAGGATCATCGTGCATTGGCCCAGTGTAGAGGGTCCCCGGCGTCGCAATAGCATATGGGGCAGACTTCGGCAGTTGGCCAAACACGGAAAGCGGCATACGTGGTGTAGGCGCAGATTGCTCCAGTGATGTGACATCAGGTGATTCGCTTGACTCGACAGCTATAGTCACTGTATCACTAACAGAAACGCTATCGTCTGGCACCTCTACATCCGCCAAAAGTCGATTAGCTGCTCCTGGCGAGGGCTCGCACATCTGTATCCACACATTCTCAGGATATCGACAGTAACTGATGTCTCCTACACTCTCTGTATAGGTAAACGAGTCAGCCACCACACCATGAGCATCAATAAGACGAATCTCATCACCACCATTATTGAATAGCGCGTATGGCACGGTAAATGTTAACAAACCATGCGCAGGGACAACACTCTGCGATGGAAGGGTGTAGGGCGATCCACCACCCTCGCCATCATCGATAGACCATCCTTCAAGACTCAGAGCTGTATCACCAGTGTTAATTACCTCAATCCATTCGTTATCAAAGAAATCTTTTGGTGCAGGCAAAAACTCATTAATCAGAATAGAAAGATATGCTTGATCGCTAGATACAGTCGTCTCGTTCCCAACATGAACATAATTATCAGATGTCTCAACAACATCATCTACAGGTTGAGTAGTTGTAGGAGCATTGGCAACACCAGGTGAAGCAGCGCTGTCATACCACAAACCATCGGCATCACGACTACGGCTGACATCAGCAACGGAATCTTCATAACTTGTTTCATCAAGAACCAAACCATCAGGTCGAATAAGACGTACACTGTCACCACTGTTGTTGAGCAACGACCCTGGCAGATAGACAACTATGTATGCTTGTGACGTAATTTTAGTACCAGATGGCATCGTATATGGGGACCCACCGCCCTCACCATCATCTATCTTCCACCCACTAAGATCAATCGTGCCATTGGTTTCATTGTAGAGTTCTACCCACTCTTGATCATACAATTCCCCTGGATTGGCGAGAAATTCATTTAATAGAATACCTGTTGCATTGGCATGTTGCCCCATCTTATTCGTATCCACACTAGTAGGTGTTGGTGTCTTTGTTGCTGTTGGTGTGCGTGTTGCCGTTGGGGTCTTGGTTGGGCTAGGCGTCTTGGTTGGGCTTGGTGTTCTGGTTGGCTTTGGTGTCTTCGTAGGGCTAGGCGTCTTGGTGGGCTTCGGCGTTTTACTCGGCGTCAGTGTAGGAGTATCTGTAGCGGTCGGCGTAACTGGCTGAGGATTGACCGTGCCTGGCGACGCTGCCCCAAAATACCACAAAGCGCCATACCCAATACGACAATAACTTAAACCGGATATTGCTCGCCCATAACTAATCTCATCTACAATTACCTGATCTGGTCGAAGCAACTGGACCACATCACCACTGTTGTTGAAAATATTTGACGAAAGTTGAATGATCAAAAAACCACCTGGTTCGATGGAACTTTCTTCAGGTAAGACATATGGTGATTGTCCTCCCACCCCATCATCGATCAGCCATTCCGACAAGTCTGCATGCGCTGGACCACTATTGTATAACTCAACCCACTCGCTACCATTTTCAGGCGCAGGCATAAACTCGTTGATCAGAATACCTTGTGGATAAGGGGTAGCTGTTGGTAATGCTGTTGCAGTATTGATAGGAACTTCAGTTGGAGGCTCAGGTAAAACAGCCGTTGTTGCCTCTTCAGAGGGTATAACTGTCGGAGGCTGTGATTCATTCCAATACCCCATAGTTGGCATTCCCTTAAAATCACAATCGTCACTACCATCCGGCTTACACGCATAGCTCTCCCCTTTCGTCGTACCATCATAAGAGCGATCGCTTACCATATGGCCATCTGAGTCAAGCAATTGAATAGCATCTGAGCCGGAATTATTGAGAATGTCTGATGCCAAATGGATAACAACCAAGCTCTGTGCAGGAATAACAACGCCTGTATTGATAGACGTACGTGCGCCATCAGTAGTATCATCGTGCAATGTCCAACCAGATATATCTATAGCAGTAGCACCAGAATTGTACAACTCAACCCATTCACTGCCAGACTCGGGATTCGGCATAAACTCATTGATACGGATCGGAGACTCTGCACTTTCGCCAGCGGCAGTTGCAAGATCAAAGAGTATAATAATGAACAAGAGAAGCATGGCTAATAATGGAGAAAAACGAGATTTCATAGTAATGGCTCCAAACAAAGTTACCGAATGTATCGACAAAAAGGGCCATACCCCTGGGGGGTAATCTAGCATACATCGTAAAACAAGAGTTTGTGCTATCATGAGTCAGGTATGAACAATAATTCCTACTGCGTAGTATCGCACACACAATACGTAGTCAACAATAGAGGAGCACGTGCATATGCATAGCAAAGTCGTAATTATTGGATCAGGGCCATCAGGCTTGACTGCAGCGCTCTACGCAGCGCGGGCAAACCTCGAGCCACTTGTCATTCGTGGGCTTCAACCAGGTGGTCTCATTGCAACTACCAGCGAAGTGGAAAACTATCCAGGTTTTCCTGAATCAGTTGGAGGGTTTGAGTTGGCCCAAAAGATGGAAGAGCAAGCTGCTCGCTTTGGCACCAAATATATGGATGCACTGGTTGAGTCAGTAGATTTTTCCAATCGACCTTTTACGCTTACCACAGATGGTGGCGAACAGGTCACTGCCGACACAGTTATTCTTTCGACAGGTGCCTCACCTCGTAAGATCGGGGTACCGGGTGAGGAAGAACTGGCCAACCGAGGCGTTTCTTACTGCGCCACCTGTGATGGGTTTTTCTTCCGCAACAAACGCGTGGTTGTGGTTGGTGGTGGCGATAGTGCATTAGATGAAGGTCTTTTCCTGACCCGCTTCGTCGATGAACTCGTCATTATCCATCGACGTGATAAATTGCGCGCCGACCCAATTTTGCAGGAACGCGCATTTGCCAATCCTAAAGTGCGCTTCATCTACGACTCGGTTGTCACCGAGGTACTGGGCGACGATAAAGTAAACGGTGTTCGGATCAAGAATGTGAAGACAGACGAGGAAAGCACACTAGAAACAGATGGTGTCTTCCCCTATATCGGCCATATACCGAATACACAAGTATTTGCTGGTCACATCAACATGGACGAGAACGGATATATCATGGCCGATGAACGCACTCGCACAAATATCCCAGGGGTCTACGCTGCGGGTGATGTCGTCGATCAGATCTATCGTCAAGCAGTTACAGCTGCAGGTGATGGCTGTAAGGCAGCCATGGAGGTTACGTGGCTTCTGGATGCTGAAGAACATGCTACAAAAACACAGGAAGAAACAGTTCCTTCGCCTGCATAGGTAGTCACGAAAAACACCATCAAACAAAAACGGGGACCACCAATAATGGCCCCCGTTTTTGTTTGACTGAAAAAGATATCATCTCTGTACTTTATCGACTGGCCCAGAGCATACCGCGTCGTACTATTTCACGGGCTTCTGGCACATCGAAATCTGCACACACATGACCAAGTGAGCAGTAGGAAACACGACCCTTGCCCCACATACGTGTCCACGCTACTGGCATCACACACCCCTCAATCCATGCGGCATGCTCACCACTAAACGTCGTTGTCGCCAACACCTCGTTCGATGGATCAACATGCATGTAGTACTGCTCGGAGTGCATCATAAAATCCGACAGTCCGGTAGTAATAGGATGGTCGTGATTGGTGATATTGACTTTGTAGTCGATAATGTTTCCTGGGTGTGCGACCCACTGCCCACCAACCATAAATTGATAGTTTGTACTATTACGAAAAGAGTCTCCCATACATCCGTGCCACCCCGCAACTCCCACGCCACTCGCCACTGCATCAAGTAAGCCCTGTTCCTGTTCTGGTGTAATCGTCCCCATCGTCCAGGCTGGAACAATGAGATCGAGTGAGTGTAGTTTATCTACGGCAAGATAGCTATCAAGTGTGTCAGACAACTCGACTGCAAAACCTTCTTCGCGTAAGCACGCAGCGAACACATTGGCAGACTGTTCTGGCTCATGACCTTCCCAGCCACCCCAAACAATCAGTGCTGATTTCATGGCACCACCTCTATGTGGTTATACAAAGCGTATGCACACGCATCATACCATAGCACATGCCATTTAGCTGTTATGTATCAAGGGCTCGAAGATAAAACTCTGTAATGAAAACATATCAAGTTATCATCACAAAAATGCAATACAGGAATGAAACACTTCACTGTCAAGTTGTTAAAACAGGAAATACAGCTACTGCATAACTTAAATCGACCCTCATTAGTGAATGGTATATCATCTATTCATCATTTTCTATCGTGGTATCATGTGCGGCATGTGTAAAAGCCCAAGAGTGCCTCTTGGCATTATCAGGCTCATTGAGCAGCAGAAGGGTGTGGTGATTGGCAATATGGAAGTGAAGTTTACCCCATGGCGAATGGCGTATATCAAACGATCAGATACGGAGAAAGACGAGGGATGTGTGCTTTGTGCCAAAGGACAGGAAGAACCCTCAGAAGACAATCTCGTCCTGTTTCGTGGCCATTCGTGCTATGTCATTATGAATCTCTACCCGTACAACACCGGACACCTGATGGTCGTGCCGTATGAGCATACGGCTGATTTACCAGGACTGGCCTCGGCCACGGCTCAGGAATTATTTGACTTGACCCGCACATGCATTCCAATTCTCGAAAAAACAATGGGGCCACATGGCTTTAACACTGGTATGAACCTAGGGCGTACTGCTGGTGCCGGAATTGATGAGCACCTGCATATGCACATCGTCCCTCGCTGGAACGGGGACACCAACTTTATGCCGCTCGTAGGAGGGACCAAACTCATTCCTGAGGCGCTTGACCAAACCTATCGAAAACTCAAACCACATTTTGATGATATAGCTGATACAGAACAATGATCTGACAGCATCGAACATTCGCCGCAATCACTCATCTGGGTACGACATGTTTTGTTCCTATGCAAAGGAAAACCAATGCCAGACAATCATTCACAAACCATTACAGTTGATGGCATGCAGTTAGCACTTGTAGTCGAGCGCAAATCCGTCAAAAATATCAATGCACGATTGCGTGACACAACCCTCTCTGTCAGTGCGCCAGCCAATGTTTCACAACGTGTTTTGGATAGTGTCATACCCGTTCTGGCTCGTCGTCTGGTGCGTCGTGCTCGTGCTCGTCAAATCAATGCAGAGGAAGATGCCCTTGTGCTGGCAAATAAAATTGCAGCCAGCTTCCCCAATCCACCACAAGTTGCCAAGGTCCAATTCGTGACCACACAACAAAGCCGCTGGGGGAGCTATAGTACCAAAACACAAACGATCAGGCTTCACGCAGCCCTCCGCGAGATGCCACGCTGGGTGCTTGAAGCGGTGGTGGCCCATGAACTTGCCCATGTTGAGCACCCCGATCATTCACCGGCCTTCTGGTCACTTCTGCGCCAGGTATGCCCCAAAACCGATGAGGCCCAAGCCTTTCTGGCAGGCGTCAGTTGGCTCAGCCACCATTGGCCAACTATGCCGCCTGTTGAACGAACTCTGTTGATGAGTATGGATAGTAATGATGAGCTGCCTGAGTGATACCCCAAAATGGTAGAATAATAGTATCTCGCTTGGATTTCACGGAGTAATCATGGCCGAGTCCCAACCTGTTATGCTTGTTCCATCTGATCAGGCACGTGTTGAAATACGTGTGGTCAATTCACGATTTATTGGCAGCGTGGCCCCAGTCACGACGGTTGAGGAAGCAAAATCATTTATTGCAGGTATCCGAGCAGAAATGCCTGATGCCAACCACCATGTCTATGCGTATATCATCGGCCATGGCGCGACGACAACTCAGGGTATGAGCGATGATGGTGAGCCATCCGGCACGGCGGGACGCCCAGCACTATCGGTTGTGCGTGGGAGTGGTTTAGGAGATGTAGCAGTGGTCGTCACCCGTTATTTTGGTGGGACGTTGTTGGGGACTGGAGGGTTGGTTCATGCCTACAGCGAGGCGACCAAAGAGGTACTGGCCATTGTGCCGCGTGAGCAAAAAATCGAGCGGCAAACCGTTATCTTCACCGTCCCATATGCCGCCTACGAATCAACCCAACGTCTTATCGAAGCACATACAGGTGTAGTAGAAACCGAAGATTTCGCTACCGATGTGACGATTGATCTAGCCCTGCCGGTCGCAGAGATAGACGCATTTAGCCACGCGATTCAGGAACTGACAGCGGGGCAGACCCAGATCATTACTCCTGATCAGGATGAAACATAGTTATGCTACCTGCAAGACCTGTTCACGATACTCTGGCGACACTGATCGCAAGCGTTCGATCAGAGGTGGTAGAGTTTCGAGCACATACTCGATATCCACACTTGAAACATCTTTCCCGACTGTAAAGCGCACAGAGCCAATAGCCTGTTCATGAGGTAGCCCCAATGCCAGCAACACATGAGAAGCTTCAAGTGAGCCGCTGGTACAGGCTGAACCACTTGAGGCTGCGATATTCTGTTGATCGAGCAGCAAGAGCACACTTTCGCCTTCTACATACTCAAATGCGATATTGGCATTATTTGGCAAACGCTGCGTTGGATGACCATTCAAAGTTGTGTAGGGTATCGTCTCGAGCACACCTTGTATTAACTGATCACGCAGACCTACACAATGTGCTACATACGACGCACGACGTTCCTCGGCAAGTTGCAGCGCCGTCGCCATACCGACAATACCTGCGATATTTTCAGTCCCCGCACGACGCTGACGCTCCTGACCTCCACCATTCACCTGGGGTAGAAGTGGTGTACCACGTCGGGCATACAAGATGCCAACACCCTTGGGGCCATAGAATTTATGTGCAGCGAGCGTAAGAAGATCCACATTAAGACTATCAATATCGAGAGGCAATGAGCCAGCTACCTGAACGGCGTCAGTGTGGAATGGCACACCCTGCTCACGACAGATAGCGCCCAACTCAGACAATGGTTGGACCACACCAATCTCATTATTACCATACATAATGGAAACCAGTACCGTGTCTGGTCGCAGTGCAGCCTGTAAATCATCCGGTCGGACCAATCCATCAGCATCAACTGGCAGGATCGTGGCCTCGAAGCCAAGTGTTTCAAGATACTCCACGGCATGAAGCACTGCATGATGTTCAATAGCAGTTGTGATCACATGAGCCCCTTTACCGGCCTGTCGTTGCGCGAGGGCAACTCCTTTAATCGCCAGGTTATCAGACTCTGATCCACCACCGGTAAAAATAACTTCCTTCCGATTGGCACCCAGTACCGCAGCAACGGTCTCACGCGCATCATCAAGCGCCGCAAGTGCAGTACGGCCAAATTGATGGATGCTGGAGGGATTACCAAATTGCTGTGTGAAGTAGGGCAACATAGCGGCAATGACCTGCTCATCGATAGGCGTCGTCGCCGCGTGATCGAGGTAGATAGTATGCTTAGTCATGTGGGTTCCTGACATGCGTGGTACGTTTTCACACCATCCACGAACATGCGTTTACTAAGGTTTACACCTTCCTGAAAGGCTCTATTTCAAACGTAAAGTTAGTAACTTTTACTATTGTAGCACTCTGCTCTTATGTACGTCAAACCTGATATAAGCCTGCTAAATAAAGTATTATGTTTGATACATATGTGTGTTTGTGCATCATATCAGAGAGGAGAAATAGCATTTGTCTGATCTATCGGGTGAGGCTCAATTGCCTCATCAATACGCCAACACGCAGCCCTATGTCCATCACCATAATCAACCATCGGTGGTTCTTCCTCTCTACAATGAGGAATAGCAATAGGGCAACGCGTGTGAAACCGACATCCGCTTGGGGGATGTAGAGGGCTTGGCACATCGCCCTCTAGCAAAATACGTTGACGTCTTTTCTCAACTCGGGGGTTAGGGAGTGGTGCTGCCGAGAGCAATGCCTGCGTGTAGGGATGCAGAGGTCGTTTGTATAATTGGCGACTTGGGGCTAACTCCACGATCTTGCCCAGATACATCACTGCCACACGATCACTGATATGTTTGACCACTGCAAGACCGTGGGCAATAAAGAGGTAGGTCAGACCCAGCTTTTTCTGTAGTTCCTGAAGCAAATTGAGCACCTGCGCCTGAATGCTCACATCGAGTGCTGAGACAGGCTCATCACACACAACAAACCGTGGTTCTACCGCAAGCGCACGGGCAATACCAATCCGTTGTCGTTGGCCACCAGAGAACTCGTGTGGGTAACGATTGATAAAGTATGGATTAAGCCCCACCAGTTCGAGCAATTCTTCAGTGCGCTGGCGTATGGCAGTATTGCCCTGTCGTAGATTGTGGACACGGATCGGCTCGCCAATAATACTGCCAACTGTCATACGTGGATTGAGTGAAGCATACGGGTCCTGAAAGACAATCTGCACCTGACGACGCATAGCACGCAGCGCACGACCACGGATTCTGGTCAGATCGGTCCTACCAAAATACACCTGACCTGATGTGGCACGTTGCAACTGCAGAATGGCACGTCCGGCAGTTGATTTGCCGCACCCACTCTCACCAACCAGCCCAAGTGTCTCGCCTGATTGAATGTCGAAAGAGATTCCATCTACGGCCTTTACCGAGCCGACCTGCCGTTGAAACACGATACCGCTGGTTACTGGAAAATGTACTTTCAGGTCGTGCACACGCAGGATCGGTTGATCCTCTTTACCATTTTTGTGCACTGTCATAGTGTCTTAGCCTATTGTGCTGGCATCGTCTCCTATACTATTCGATCCAAGCTTATTGATCACGTGGATCGAGCGCATCACGCAACCCATCACCAATGAAGGTGAACGCCAGCATGACAATGGCAATACAGGAAGCCGGGAATAACAGAATCCACGGACCACTACTTAATCGAGAAATACCTTCTTGCAGCATGACACCCCAACTGGTTGGGAAAGGGTTCGTTGCATCAACGGATGGCCGCATACCAGCCCCCAGGAAGGTAAGTGTTGCCTCAGCAATAATAAAGCCAGGAATGGCAAAAGAAACAGCAACGATGATTGGAGCTAATGTATTGGGCAAAATATGATTCCGAATAATTTGACCGGTTGGAATGCCAAGTGCACGGGCTGCCTCGATAAACTCTTTTTCTTTGAGCGACAACACCTGACCACGTACTAAACGCGCCAGACCAGTCCACCCCACAATGGCCAATGCAACAAATATAAGTAATAAACCATTAAACGCCTGACCAAACCAGGTTTCACGAAAAGCAACCGATATCGAAATAATAAAGAGCAGATCGGGAAAAGCATACACGATGTCAGTCACACGCATGAGTAAATTGTCTACCCGACCACCTGCATACCCGGCAATAAGGCCAAGGGGAACACCAATACAGAGCACAATGATAGTAGGAATGAGACCCACAATAATAGATACACGTGTCGCATAAATAAGTCGTGAAAGCTGATCCCGCCCTAGCCCATCCGTTCCTAATGGATGCCCTGGAACAGGTTCCGTTGCTGGTGTGGTATCAGTAACCCAAAAGGGCTGACGTAAACTATTCCCTGCCTCCTGGACCACCGGATTATGGGGGGCCAAGAGCGGAGCAAAAATAGCCGTGAAGATCAGTGTGCCAACAATGAACATGCCAACAACAGATGCGCGATTGCTAATCAATCGCCGCCATGCATCACCCCACAAACTCCGCGGTTTACGGGAAAAAGTAGTATTGGAAGAGCTTTGGATAGGTTGTGCCGATGTCGCCATAGAATACCTGTTACTGTCTATTAGTTACAATACATTTGGTTATTTGAGACTGATCCGTGGGTCGACAATACCATAGGCAAGATCAACCAACAGGTTCGAGAAAGAGAGAATGAATGTATAAATTAAAGCTCCCCCCATGATCATAGAATAATCACGCTCCCCAATGGCCTGAACCAACTTCAATCCCATTCCAGGAACTTCAAAAATATACTCAGCAAACAGGGTACCGGTCAAAAATGCGGCGATCAGTGGCCCCATAATTGTTACGACTGGGAGCAACGCATTCCGCACTACATGACGCCAGATGACCACTTGTTCAGCCAGACCTTTGGAGTGTGCCGTTCGCACATAGTCCTGTCGTTTGACCTCTAAAACACTTGAACGGGTAAGGCGTGCAATATAACCCATACTGGCCAGCCCTAATGCAAAGGAAGGTAAGACCCATGGTCTGATCGGCTCATCCCAATCAGGAAGAACATTAAACCATCCCAACGATGTAGCGAAAATAACCACAAACAGAATAGAGATCACCAATGATCCCAATGCCACAAATGAAGTGGCGAAAAGCAGCGAAAAATAGTCAATCCAACTATTCTGTTTAAGGGCGGCTACAACACCAAGCGGAATACCAAAGGTAACAGCAATCAATAATGCTTGCATACCAAGCCGTGCTGAGTAGTAAAACCGACTGGGGTTGTCACCTGAGCCTTCAAATAATTCTTGCTGTACTGTACGCTGGCCACGTGAGGAATAGGTTGGCCCCAGATTCCCGCCAATAGCGCCCCAGACAATCTCACGTTCCCCTGTTTCTTGGTTTGTACTAATATCGAAGAACATGTAACGGGTAAATTGGCGCCACATCGGCAGATCCATGCCAAAACGCTCACGTAATACTTGTTCTGCACCGCTTGGCATACGCCGACTTGTCTCATCACGTCCGGCATCGAACGGGCCACCCGGCGTAAGTTGGGCAATCGTAAAGGTGATCAAACCAACACAAAAAAGTACAGGAATAAACCAGAGTATGCGGCGAATAATATACTGAGTCATTGTACGCTCCACCAATAGTGTATATCACACCGGCAGGGGCGGTGGGAACATCCCATTCCCACCACCCGAATTATAAACCTTATGGCTCGACTGTAATGTTAGGAAGATTGTAGAATCCTGAGAAGGTATCTAAAGGTGTCACAGTGTCAGGAGTAATACCTGAAACATATGATTTAATCAACCCCTTTGGCTCACGATAGAACAGGAACACTACAGGCGAGTCTTCTAACAAGATTTCATTAGCCTGTGCATAGAGTTCAGCACGCTCTTCCGGATCCAATGAGACATCAGCCTGATCAACTAAGGCATCATACTCAGGGTTTGAGTAACTAATATCAGCAGCCGATGAGCCACCGGTACGAAATACCGCTGAGAGGAAGTTTTGTTCGTCAGGATAGTCTGGTCCCCATCCAAGTAACGTCATTTGTGGATAGGTTTCGGGGTCTTTGGTAAGTTCCACAAAAGCCGTTGAGTCGACCGGATCAAGAGCTACTTCTATACCCAGGTTTTCCTGAATCTGGTTGGCAAGCCATTCACGCAACTCCTGAGCACGTGCACTCTGTGAATAAGTAAGACTAATGGGCGGTAACCCTTCGCCATCAGGGAAGCCAGCATCTGCTAGCGTCTGTCGCGCCGCTTCAGGGTCGAATTCCCAGGTAATCTCATCAGTATACCCAGGAATGCCCGGTGGTATAAATGAATATGCTGGTATGCCAATACCACCAAGCATATCTTCGACAAAGGCTTCACGATCAACTGCCTGTGCAAAAGCCTGCCGTACTTGTTGATTATCAAACGGTGGGATGGCATTGTTAAAGCCAATATAGAAGGAGGCATCAACACCAAGCTGATTGAGTTCAGCACTTAAGACTGGATCTCCCTCAATCACCGGTAAATCATTGCGATTCACTCCATAGAAGTCCAACTCACCATTTTGATAGGCCTGGAAGGCGACCTGTGGCTCATTGATAATCAGCATCTCTACGCCTTCCAACTGAACCGGACCAAGTGGACCATCGTAGTTGGGGTTACGTTCCCACACAATCCGGCTGTCACGCTGCCATTCAGTCATGATGAAAGGACCATTACCAATGAAGTTTTCGGGCTCAAACCACCAGTCCTCACCACCCGCTTCAACATCTTCCTCACGGACTGGTGCACCAATCCAAAGAGCGGCCATACTAAGGAAGTAGGGGGTTGGTCGGGTAAGGCGAATTTCGAGTGTTAGATCATCAATGGCTGTAACGCCAACACCATCGCGCAGAGCTTCCAGATCAAGTCCTTCTGCTTCCTCAATTGTTTGCAGGTTTCCTTCTTCATCAGGACATCCTGTTACTGCGTACTCTGAATAGCCTTCAATGACTCCACAGGTCAGGTATTGATACTCACCAGCGACCATAGGATCGGCCAGGCGTTTCCACGCGTACTCGAAGTTCGCAGCAGTCAGCGGCGTGCCATCAGAGTATTGCAACCCTTCGCGCAGCGTAAAGGTATAGACCAAACCATCTTCTGAAATATCAAAACTTTCGGCGGCACCAGGGATGGGCTCCATATCCATGTTGAAACTCATCAGCGGCTGGTAGTTCATCATTACGACTGTAATCTCATGAGAAAACGATATCTTTTGGGGATCGATTGTGGCTGGCTCAGTACCCAGGTTGAAACGATATACTCCAGGTACTGCGTTAGAAGTGTCTCCTACAGGTGCTTCTTCATCAGTTGCACCTTCTTCGTCAGTCGCACCCTCTTCGTCAGTTGCGCCTTCTTCATCAGCTGCGCCTTCTTCGTCAGTCGCACCCTCTTCGTCAGTCGCGCCTTCTTCGTCAGTTGCACCTTCTTCGTCAGTCGCGCCTTCTTCGCCAGTTGCCTCTGTATCAGTATCTGTTTCAGCAGCAGGAGCTTCTTCCTCCGGCTCTGCGGCTTGCTCACCCGCACCACATGCTGCCAGGATAGGGATAATCAATGCAAGCAGCATGATTATTGCAACATGTCTGGAAAAGAATTTCTTGTTCATACGAACTCCTTTTGTTCCAATGTAGAGAATCTGTAAAAATCGTTCATTCTCACCCTATGTACTTGTTTTCTAACACCTCCTTCCAGTATGCCATCGAAGTTACAACATACTTCTTACACTAGACACTATCTATGCCAATAAACCAAGCATTAAAGACATCAGGAAGACACCTCCTCAATATCCTGTCTCAATTTATTGGTTGGGATGGGTGTGTCTATAGAAATATCAAAAAGACACGCTGCTCGATGCTCCGGTGCAACGATACGTAAAGGAGGCATCTGCCGATCACATCTTCCAGCAACAACATAATCACACCGCGGCGCAAATGGGCAGGCCTCAGCAAGGGTGGTCAGATCAGGTGGCAAACCACGAATAGGGGTAAGCACCTGGCTTTCCTCTTCATCGAGTCGCGGTATTGAGCGTAGCAAGCCCAGAGTGTATGGCATACGCGGATTGTCGAACAGTTCTTCAGTAGGGGCTTCCTCAACGACCTGTCCAGCATACATGACAATTACGCGATCAGCCATTCCAGCCACAACGCCCAGATCATGCGTAATCAGTAGTACAGATGTACCTAGCTCTTCCTTTAGTCGATTGATTAGTTCAAGAATTTGAGCCTGGATGGTGACATCCAGAGCAGTGGTCGGTTCATCAGCGATGAGCAATTCAGGATTACATGAAAGTCCCATCGCAATCATGACGCGTTGTCGCATTCCTCCAGAGAATTGGTGTGGGTAATCTTGCAAACGCTGTGAAGCAGAGGGTATGCCAACCATCTCTAACAACTCAATTGCTCGGTGACGTGCCTCACGACTACTCATTTGCATATGAAGTTCAAGCGACTCCATCATCTGGCGGCCAACTGACAAGACTGGATTCAGTGAGGTCATCGGGTCCTGAAAGATCATCGCAATGCGGTTGCCGCGAATGTGGCGTAGCTCTTCCTCAGAAAGATCAAGTAACTCATCACCAATAAAACGAATACTGCCATCAATAATGCGACCAGGAGGAGTTGGTATTAGTCGCATAATCGACATAGCTGTTACGCTTTTGCCGCTCCCACTTTCTCCAACAACCCCGACAGTCTCACCTTGCGCAATATGGAAGGACACATCATTGACTGCGTGAACAGTACTATCCTGCGTTATAAATTCCACTACAAGGTTGCGGACCTCAAGCAATGGAGACATCTCCAAGCTCCCTTTAATACGTCGCTACTGATCTCGTGGATCAAGCGCGTCACGCAAACCATCGCCAACAAACGTAAATGCCATTGTAATCGAAGCTACGGCAATCGCTGGCCCAATGAGCATCCAGGGCTGTGATTCCCAGGTTCTTGAACCATCAAGAATCATATTGCCCCAACTCGTTGGGAAGATTGCCTCTGGATTAACGCTTGGGCGAATACCAATACCAAGATAACTTAAAATAGCTTCAGTAATAATCGCACCAGGGACGATAAAGGCACCAGCAACAATAATAGGACCAAGGGTATTGGGCAGAATGTGACGAGTAATAATTTGCCAATTACGCGTCCCTATAGCATGTGCTGCCTCAACAAACTCTTTTTCTTTTAATGATAAAACCTGACCCCGTACTAAACGGGCAACTCCTGTCCAGTTGACAATTGAAAGTGTGACAAATAACAACACTAACCCATTGAAAATTGTTCCGAAGGTAGAGTCTTTAAAAGAAATCTGCATAATAACAAAGAAAAGCAGTGCGGGAATAGCATACACAACATCAGTAATACGCATCAGAATGTTGTCAACTGCACCACCTACAAATCCTGCAACAAGGCCAATAGTCACACCAATCGAGAGTGTACAAATCATGGGAATAAACCCCACAATCAAGGCAACTCGTGTCCCATAGATCAAACGGCTCAATACATCCCGACCAACTGAGTCGCTTCCCAATGGATAGCTCCATGAACCAGTACGTAAAGGATTAGGATCTTCAATCCAAGCTGCCTGACGGAATGTCCCTGCATTACGAACATCTGTCTGGACCGGATTGTGCATCGCTATCACTGGAGCAAAGAGTGCTACGATAAAGAGAAACCCAAGATAATATAGGCCAAACATCGCCATTCGATTACGGAGCAATCGACGCCATGCATCACTCCATAAACTCCGTGGAGGTCGCGACAGCGCAATATCTTGCTCATTGGCTGTTGACAGTGTCGGTGCAGAAGTTGCCATGCCTAATCCTCCTTAGTCCTGTGAACGAATACGCGGATCGAGTAAGCCGTAGCTCAGATCAACTGTGAGGTTAGCAATTGCAACCAGTAGGGCATAAAACAGCGTGGTTCCCATAATCATTGAGTAATCACGAGCACCAATAGCTTTGACAAACTCACGCCCCATACCAGGAACCGCAAAGACCTGTTCAATAATAAAAGACCCTGTGACGAGCGCCGCAATGGCCGGTCCAAGAATGGTAACAACCGGAATGAGTGCATTGCGTAGCATATGCCGTCCAACTACCATACGATCTGCCAAACCCTTTGCCCGTGCAGTACGGATGTAGTCTTGTCGCTTTACTTCAAGCATTGATGAACGCGTCAGACGCATAATCAATGCCATGGTTCCAAGGCCAAGAACCAAACCAGGCCACAGGTATGCCATGCCAAAACCTTCCCACTCTTCTGGGCGACGAATAGGCGGCAGGCCAAAGAACGAACTCAAAAAGATAATGAGTAGTACACCAATGATAAAATTAGGAACAGAGATACCAATCGTAGCAATAAACAAGCTTGTATAGTCAATAGGCGAATTCTGTCTTAACGCACTAATGATACCAAGTGGCACCCCAAAGACAATGGCAAATATAATCGCAACAAGACCAACTTTTGCGGTTGTCGGAAACTGGCGCTGAATAACACTTTGAACTGTTTCACTGCCCTTTGATTGATAGGTAATCCCAAGATCACCCTGTGCCGCATCGATCACATAATTAAAGAACTGGGAATCTATTAGTGCACGACCTAGCACGAAGGGATTACGGGTACCTTCGCTCCAGGACTCACCTATAGCTTCAGGATTAAACCAAAGCGGTTTATCTAAGCCAAATCGGGCGTTTAACGCTGCCTGAGTCGCAGCAGGGACAGGTTTCTCTTTATCCCATGGTCCACCAGGGGCCCGATGCATAAGGACAAAAGTAATAAAGGTAACCGTTAACAGGACAGGAATGATCCAGAGTACACGACGAACAAAATAACCAAACATATGCGCCTCAATGATGAGTTATCCTGGTTGTATCAAGACAGTGTACATACCGATAACTTACGATGTTGAACAACCATATGTCTCCCATCTACCGCTTGCTGAGGCAGTAGATGGGAAACGACTACAATCAAATACGAAACATTATTGCTCAACGGTAATAGTCAATGGTGAAGCCCACTGCCCTGGCCAACCCGATGGAGAGTCAGCAGCAGTACCCACATAGTTTTGTACAGAAGGTTTCACTAAGAAAATGTTGGACAAGTTGTAGGCGAAAGGCCCAGGAACTTGATCGACTAGAACCTCACCAGCTTGCTGATAAAGCTGAATACGCTCTTCCTGATCGGTCGAGGTATCGGCTTGTCCAACTAACTCATCAAACTCTTCACTACAGAATGCAACACGTTGTGCAAAGGTTGAGTCGCATGTCCAGAAGACGCTTAACCAGTTCTGTGGATCAGGATAGTCCTGAATCCAGCCACCAAAGGCCAGCATCTGTGGGAAGGTTGTTGGATCTTTGCGGAGCGCAACAAGTGTTGTGCCATCAACAGGTTCCAATGTTACCTCAATCCCCAAGACATCACGGAATTGTCCTGCTAACCATTCAACACGTGGCTGAGATGCTGGATCATCACCTCGATAGGTCAAACTAATTTCTGGCAAGCCCTCTGGCCCACCATACTCCGAGTCTGCCAAAGCCTGTACAGCAGCTTCAGGATCGAACCCAAACTTATCCGTTTCGATAGCCCCGGGAACACCCTCGGGAATCCAACTGAGGGTAGGAGCACAATCACCATTCCGAATAACAGCACAGTAGGTTTCACGATCAATTGCATGGGAGAAAGCTTCACGAACTTTGATATCAGTAAATGGCTCGAGTGTCAGATTAAAACTCAGGTTAAATGTTGATGCACCTGGATAAACGAGGAGTTCTTCACTCAATTCAGGATCGGCTTCAATCGCAGGAAGCTGAGATGAGTCGGGCGCAACAATATCAATCTGACCACTGCGGTAGGCTTCAAGCGCGACCGAGCTATCTTCCTGATAGATATACTCTAAACCACCAATCTGTGGTGTGCCACCCCAATAATTCTCGTTGACGGTAAACTCAATCAACTGATCCTCTTCGATACTGGTAATCTGGAAAGGACCATTCCCAATGTGATTTGCAGGATCTTGCCACCATGTCTCACCACCAGCTTCAACCAATTCTTGTTTAGCTGGGAAGGTAACCCACAATCCGGCGATGTAGGGGAAGTATGGGGCTGGGCTGGCTAAACCAACACGGAGAGTCAAATCATCGACAGCTTCCACATCAAGTCCGGTACGTGCTTCATCAACGGCATCACTATCATCAACGGAAGCACTGGCAAATGCTTCACACCCAGCGACATCAAAGAGAATGGATTGATACTCACCAGCGGTATTTGGATCACAGTTGCGCTCCATGGCATAGCGAAAATTCTCGGCAGTCAGTGGTGAACCATCGCTATACGTCAAACCCTCACGAATTTTGAAGGTAATTTCAGTTGCGTCTTCGTTGAACTCCCAGCTTTCGGCTGCCGCCGGAACCGCTTCCAGATTCTCATCAAGCCTTGTCAGTCCCTCATAATTCATCGCAAGAATAACAATCTCATTGGAGAAAGAACTTTTCTGTGGATCGAAAACATCAGGGTAAACCGCTTGATGTACGCGTAGGACATTACCGCCACTGCCTTCGGCGCCTTCTTCAGCTGGAGCTTCTTCAGCTTCTTCGGCGGGCTCTTCAACAGCTTCTTCCTCAGCCGGAGCTTCCTCAGCGGGCTCTTCAACAGCTTCTTCCTCAGCCGGAGCTTCTTCAGCCGGAGCCTCTTCTCCAGCTGGAGCTTCTTCTTCTGGTGATGCAGCCGGTTGACCACCACAAGCAGCTAAGATAGGAATGAGCAAAGCGAACAGCAAGAAAAACGCTAAGTTATTACGTGAATTTGGCATCTTCATAAAGCATGTCTCCAAGAATGACCTGATTGCAGGAGATAACAATAATCTTCATTACACACAAAAGGCTTATAATCTAAAAACCCTCCTTTCTATATGCTACTTACCAGCGGAACCAGTGTAAGTGTCTACCCATCATCACTTCAAACGATGGCACAAACCTGTATGAATAGCTGGTATGATCCACATATTGATGACTGAGATCACCACAGCTGGTAGCACCGTATTGTTTCACACGACACACAATACTACGCCACAATGGCTGAACTCGTGCTTCATCACAGGTCAGTCGTGTCAACTCATTGACAAAAAGCTCGTCCAAAATATCTCTCTGATCGCCGTCATAACCCATTATAGTTATCACAATACTTTCGCCAGTTGTGTGACGAAACAGTAATGCGATACATCCATTTCACATAGAGAGCGTGTGTAAACCTTCATACTTATAATACACAGGGAGTGACTACTTAGTTCAATATCATCTTTACGCTGCATAAAGAACATCGTCACACTCATCTCGTTGTTCTTTATGCACGGTTTTTGAAACGAGCATGCTCGCGCTTGTGTCGCGGATCAGGAACAGGAACAGCTGCCAGCAATTCTTTGGTGTAGGCATGCTCAGGATTGTGTAGCACTCGTTCCATTTCACCCATCTCCACAATCTTCCCTTTATACATCACCGCAATATGCGAAGCCATATAGCGTGCAACCGCAAGATCATGGGTAATGTAAAGATAGGTAACACCCAAGCGATCTGCCAAATCTTGCATCAACTTCATAATGCCAGTCCGGATTGACACATCCAGCATCGACGTTGGCTCATCTGCTACTACAAAATCCGGCTCAATAACGAGAGCACGCGCAATGGCAATACGCTGTCGTTGACCTCCCGAAAGCTCGTGTGGGAAACGAAACATGTAAGAAGTCGGTGGTGACAATCCTACCAATGCAAGAATCTCTGCAACTCGCTCTTCCCGTTCTAGCACATTGCCAATACCCTGGACTTGAAGCGGCTCAGCAACTGTATCAAAGATAGTCCGTCGAGGATTTAACGATTCGTAAGGATCTTGAAAGATCATTTGAACATTACGACGGAATTTCTTAAGTGAAGATCCCCTAAGCGTTGCAACATCAACAGAATTATCATTCAGGTTAAGTTGAATATGACCATCGGTAGGGTCCAACAAACGCACCAACATCTTACCAGTGGTAGTTTTCCCAGAACCAGATTCACCAACGAGTGCCAAACTCTGCCCTCGTTCGATCTCAAAATCAATCCCATCAACCGCGTGTACAAAGGATTTTGCACGACCCAGCAGACCCTGATTAAGGGGAAAATGTTTACGCAGTCCAGATACTTTAACAAGTGGTTGATTACTCGCCATTGTCAAACCTCGCTACAGGGTGCCAGCAAGCGGCATAATGTCCATCGCCATGTTCCGTAAATGGGGGCACCTGCGTACGACAAATATCTGTGGCAGCAGGACAGCGGGGGTGAAATCGACAGCCAGTTGGCGGATCCAGGAGATTGGGTGGTTCGCCACCGAGGGCACTCAACTCACGTTTTGGCCCAGTAACACTAGGGAAAGCTGCCATGAGTGCAGCCGTGTAGTGATGGACAGGTTCGTGAAAAATCGCCTCGGAGCTTCCCATCTCAACCAGTTGGCCAGCATACATAATACCGATTTTATCGCTTACCTCTGCAATAACAGCGATGTCATGAGAAATATAAATCATGGTCATCCCTATCTGTTCTTGCAAAATCTTCAATTCCTGAATAAGCGCATCCTGAACAATCACATCCAAGGCTGTAGTTGGTTCATCGGCAATAACAAGATCTGGGTTACAAGACAATGCCATTGCGATAACGGCACGCTGGCGCATTCCTCCACTGTACTCATGAGGATAGCGGTCCATCATCTTGGGATCAAGCCCGACCATCTCGAATAACTGTGTAATTCGTTCACGGGCCTGCTGGTATGAATGGACCCCCAGGTGTGTTTCCATAGCCTCGTAGATTTGATCACCGACTTTGTACACCGGGTTGAGCGAATTCATCGCAGCCTGAAACACCATTGAAATATTACGCCAGCGATATTGACGCATTTCAGCTTCGTTTAAGGGTGCTAGATCTGTCCCATTGAAATAAATATGACCTGCTTTTATTTCGGCATTATCAGGCAATAATTTGAGGAGACTGCTTGCAATAGAGGTCTTTCCACACCCAGACTCCCCAACTAACCCCATCGACTCACCTTCAGCCAACTCAAAACTAACATTGTCAATCGCATATACAGGCCCAGCACGAGTTGAGTAGTGCATCGTAAGATTTTCAACTTTTAATATCGGTTGTGACACTATTTCACCCCACTATAAACCAGACACACCGCTTGGTGTGTCTATTATCTCATTTCACTAAATTATCGTTTACGCAAACGTGGATTGATCACTTCATCAAGAGCGCGTCCTACTAAATAAAATGCTGCACACAGCAATGTAATCGAAAGACCAGTGGGAAACATCAACCACCAAGTCTCAAAATTCAGCAAATAACCAGTTACAGAAGCCGTATTAATCATCAAGCCCCAAGACATACCTACATCAATCAATCCAAAGAAGGACAAAACAGACTCAGTAAAAATAGCATCTGTTACCGTAAACATCATATAGAGAAAGGAAAGTGGCAACAAATTTGGAACAATGTGACGAAAAATAATATGCCATCGACTTCCACCTGCCACACGGGCCGCATCAACATAGGTTCGAACGGTAATTGTGAGTGCTTGTGACTTCAATATAATCGTGGTTGCACCAAAACCAAAAACAATCCCTAGAACGATAGCTAAAGAAAAGAGGTTCATATCAAACAGCGCACTGAGCACAATTAGCAACACGATGGTTGGTAGCGTAATGATAATATCTGCAAGACGCATGAAGAAGGTATCCACCCAACCACCAAAATAGGCCGATATAGCACCAACAGTAGTACCAAATAACACCGTTACAAGTGCCGCGACTGCCCCTAAAACAAAAGCTGCCCTTGTGCTATACATCAATTGGCTTAAAATATCACGCCCCATCGGATCAGTTCCAAGCCAGTGACGCTCTGACGGTGGTGATGGATGGGGTGCGACCATTCCATCAAACCCGCGAATAGGGTGATAGACTGATGTTTCCCATACATACGTCATCATTATGGGATGAGCAAGTGCAAAGAGTGCAAAAAAGAGAATAATGCCCAAGCCAAGCAATCCAATTTTATTCTCGGCAAAAAGTTTCCAGTTTGCAGAGAACGCCTTGAGCGCTAATTGGATGCGAACTTTCCAGAGAGGTTGCTCATGTAACTTCCTGCGTTCCTCATCAAGTGCTCCAACCCCGGTTTCACCTTGCACTGACACAACTGAATTACGACTGTCTTGTGTGTCCACGGGTTTCTCCTATGCGTAACGAATGCGCGGATCTAAAAAGGCGTACAGGATATCTGCAGCAAGATGTGCGAGCATGGCCAGTAAGCCAATAAACACCAATGTTCCCATCACCATAGGGACATCTTGTGTTTGTGCTGCTTCAAGAAACGCTGCCCCCATACCTGGCCAGGAAAATACATTCTCTGTAATAATACCACCACTAAATGCAAATGCCAGTGAAAAGACAAACGAGGTTACAACAGGTAATAACGCATTACGCGCAGCGTGTTTGTCACGAATAACATTATCGGGGAGGCCCTTTGCACGCGCAGTAGCAATGTAATCTTCACGCAAGGTTTCTAACATACTGTTTCGTGTCAACAACATTGTACCTGCGAAATTAATCAATGTGAGGGTTAAGATAGGCAGTATCAGATGATAGGCAATATCCAGTGCGTAGGTACCAATACCACTTGTTAACCAGTAAGTGGCTGCTCCAGCCAGGAGAACAGCGGAGCCGCCTGATCGAATCAAAAGACGCTGCTGGCCTACGAGGCGCCGAGTCCCAACTACAAGGGAAAGTATTCCGGTTGACACGATGATCATTGTTAGTAACATCGGGTTGAACACCTCGTTTGTAGTGACTGGGGCATCACGCCACACTTCGGGTCGTATAAACTTCCCAAGTGGCAAGAGATCAAGACCCTGGTTGGATGCAAACAACCACATCATCAACAGAGCAAACCATGGAGTAAACACGGTAAACAGCATTACCCCACCAACTGTAGTGACATATTCTGTAGTACCCCCACGTCTCCACGCCAAAACTTTGCCTGCAAAAAAGCCAACATAGAAAGACACGATAGTTGCTGTTAGAAATAACATAATCGTGCGTGGAGCACGTTCAAGCAGAATATCACTGACTGGTTGAGGATAATAGGTGAAAGAAATACCCATATCTCCGGTGGCAAGATTCCCAAGATAGATTAAGAAGCGTTCGTGCGGCGGACGATCCAGACCGAGCCCTGCACGCAGTGCCTCACGTTGTTCTGCGGTAAGACTTGGATCATCTAAAAAAACCTGGCCGAAATCACCAGGCATTGCTTCCATTAACAAATAAGAGAGACAAAGAAAAAGAAAAAAGGTAATAACAATTTGAAATACTCTTTTAATTATATACGAGAGCAAAACAGCGCCTCCCCGTAAAGAATGATGTGACTAGAGGTAACATGTCTAGTGTTACCTCTAGTCCAGGTCAACTACTTAACTTCTACAATGTCTGGAATACCGCTTACAAATTGCAACCCACCTAATGCTTCTTCATAAGGATAAGCAAGGGCTTCAGTTCGATAGGCCTCTACGATACCTGTATCAAAGAGCAACACATAGGGAACTTCTTCAGCTAACACTTGCTGAAGCTGAACGGAAATTTCTTGACACTCATTCAGATCAGTACAAGACTTAATCTGGTCAGATAGTTCGTCAAACTCTGGATTTGAGTATGCACCGGCATTATTATCGCCTGGAACTGCACGATCACTGTGGAAAAAGTCCCGCAGATGATCAGGGAAAATCCCCAGTGACCATCCCAAGGAATACATATCAAAGTCTTGTTGCTCGAATACACGCTCAACAATGACATTGAAACCTGTTAATTCGGCCCTTACAGGAATACCAAACTCGGTCAGGTACTGCTCAATCCAGGTAGCAAATGTTGACCGAAGAGGATCATATGATGGTGCCGGAGCAAGCAGACTCATCTCAGGAACCGGATCACCATTAGGGAGCAGCAATGGACCACTCACCTCGATTTGATCATTATCTTCGTTGTAGGTCGGTTCTTCGCCACCTTCCCATGAGTAACCGGCCTCAGTAAGAATGCGGGTAGCCTCTTCCATACGTTCTACACGCGTCAATGGTGTACCATCTTCTTTCAAACCTAACTTAGGAACATCATCACTGTACCAGAAAGCATTTCCTTCAGGCACAAATGTGTAGAGTGGGAATGCTGCACCCTGTAAAACTTGGTTTGTCACAAACTCTTTATCAATTAAGACCGCAACTGCTTGACGAAATGCCACATCATCCATCGGAGCTTTGCGCATATTGAAAGACATATAGCGGAAGCCATTTGTTTTGTTTTCAATAACCTGAACACCTTCAGCAGCTTCAAGTTGTTGTTGCAGGCCACGCTGAAGCCCCAAAGAATTCAACATGAAGTCGATTTCACCATCCTGAAGTGCCAAGATGGCTGCATTCTGATCACTGTATAACGTATAGATCGTTGAAGAGACATTTGGGCCAATGGTATATTCAGACGTTGGTTCACTAGCAGCTTCACCAGCAGTAAACTCATCTCCATCAGCACTAGTTCTTACATATGATCCATCTGCATAAATTGTTTCAGTTGTACCAGTCTCAAAGTAATCATTGGAAGCTGAATTTTCAGCAAAAGCACCTGTCTCCCATCGACCAAAAGTAAAAGGTCCAGCAAGTGGTTCACCATTTGGTTCATGTTGGAAGAGTTCATTCAACGCTTCTGTGAGGCTTTCTTGATAGTCCGCCTGCTCTTCATCAGAAGCATCTTCACCTGGTGGATCACCTAAACCATCTACCGCACCTGTAGCACCCTCAACAATAGGACTCCAGTATGCTTCGGACATAATACCAACCAGATTTAGACCACCATACTCATACACAGCTAGACCGGGTTCTTGCGTAAAATAGAACTTTACGGTTCGATCATCAACTGCTTCCACACGATCGTAGAAATTAGGATCAACATAGGAAGTCCAGTTACCGGGCAACCTAAGCTCTATGGCAGTGTTAAAAGTAAATGCTACATCATTCGCTGTAAAAGGTGTTCCATCACTCCAGATGATACCTTCACGGAGAGTCAACTCACTAACCCAGAACTCACCTTCTTGTTCAAGAGGTCGTTCAGGGAGTACTTCAGCAGCCGATGGATAAAGTTGAAAATCAACGTCTGAAAGATTCGTGAGTGTAACACGCTGAGGGGCTAGGAAGTAGCTATTCCATACGGTTGAGTCAGGGCCAAGATAGTTCCAATAGTTCAGTGTTGTTAGATCGCTAAAAATACCAACACGATAGGTTCCCCCGTCAGCAGCACTCTCACCCTCTTCAGAACCTTCTGGAGCAGCCTCTTCTTCTGTTCCTTCTTCTGGAGCAGCCTCTTCTTCTGGAGCAGCTTCTTCTTCTGGAGGAGCATCTGGGGCAGCTTCTTCTTCTGCTGCGGGGTCAGCAGCTGGCTCTTCATCCTGTGCTGTCTCCTCTGGAGTTGCACACGCAGCAATCAGCAAACAGATAACAAGAAGCGGACCAAAAACTGACATGAATCGTTTACGAAGCATCTGTAAAAGTCTCCTTGATCATTAAACTTGTA
>JBCDFA010000016.1:0-45050 GCA_039178835.1 Chloroflexota bacterium
ATACATTTTACGAGGAGTAGCGCCTCCCGAGAGAGCTACACTAAATCTTCCCTGGCTTTGTATTGACTTTTGAGCAATGTACAAAAAGATGGCAGGAATGCTATGAACAATCATACACACAGAGAACTATGCGTTCTGGAAGATACAAACGCACTTGCTGAACACGGAGCAAAACAGTTTGTAACACTTGCTCAAAAGGCAATACAAAGCCAGGGAAGATTTAGTGTAGCTCTCTCGGGAGGCGCTACTCCTCGTAAAATGTATCAACTACTTGCACATCCTCCACACCGTGATCAGGTTGATTGGTCAAATGTACATATCTTCTGGGGTGATGAACGGTATGTCCCACCCGATGATCCTGACAACTGCTTTTACATGGTTCAGGAAGTTTTGTTAGCCCATGTTCCTATTACAGCAGCGAATATTTATCCCATTCCTACTATCGGCAGCACACCAGAGGCAGCCGCACAAGCATATGCAGCTACTCTCACGGCGTTTTTTGATGGGCCACTACCTGAATTCGATCTGGTTTATCTCGGAATGGGGCCAGATGGACATACTGCATCGCTGTTTCCAGACCAGCCAGCAGTCACTACATCTAACGAGGAACTGGTTGTGGCAATTCATGATGCGCCTAAACCTCCTCCGACCCGTGTTTCACTTACGTTCAAAGCAATCAACACTGCTAAGAATATACTGTTTCTAGTTGCAGGTTCAGATAAGGCCGATATGCTCAAACGGGTACTTCAGGGGGAGATAGATATCACACAACGACCATCGCAGGGCATCCAGCCAGTGCATGGAAGGCTTACCTGGCTCGTTGATCAAGAAGCGACTACCCAACTATCATGAAGACTATTATTACAAGATCGCGTGAGCCAGTAGGACAATCACCAGCAGCGCAGATTCGTGACGCGTTGACCAAAGCCGAGAAGCAAATTGTGGTTATGCACGATACGCCTGATGGTGCGTTAGAAACGATCCGTCAGGTTGAACACATTGAACAGCAACTAGCACGGCTAGCAGGACTAGATATTGACACACGAGGCGAGGAAAGTCGGGCCGAAGCATTACGAGAAAGACTGATCCGTGAGTCCCGTAAAGTTGCTCGACTGATACGAAAAAATGGACACGCAGATCAACTCACAGCAAGCGCACTCTGGCAGACGATCAGTGAAACACATCAGCAAAACCAACGACAGCAACGTAATCGATTGATTGCCATAGGAACCTCTCTCTTTGCTATCATCATTATCTTTTTCGTCGTGTTACCAAGCTTATTTCCCCCGCCACCCCGCGCCAACACTGACTTAATCAGTCGTGCTGTTCAGGCAGGCGATACCAATGAAGCACTGGCTATCGCACAAGCCGAGCAAGTCCAGGCACCCAACGATCCTAATGCTGCATTATGGATTGGTGGACTACTCCAGTTGCAGGGCGATCAAACAGGAGCCGATACTGCATGGGAAGAAGCACAACAACTCTTTAATGATGACGACTTTTTTCATCTTGAACGTGGCATGATGCTCACCCAACTTCAACTCTACACTGAAGCAGAATACGATGCACAAATCCTCATAGATGATCCAGAAACTGAACCACAGGGACACTATCTACAGGGGCATATCAACGAAGCGCGTGGCGACATAGCCGAAGCAATTGGAGCCTTTAATCAAGCGGCAGATATCGCCAGTGCCCGAGAAAACTCAGAACTCTTTGTCGCCGCACGGACGCGTGTAGCCTTCTTGTCACAACGATTACTCGTACCCTCAACTGAAGAACAATAGTATAACTACTAGTCAGGAAAGAGTTCTTCGATTTCTGCAAAGGCTTCGATACGGCCTTCAGGCGTATGTTCTTTATGACCCATAGCAGCGTAGAACGATGAGTCGTAAGAGCGCGTGCGAATAACAACAGGCATTGGTACCGCGTGGCCCAGAACCATGGCTTGCTGTCGCGAGTCTAAACTTGAGAGTACCGTCTTTAAACCAGAGCCCCCACTTACACCCGTAAACACCGCATCAATGTCTTTCTCATCATTGAGCAACGCAGTAACACGACTTCCGAGTTGGCTCATTACTTCCGAGTCAATGGACGACGGTCGCTGATCGACGACTAGCAGTGTGACACTGTATTTCCGCAACTCGCGTGCAATCGTGCCGAAGATGGTCTGTTTTGCCATAGCAGGGTTCAAGAACTTGTGTGCCTCTTCAATAGTAATCATCAACTGGCGCGGTCGATCTCCTGTATCTTTTGTGCGGAGAAAGCGTTCTGTTTGCTCAACCCAACGACGATGAATACGTCGTGTGATAATGTTTGCAACCAACATGTACGACAACGCATCCCCATAGCGCCCAAACTCAAGTACCACATGACGACCACTGGCCAATGCATCAATCATACGATCAATCGCTGACGTTGAGGCCTGGTCTTTCACAAAACCCTTGCGGGCGACCTGTTCCAGCTTCCGTTTCAGTGCACTAATCGAGCCCGCATGAGCCCCAGCGTTTTCTGCAAACTCTTTGACAGCATTCGCATCCATATCTAACAACGCACGTAACCATCCACCCTTGAACTGATCGACCAGTAAATAAGAAGACTCCGCTGCAGTTGACGTGAGATTAAGCTCATCACGGAGAAGCTCAATATCACCAACCTCGATCTGATCTAAACCAATGACTACCTCTTCGTCAACTGCTACTCCACGATTCCGGGATGATGCAGCATCCAGTGAGTAAACTACAACTTGTGCACCAAAGAGTTGGCGTAACCCCTTCACAAACGACTGATGCTCCGAGTGTGCGTCGTGACCATACTCGTTATGCATGTCGAAAATCAGATTCGAGGCTACACGTGTATTAATAATGCCACATAATACCAACCGTGTCAGAAAGCTTTTACCTGTTCCACTCTTCCCAAAAATACCGTTGGATCGTTCGACGAATTTCGCCAGATCCAGACACACAGGGACATCCATATCCAATGGACGTCCGATCTCAAAGTGGGTTCCCTCAGTACTGCCAAAGACACGCGTAAAATCTGCTTCAGTGGCATCGAATACCTGAGCAAAATGACGTGGGACGGTCTTAACTGGCAGCAGCTGCTCATTGAGATCGTGCGGTAACATCAGCATAGGTTTCAACTCGATGGCACCATATGTCGAAGTCCCAGCTAACACATCGTGAAAGAAGGCATCACCATTGGGTGGATCTGCCAGTACCTTCTGATTAGTTGCTTCAAGGACCACATTCGTAACCATCGAAAAAAAAGCATGTTTATGGCCATCAATCACCACAAACTTCCCGACTCGCATGTCTTCAACGCTCTCATTCCCTGCCAAACGAGCGCTAAGTCCTTCCATAAAGGACCCACTAGTCACCACACCAAGTCGGTTTGGGGTCGAAGATGGCATATTTTTCTCCACATTACAATCTTATGAACTGTTAAACAATGTAAAACGGCGTTGTGTTACCTTATTTGTATACATAATAGCACAAATATACCATCTCATATATCGCTACCCCATATAAAACCTGCTATAATGAGCAGATATATGGTCTAGATCGATATATTTCGCTTCCAGAGAACACACAGTTATGCCATGAATTGCATACACCATTGTAGATAATCATCTATTGTATTATGTCAACTTGTCACTTTAAAGGGGTCAGATGCAAGCCTTTGCTACACCATTGTTCCACTAGCGCTGTAGTAAACATTACTCCATAAAACAATGGTAGTGCTTATAACCCAGACTCCATTCACGTATATTTTTCCGACGAGGACAAGATATTCTGCACATAAGGAGATGAGTCTATGAATAATGATGTGCCGCCCAGTCCTGCACAAATCCTCGTTGTTGAGGACGAAGACGATGTACGAACGTTTTTTGTACGTGCGCTCGAACGACTTATCCCTAATGGACACATCACCGCAGCAGCAAGTGGCGCAGAAGCCCTTACCGCGATCGAGGAATATACGTATGACCTCATTATCACTGATCATCGTATGGCGGAAATGACAGGTATTGATCTGGTAAGGACCATTCGACTCCAGATAGAAGATATACCTATTGTTATGATCTCAGCAGATACCACCATTAGAGAACAAGCCCAAGCGGCTGGGATCAACGAGTTTTTCCACAAACCTGTGACAATTATCCAACTACGCCAGATCGTCGACCGTTGGTTACCCTCATAACCAATCAGTAGTGTGTGAAAGAAAGGATTACTCGTCTTCACCGCGTGCCTTACGACGCGCACGTTGCCTTGCAGCCAGCAGACGATCCATTTGCTCGTCCTTTGTTGGGGGTGCATCAGGGGATGTTGGTTTTGGTTTAGATGACCTAAACCAGCGTTTAGGTTTCTGAGAACGTTGCTCTGGCTGCGGCACAACTGGTGGCTGCGGCATTTGTGTCTCCGATGTTCGTTGCGCGGCTCGCTGTTTTGCCTGACGCAGATGACCAAGGCGATCCTGGTTCGCGTCATCAGCAGCAGGTGCATGTCTCTGCTTAGATACTAACTTCAGAGTGTCGTTAAAATCACTCCGGCGTAGCGTGAGACGCCGCACCCCAATGTCAAATGGTAATAGGATCAGTGCAAATAGAAGCAGTGGAAATGCAACATCTTGAGCACGTGAAACACCATCAAGGTTATGATCAAAGGCTTCGACCGGATCACTAAGCTCTGCCCCACCGCTGGTTCTCGCAATCGCCTCAAGCAACTCTGGATCACTCTGGCTCTGGCGGTATTCTGGTGAATACGGCACCACCAAACCCGCAGTATCTTGCACCACCGGGCGACCCTCTTCCTCACCAACAAGCTGGACCAGATACGAGCCTTGCGTAGGGCTTGCGATACTGGCACGATACTGACCAGGGGACACCTGTGTGAGTGGAACTTGTTGAGTAGTGCCATCTGCACCAATAATTGTTGCTTGCATCGTCAGACCATCACGCACCTCACCACCAGGATCTTGCACATTGACATCCATAATGGTCTGTGCACCCTGTGTTTGAAAATCGGCAGTCACTCCCGTTTCAGAGTCGGTCGGAAGCACCCACCCAACCATCTGAGCAGTAAATTGGGGAAATGCAGACCAGTTGACCCAATCCTGGGCCCATTGTCCCTTCACATCGCTAGTCCACGCAATACTGCGGCCAAGTCCATACTGCCATTTGGCAAGTACAGGCGCCTCATCAACTCCAGACAAAACAACGCCAGCCGTCTCTTTCAATGTGGTGCCATTGTAACCATAGAGTTGCGGTAACCCATCGTTCAGGCCTTCCATGATGGTACTTGTACCCACGTATGAAGGAGTAAAGGCTTCTTCGACCAGATAATTTCCAACAGCGGTAATGGTTTCCTGAACAAAAATCTGTGGCACTTCTTCCATATCCTCAGTTGGATAGAAACGACCACCACCAGCATTTGCAAGACTTTCAAGAAATTCGGCTGAGCCACCACCAGCAGCCACAACCGATAATGTAATCCCCTCGTTGCGCATCCGCTCAGCAATAGCTAAATTATCGCCGTCGCCTGACCAGCCATCTGTCAGCAGAATAGCATGCTTAATGCGAGCATCCGTATTCAGCAAAGCCTCCTCGGCTGATTGCAACCCAGCGAGGATATTGGTAGCACCATCAGGGCCTACCGGCGCTAGAGCACTCTGGACAACATCTGCAGTTGGGCCACGTTGAATCGGTAATGTCCAGTGTGAGCGGTCATCGAATGTCACAACTCCGACGTTATCACTCTCGTTCAAGACGGCTGATGCTTGAATGACCGCATCCTTCGCAATATCAACCTTTGGCACCCCGCCACGTTGAAACTGGGCAGTCTGACGATTAGGGCCAGAGCAGTGACACGAGTCCATGCTGCCCGATTTGTCGACAATGAACAACATGGCGAGGTCAGGTCGTTCTTCGCGATCACGGACATCCATATACACAGGCAAAGCTTCTTCAATTGGTGTTCGGCCATAGCCTCCAACCCCATATGACTGCTCACCACCAACCATGATCAGACCGCGGCCTAACTCACGAACATAGACAGGCAAATCTGCTATGGCTTGCACAGGCAAATCCCGCGCCGGTACATTGAGCAACACCACAGCTTCATAGTTACTAAGACCAGTTAGATCCGTCGGCATCGTATCGGGAGTAACGATATCTGTAGTGATTTCGGCTGACTCAAGCGCATTCTTGAACTGTTCTGCCTCACCACCCTGACCTTCGACTAACAATATATTCGGCGGACCATCTATACGCACCAGTACATCGGCTTGGTTGTTCTGGAACCGATCATCAATTTCTGGCACAATCTCAGCACGATAACGCTGAAACCCTCGTTCTGATGCCTCAACCTGTAAACTAAAACGATTCTGGCCTGTTTGGAGTTGGACATCCTGTTCAAACACTATTGTCTCATCTCCAAAAACCCGCAACTGACCCTGTTGTGCTTGTGAGCTTTCGATGGTTACCACGAGATCTACATTCTGACCTTGACGGACACTTGCCGGTGCATCCAAGCTGGCAATCATAGACTCATTTGTGGTGGGGGTGCTGAGATCGACATAGCTAATGGGAATATCACGTGATTGTGATAGCTGTGCCGCTTCTAATGCCTGGCCAATGTTTTCACCACCATCAGACAAAAGAACTAGACGCTTTTGTGTATCGGCTGGCAAAATAGCCATCCCGAGTTGTAATGCGCTCTCAATATCAGTGCGAGCGACCACCGGTACTGAAAATATCCGGTTAAATGATTGCGACTCGCTTGGGACACGTTCAACCAGCGCATTCTCACCAAAGACCACTATAGCGGCCTGATCTTCAGGGCGCATAGACCGCAGTGCATCTTGCACAAACGCCTCAGCCTGAGCACGGGCTGATGGTGAAATAGAGTCGGAAGAATCAATCACAAAGACTGTCGTCAGATGATCGACACGCTGAACCATCTGGACGCCAGCAATCGCTAAAATAAGACATATCACAAGTACGGACCGAATAGTAAGGCTGGTCCAGAAGCGAACAGGTGATAAGCGACGAGGGACCGAGAGTGCAAGCGCCCACAACGGAATAAGCACTAAGAGGAGTGCCAGAGCCGCAGGGAATATAAAAGAGAGTCGCATCGTGCCGTGCTCCTTAGAAGATCGCCGGGCTGCGACGACAATAACTACAGGCAAGAACATTAAGTACCATCTTAAAGACGTTTTGACGTACTTATAAGTTCCACTTTACGTAGCCTGATTGTACCACGATGTTGACTACTGTTGCGTGACGATTCACTAAGAATCATGTGAAGGGAACAACAGAGGGTTAAGAAGTACGTTGCTGACAGGAATTTCGCAGAATGAGTTCTGTTGGTAGAATAACTGATTCCACTACTCGATCTGGATCTTTGATCGATTCTAACAACATTTTTGTTGCTACACGTCCCATCTCTTCCAATGGTTGACGCACTGTTGTCAGACCAGGGTGGGCACTGGCAGCACGGGGAACATCATCGAAACCTATCACCGATATATCATCTGGAATACGTAATCCCCTATCACGTATGGCATCCAGTACCCCATTGGCAGACTCATCATTGGAAGCAAAAATCGCAGTTGGGGGGTCAGCCAGACCAAGAAGGGTTGCTGCGCCAAAATAACCACTTGAATGGTCAAATTTCCCCTCTACCACGAGTTCAGGAGCATCTGTTAATCCGTTGTCAGTCAATGCTGCACGATAACCAGCCAAACGATCAACAGCACTGCCCATTTCCAGAATACCTGTAATAAACCCAATACGATGATGACCAAGATCGATCAAATAATGGACAGCATCATAGGCCCCCTGTCGATTGGTAACACCAACTGAAGCATTTTCATCGTTATTTCCCTGATAATCGATCAGGACATATGGAAAATGATATTGTCGTAATGTTTCCAGATAGGCTTCAGCATTGCGTGGAATAACCAACAACAAACCCTCAGATAACCCACGTGTAAGAGCTGTCACATAGGTTGACTCACGTGTTTTGCGGCGATGGGTCACATAGAGCATGAGATTATACCCTAAAGCATCAAGCTCCATATCAATACCACGCACAACACCACCAATGTATTCACTACCTAATTCCTGGACCACCAGACCGATCACTTGTGACTGGCCACCAGCCAAACTGCGCGCCTGTGGGTTGACGACATATCCCAGGCGGGTAATGGCTTCCATCACTCGTTCGCGGGTAGCCGGTTTGATATAGCTCTTGTTATTGACAACACGCGATACTGTTGCATACGAGACACCCGCCTCGCGGGCAACATCCTCAATGGTGACACCATGAGACACTCTGTTTCGTGACATACACCTACTTCTTTCATTTCAACCATCTGGAGCCTTGATGCATGCGTTGAAATACAGTATAGTGTAAAAAGTTTTCTTATCGTAGCATATCGTTCATTTATTGTCAACAAATCAAAAACTAATAAAAACTCCTTACAAACTCGATGTATATTTTGACACACCCATAGACCAGAAAATGCGTGCAATACTTAGAAACATAATAGCAGCCACTGGAGCAAACCATGCTAATTCTGACGGAAGGCCATGCGGATCAGGTTTATTGAGCAATACCAAAGCGGTTGGGTAATTGATGAACACCAACGGAATAATAAACAAAAAGAACCCGCGTATCCATTGACTATAAATACTGATTGGGTAGCTCATGAGCAAATCTCCACCAAAGGTAAAAATATTCATCACTTCTGGGGTCTTAATCGTCCAAAAGCAGAGTGTCGCACCGATAACCATCAGTCCAAGATAAATTAACGCACCTGCGATGATTGTCAACGGGAGGAGAGATATTTTGGCAACGGTCCATTCAACAGATAACTGTGAGATGGCAAAACCAAGTACTATCATCCCTTGAAAAGAACGTCCCAGACGACGAAGTTGGAATTCAGATGACAGGATCTGGAAAAACGATCCTTGCGGGCGTATCAACACCACATCAAATTCGCCACGCTGAATCATTCGTTCGAATGGCGCATCGAAACCACGTCCAAACATTTCTGCTAGACCCAATGCAGTGGAAGAGAGACCATAGAGCACCGCAACTTCAGCCACATTCCATCCAGCCACCGATGGAAACTGCGAGAACAAGATGGCAATGATCGCAAATTCTAGCGCTGTTGTGAAAGCAAATCCGATTAGTTCCAGCCAGAACGAGATTTTATACTGCATCTGAGATCGAATGCGTGCACTAATAAGTTTTATGTAAAGAGATAACATACGTAATCCTTTCCTCTAAAACACTGAATATTCCTCTCCACAATATTGTCATTTGTTGCTATAATCTTATCGTTCTGCGAATATGCCATAGTTCATTACAAGCCAGTATTGCATTATGAGACAGGGGATACTGAACAATGCAACCTTCTATCAAAAATGGGCTTATCGTTGGGGGTATCGGTTTCTTTATTACGCTTGTCGTCAGTTCTATCATCGGTGTATGTGGCCCCTTTATCATGCTTGCAGGTGGTGCCATTGCAGGTTTATTAACTGCCAGAGCAACCACATACGCTACTCAGGGAGCCTGTGTCAAGAATAGCGCTATCTCAGGAGCAGTCGCTGGAATGCTGATGTTGTTTGGACAGATAATTGCCGCAATGTTATCACTTGTCATACTACAGGCAACTAATACACCTCCACCTTTTGGCAGCCTTCCACAGAGTGATGCAGAACAAATTGGCTTCTGGATTGGTGGCCTTATTTCTGGTTTCTGCATTGGTGGTTTCGGGGTATTGCTCGGAGCCGGTGCTGGTGCCGGTGCTGGCGCAATGGCCTGGCGTAAACCCGAACATCCAACCTATGGACCTCCACCTCAGCAAACATACTGAGTCACACATACTCACAACTTAACCGCCTTGTATGACAACTTTTCGCATAGCAAGTTGGAGTATTGCTAATGCAGACAATATAAGAACGACCACCCAGAAGAGCTGAAGTGCCAAGACCCAGATAAGATTCCAACCGGTGATCTGTCCTAAAAAAATTTGTGCGGGCAGTCCAGAGATAGCCTGAAACGGTAACATATATGCTATCGTCGCCAACCACGACGGGAAGAATGCTAGTGGGATCATAAAGCCAGAAAAGAACCCCAACAAAATATTGCTGATAATAACAACACCTGTATTATCAATGAGCCAAAACGCCGTAAGATTAACCAGAAAGCTGAATGTAATCGAAAGAAGCATCGCCATACCGACCGAGAAGATAAACGGTGCCAACTCTCTCCATGAGGGTACAACAGCCCCAAAGGTCACTATGCCTATTACATAGGTAAATGTTCCACGTATAGCCAGATTAAAGAGTTGCTCGCCTAACTTACGACTCAACCAGTAGCCATAAAAACTCCAGGGACGCATCAAGTCAGTAATGACATCACCACTGTAAATTGAGCGACTCAGGTCTATCGTCAGCCATCCGGCCCCGATAGAGATCAGCGACTGCGTAAGCCATGTATAACTTATGGCATCCTGGAGGGTAAAGCCTGCGACGCTACTACTTCCCGCACTGAAGAGAGCAATATACACAAAACAGCGTACAGCACCAAAAAATGCGTTGGTAACCATTCCGGCTAGTGCAGCAGCACGATATGCTATGGCACGTCGAAATGAGCGTCGCGCAATTTCGATGTAGAGTTGCATACCTGACCTTCCAATAGTGACAAACTCAATTCACAGCACTACAAAAAGCCCAGATTACCAAACGAAGGGATATCCAGGCAGTTCGTTATGTATGAACTTGTTAAGCATACGAATTCGTCACGAAATCATGCATCAGCCGAAAGATGGATCATGATAGACAAATATCAACACACACATGTGTTATCAGGTATAGCGTCGTAGCACCGTATCAACAGAGCTGCCATAGCTTTCACCAAACAGGTTAAGGTGATTCAGCAAGTGGTACAGGTTGTACAGATCGCGTCGTTCCTGCCAACCTGCTGCAAGGGGCCACGCCTCTTCATAGGCATGATAAAAGGCGTCTGGGAAACCACCAAAAAGGGTGGTAAAGGACAGATCAGCCTCCCGATCACCATATGAAACCGCCGGATCGATCAATGCTGGGGCACCACCAGGACCAATGATGAAGTTGCCACCCCAGAGATCACCATGTAGAAGCGCAGGTTGCACTGCCTGTTCATCAATCCAGGTATCCAGCCGATCAAGGAGTTGCTCCATGCGATGAGCACGATCACCTGAGAGACGTCCATAGCGTTGTGCTAATTCTGTCTGAAACCGCAGACGGCGCTCTCGAAAAAACGTAACCCAACTAGTCATCCACTCATTTGGTTGTGGTGTGGCACCAATGTAATTGTCACAATCAAGACCATATGCTGCTGCAGTAGATTGGTGAAGGGTCGCCAGGGCATGGCCAAGCGCTTCGGCAGCCACACGACGACTTGATGAAGGTGGGGCAGCAAGCCATTCGAGTAGCAAAAAATCCGGTTGCCCCGCTACATCGCTCTGCGAGGCAATGACCTCAGGAACACGTACTGCACCTGTAGAGGCCAGCAACGTAAGACCATGGGCTTCAGCGTCGAAAAAGCCGGGTAAGCCACGTTCGCTCCACTTAAGGATGTAGGTAGACTGATCCGTTCGCAAATGCACAGCCTGGCTGATATCACCACCACCCACGGTGGCCCTCTCCCGTAACGATGATTTATCATTCGCGGCCTGAAGCGCAAGCGCGATGATTGTGTTCAAATTACTCATGGACAACCTCATTTATCACATTACAAAGAGCATTTTGATGAGTAGTAGACTTGCATTAAAACACAAGACGGCTACTATCAACAAAAGGCGAGCTACTTTACCGAAGGAGTCGATCACATCGATATCGTAGCTCGCCCGCAGTGATATGTCACGACATTGTGCGGCAACAGATCAACTCAACAGGTTTTGGTATCTCCATCAAGCTGTCGTTCAGTAACGATATGCTCTAACAACGCTTGTGATCCACGTAACACCAAATCATACACTTCAGCAAAGTTACCATTGTAGTATGGATCGGGCACATCTCGCTTTCGTGCATCAGGGACATAGTCAAGTAACAGACTCAATGCTGCATCGCCATTGTGCGACATCCGCTGAAGATGGGCGAGATTGTCCCGATCCATGGCAACTAAATAGTCAAAATGCTCAAAGTGCGCTGCCGTAACGACCTGCGCCGCGTGGGTATAATCAATTCCATGTTCGCGCAGTATCCGACGTGTTCCTGAGTGAGGTGGCTCGCCAACATGATATGCTCCGGTACCGGACGAATCAACCTCAATGCGATCTGCTAGGCTAGCCTCCTTCACCACATGACGAAAGACCCCTTCCGCCATAGGCGAACGACAAATATTTCCCAGACAAACAAACATCACGCGAACAGGTTCAGTATGTGTTTTGGTCATAAATACCTTGCTTCCTTTTGGTAAACTCTGACACAGAAATACGGGTTATACTATTGTATACTTTGTGCCTCATTCAACAACATGATACTATGGATAGTCAGGAAACTCCTTATGAACGACGTCTCACGTATACCAAGTAATCTCCATATTGGATTTGTTTCAACTCGTTTTGCGGGAACAGATGGCGTATCTCTCGAAGCGGAGAAATGGGCTACAACGCTAGAATACATGGGGCATACATGTTTCTACTTTGCTGGTGAGGCTGACACACCACCGGAACAGAGTCGGGTAGTACCAGAAGCATTCTTTGGACATCCCGAAATCGATGCTGTCCAACAGGTAGCCTTTTCAAGCCGTATGCGGCCCCCTGAAGTATCACGGCGAGTCTCGCAACTGAAGGAATATCTCAAAGACGAACTCTATGCGTTTGTCAAAGATTTTGAAATAGATCTCCTGCTTGTTGAAAACGCCCTCACCATCCCCATGAACATCCCACTAGGCATGGCGCTAACCCAATTCATTGTGGAAACCTGTTTCCCAACCATTGCACATCATCATGACTTCTTCTGGGAACGCAAGCGATTTTTGACCAATTGCGTCTGGGATTATCTCAACATGAGTTTCCCCCCAAACCTGCCTTCCATCCGCCACGTAGTCATTAATTCATCAGGACGTCACCAGCTTGGGTTGCGTACAGGTCTCTCATCAATACTCATTCCCAACGTGATGGATTTTGACAACCCACCACCACCGCCAGATGAGTACACCGACGATCTCCGGGAAGCACTGGGCATTGGACTAAGTGAAAAATTCATTCTCCAGCCAACGCGTGTTGTTCAACGAAAAGGAATCGAGCACGCGATAGAGTTGTTGCGTAGTTTAGAAATAGATGCCCGTTTAGTGATTTCGCATGCGAGCGGCGATGAACGTGATGCCTATGAACAGCGGGTGCGCGATTTCGCGGAGATGATGGGCGTGCCCACAGCATTTGTGGCCGACATCATTCACCCTGAGCGGGGAAGAACCGATGATGGACGCAAGATCTACACCCTTGGCGACACCTATCAGAAGGCAGATCTGGTCACCTACCCATCAACCATTGAGGGCTTTGGCAATGCCTTCCTTGAAGCTATTTATTATCGCAAACCAATAGTGGTCAACAGTTATTCGATCTACGCCATTGATATTAAACCCAAAGGCTTCCAGGTAATTGAATTTGATGGGTACATCACGCAGGATACGGTTCAGCAAGTCAGCTACTTGTTAGAACATCCCACACTGACAGAACAGATGGCAGAAACCAACTACCTGTTCGCAAAACGATACTACTCGTATGGCGTGCTTGAACGTGGGCTTCAGGCATTGATTGTCGATCTCTTCGGTCTTGACTCATAGCCTGACAGTCTTGGAATTACGGAACCGGATCGTAGCCACCACGCGACCATGGATGGCAGCGAAGAATACGCCGTACTGCCATCCATCCGCCTTTAAACGCTCCGTACTTCGTAATCGCTTCGACGGCATAGTTTGAGCACGTCGGGTGATAAATGCAACTTGGCGGGGTAAACGGTGAGATAAATTTTTGATAGAATCGAATGGGAAGAAGTAACACGGCTCGCATAACATACCTCAACATTTATTGTCGTAGAATCTCCCAGACCAGATGCGGCAACTCATTGATAATAAGCTTATCTAACGCGAGACGCACCGCTCCTGTCGAACCTGGCATACAAAAGATCAGCGTGTCTCGATAGACACCTGCTGTTGCACGGGACAACATCGCTGCTGGGCCAATATCGTCGTATGAGAGCATTCGAAACAATTCACCAAAACCTGGCAAACGTTTCTCCAGCAAAGCATCGATCACTTCAAAGGTGCTATCACGACGGGTGATGCCAGTCCCACCGTTTGTCAGTATAACCTGACATCTGCCAGTCAGTTCTTTCACTAAGGCCGCAATTTGATCAGGTTCATCTGGTACTATCTCATAGCGCACAATCTCATGACCACCACCGCTCAGCGCAGCACGAATGGCATCTCCACTGGTGTCATTCTCAAACGTGCGTGTATCACTGATGGTGACAATCCCACAACGAATAACACGTGGCCCCTCAGACTGGACCTTTTGTTGATGCTCCTGATATCCCACAGGCATCTCCAATCAATTATATATGTCTTGCGTTAGAAAATGTTTACGTATTATCGTACCACGGCTTGTTATGTTTCGTCCATCCGTCAACCTTGACAACATAACACTCAAGTTTGTATAATACAAGCTGCGATATATTGCCTTATAAGGTATCGTAAAAGGTAGTATCAGCCAGCCCGTGGCTGATCTTTTTATGTAATAGATTATAACCAGACCGAAGGAGCACTATACTCTATGGACTATCGGGATTACTACAATATTCTTGGCGTGAGTCGTACAGCAAGCGAAAGTGAAATCAAAAAAGCGTATCGAAAACTCGCACGTCAGTACCACCCTGATATTAACCCAGGAAATGAAGAGGCTGAGGCCAAGTTTAAAGCAATCAATGAGGCCTACGATGTTCTCTCAGATAAAACCAAACGAGAAAAGTATGACCGTTTCGGCAAAGATTGGCAACGTTACCAACAGGGAGGCAACGTCGATTGGGGTGCCTATGGCGATAGCCCATTTGGCAGCGGGGACTTCTCCGATTTCTTTGAGACACTCTTCGGTGGTAATACCCAACGCAGCAGTTCTCGACGTCGTTCACCGAATAGCGGATTGAGTATTGATGGTCAAGATGTCGAACAATCGACCGAAATATCACTCGAAGAAGCTTTTAGTGGTACACAACGGATGGTTCAATTTAGCTCACCCAATGGGCAAGCCCGCACGCTCACGGTCAAAATTCCTGCTGGTGCCCAGACTGGCTCACGTGTGCGAATCACTGGCGAGGGCGGACCAGGCATTGGTGGCGGAAAGCGCGGTAATCTCTATCTGATCGTCAAAGTACTGCCTCACGACCGTTTTGAGCGCCGCGACAATGATTTGTATACAAAAACATCAGTAGAATTGTATGATATGTTGCTTGGTGGCGAGGTTCGTGTACCTGTTATGGGTGGCAAAACTATCACTCTAAACATCCCTGTCGGAACCCAGAATGGACGAACATTCCGCATTAGTGGTCAAGGAATGCCCTACCTACAAAATCCAGACACTCGCGGTGATCTGTATGTTACACTTGAAGTATTGCTCCCAACAACACTCTCAGAAGGTGAACGTGAGGTTTTTGAGTCGTTACGTAGCCGCAAGAGTGTCGCACACCAGGGCTAAACTCTTATGGGTATGGCTATTAAAACTATGACAAAACGGTTTTACACTATCAAGGTGGCGGCAGAACTATGTGGGATGCATGAGCAAAGTCTACGTATGTACGAAAGGCGTGGCCTCGTCACACCACAGCGCAGTGCAGGTAATATTCGCAGGTTTACAGACGATGACATTGAGCAGATTCGCTTTATCAAACGTCTTGTTGATGATCTGGGGGTCAATCTCGCAGGTGTTGAGGTTATTATCCACCTACGAGAGCAACTCCTTGCAACACAACGCGAATTGGCCAGCCTTCAAGAGAAGCATAACCCCTACCAATAAGTGTGTAGCCTCATTCCATAGTTTGTTGAAATCGTCCCAGATACACTGGATTGGCTACACGCAATTCGTCCTCTGCTGTTTGGCGTAAATGCTGAAAAAGCACATCTCGGTCAGTTCCCTTGTCGTAATCACCTGCACGAATGCGATCACAGAGATGGCGTGTCTGTTCAGCAGCTTCGGCTCGAAGTTCTGTGCCCGTAGCAGAGGAGCTATCCTGACCAAGCAATGCGGCCAATCGCTGGTTAGCCGCGACAAGGTGGTCCTCTCCGGTCTCAAGTTCACGCTCCAGAATGGCCAAGACATTTGCGGCAATGAGCGTCTGATAGCGTAGGCGAGGCTCCTTCAATATTGGAATAACACTTTGCTCAATATGGACACGGGCTGCAGCAAGCAACTCCAGAGCATCAGGATAATCATACATAGTAGCAATCCTTACGCATACATTGGTGTTACAGGTAACCTGTGAGAACTATTATACATCTTTTAACTACATCAAAAAACGCCCAAGAAGTCACTCCTGAGCGTTTTACAATGATATTGTGGTTAAGCTATCAACTAATACAGCTTAATCTTATGGCCTGCTTTCTTCAGAATCTCGCTGGCAATGACATGTCGCTGAATTTCGTTGGTTCCTTCAAAAATACGGGTAACGCGTGCATCACGATACATACGCTCTAGTGGTACCTCGCGTGAGAATCCCATCCCACCATAGATCTGGATCGCTTCATCGATCACCTCAGAGGCCGCATCTGTGCAATAGAGCTTTACAATACTTGACTCCAATGTGGCAGGCTCTTTACGATCAACCTTGTTCGCGCAATCATAGACCACCTGCTCCATCGTATAAATCTTGAGAATCATATCGGCAAGTTTGAATTGCACGGCCTGAAAATCAGCAATAGGGCGTCCAAACTGTTGTCGCTCAATCGAATAATTCAACGCAAGTTCATAGGCTTCTTTAGCAGAACCAAGGCTTGAAGCCCCCAACCCACAGCGACCGATATCGAGCGTTTGCATGGCTACTGGGAAGCCTTTACCAACTTCGCCGATAAGATTTTCACGTGGCACTCGACAATCTTCAAAATGGAGTGCAGCCGTGTGGGAGGCGCGTAGCCCCATTTTGTCCTCTACTTTCCCGACATGGAATCCAGGGAAATCCTTTTCAACAATAAAAGCACTGATACCACGCGCCCCTACACCACGTTCGGTTACGGCAAACACGACCACGACATCGGCAAAGGAGCCATTGGTAATCCACATCTTGTTACCATTTAGCACCCACTCATCGCCACGCAATTCGGCGGTTGTGGTGATATGGGCGGCATCACTCCCGGCACCCGGCTCAGTCAACGCCCATGCTCCAAATTTCTCGCCAGTATTGAGCGCCATCAGATAGCGCTTCTTTTGATCGTCATTCCCACTCAGGTAGATGGACATCGCACAGAGCTGTGCATGTGCACCAATAATGGTCGCTGTCGAGGCACATTTCCGCTGAATCTCTTCCATCAAAATGCAGTAGCCGACAATACCTGCGTCAATACCACCATATTCCTCGGGGAAAGGCACACCCAGAAAGCCTAATTCACCAGCCTTTTTCAGCGTTTCGATTGGCACACGTTCTTCTTCGTCGATTTCACGTGCTATTGGAGCTACTTCTTTTTGGGCAAATTCACGGATCGCCTGACGAAGCATGTTCAATTCGTCAGAAAACGTATACTCCATTGTAGTATTCCTTTCTCTGTGTCATTCGAGGGAACAATAAACAGTAAACATGGCTACATAGAGCCTAGTGCGTTGGTATAAAGTCAGCTATGTTCTATGATCGATTATAACAGGGGGAACTCCTCAACGCAACATGACGCATCGCGGCAAATCAAGAGGATGCCTTCTCTCCAACACGTGCTTCCTCCAGCATATGCTATAATCACACACATGATCGCTTCAGTACGCGGTACACTGCTCTCAATTGGGATGGATCATGTGGTGGTCGAGATCGGCGGACTCGGCCTACAGGTCTTTGTACCGCAAACCGTCCTGAGTGAGCTGAACGCCATCGGCAGTGAAGTTCGCCTGCACACTTACACCCACATCCGTGAAGACGCCTTGGCACTCTATGGCTTCAGTTTCCCTGAGCAGCGTAAATTATTTGAAATGGTCCTATCAGTGACAGGTATCGGCCCCAAAGTTGCACTCAGCATCCTCTCCGCCGCTCCAATTCAGGAAATACAAGGCGCCATTGTAGGCAGCGACACCACACGTCTATCACGGATTCCTGGGATTGGAAAAAAAACAGCCGAACGTCTTGTATTAGAGCTGAAGAGTAAAATAGATATCACGGGACTGCCGACCCCATCAGCGGCAACCCCAGCACTTATGGCTGCCAACAATGAGCTTACAGAGATGCTTGTCAGCCTGGGATTTAGTGCCACCGAGGCCAATGCGGCTATTCAATCACTCCCGGCAGACGCCCCAGATAACCTCGAAGAAAGACTACGACTCGCACTACGGTACTTTGGCAGCGTATAACCTGACACCCTATTTGTCTTTTATTGTATCCTGACGCGATTTCGTAACAAAAAGTGTCTTGCATTACATAAGATCGTAAGCTATACTGCCAGCATGACTATTCGTCTTTCACGAAGGAGTCTTGACAATGGCCCGTGAAAATACACATCGTTTATTCTCCGTCTTCCGGCGAACTCCCAAAACATCCGAAGAATCCATACCACTCTCGGTCAAATTACCGAGCCTCTGGAAAGCGATGATTGTCACATCTTTCCTGATGAATATTGTTTTACTGTTCGTGTTGTTGCTTGTTGTTGTGTTTGCCTTTACTTGGCGCTCAGAGCTTAATGAGGTCGTGGTGCAAGGGCTTGCACGAGAAAATATTATCGAACTCCGTGACGTGGTCAATGATCTCCAGCATGCACACATTGTCACCACTATACCTATCGATGAGCCACTCCCAGTTGAGTTGAATGTTCCTATCGATCAGACAACGATGGTGACCACCACCGTTGATGTTCCCATCTCCGCACCTGCATTCATCGATATGGGACCATTTGGCGAACTCTATCCCAATGTCAATCTCAACCTCCCTGCTGGTACACCACTCTTGATCGAACTCAAGCTCGATGTACCACTGGAAACAACCATTCCTGTGGAACTTGATGTGCCTGTTGATATTGCGCTTGAGGATACCGACTTGGCACCGGAATTCCAGCGTCTCGGTGGCATCGTCGATAGTCTGGTGGCACCTGTTGCCCCATTGCTCGACATTGATATGTCTGAAACTGAGACAGCACCAGAAGAGGATGCACCACCATCTAACTGATTTATGATGCTGTTATAATATTACTGAGACTCAACCCTAAGCTCACGTAGATTACTGTCATCTATCGTGGGCTTATTTGTTGGTATCAATACGAAGGCATAGTAAAGTAATGGGGCCAGACAAACGTGAACAAACTTATTCTCTGGGATATTGATGGCACACTCCTCTACGGTGGTGGAATTGCAGGCGAGATCATGCGGAGCGCGATGGAACAAATCTATGGTGCTCCTTTCGATCAAGAACGCATCTCATATGCTGGCAAAACCGATCAGCAAATCATTCTCGAAACATTTCCCCATCAATCAGAAACCGCACTACTTGGGCAGCTTGAGCAGTTTACAACTGCATATGTTCAGGAATTCCACCAACGCACTCCCGACTTCTTATCCCGCGGGAAAGTGCTCGAAGGTGTCTTGGCAGCCCTTGAGCAGCTATCCACACAACCAGTCATTCAATCGGTGCTTACCGGCAACATCCAGGAAATTGCTCATCTCAAATTAGAACTGATGGATCTGAAGAAATATCTCGATCTCCGCGTTGGAGCCTTTGGCAGTGATCATCCACAACGTGCACAGCTTGTTCCTATGGCACTTGCCCGAGCAGAACAGCACTATGGTCGTCAATTTGCACAACAAAACGCCGTCGTCGTGGGTGACACCCCAAATGACATTGCCTGTGGTAAAGCGAGTGGTGTTCGAACAGTTGCGGTGGCAAGTGGTCCGTTCTCGGTAGAACAACTCCAATCACACAACCCTGACGCAGTTTTGCCGAACCTGACTGATACTGATGCTGTACTAAAAGCTATTCTTCGATAAATTCTGATTGGTATGGGACGGTGGATAGGAGGTAGCGCTTGCTACCTCCATCAACTACCTGTTAAGGTGTGGATACACCCTAGCACCATATTTGGGTGTATCTGGTGGTGTGCTGCAATTTGCTACTCTCAACACCACAATCAGATTGTCGCTCGAACAGACCACTGTAATTGGCGCTGCGTGTACCCGCGCCATCGGTAACATACCTAAAACCAAAACCAGCATGCAGAGAACGCACAGTCAAACAATCTTCCACCAAGGACAACCTAGTCCATCCCATCAACGTTCCCCTTTCTACGCAAACAATAAACTTCTTCTGTTGATATAAATGTAGATACAGCGTAAAATTTGTCACCATGTTGGTGAATATCCCATCATTTTTTGTAGCGTGCATCTTCCTCTGTTATTAAATTACAATGTTTGCCTATCATTGATTCAGACGAGTAAAGATCATCGTGCGACATTCAGATCATATGTGTACGCACTAGTGATTTGCGAAAAGAAACCATACACCTAAGAGCAAAAACAGCAATCAACCTTACTGTTTTAAAAATTTTACGTTGCAATTTGAACATCTCCATTGACGTTGCTTACGAATTGCTATATACTCACCGCTACTAGATTGTCCACCAACAGCATAAATAAGGACAACCCCATTAATTAACCCTATGTAACAGGAGGAAGTATGCAAAGATTTCTCATGCTTCTCGTGATTCTCTGTCTGTTTCTGGTTGCTGCCTGTGGAAGCACACCAACACAGACAGGGGAAACCACCAATGATGGTGCTGCTGATACCGAAGGTGCCACGAGTGACGACGCGACTGAACCAGCTTCAGACGCCGAAGACACCACATCAGATGCGACAGCAGAAGGCAGTATTGCCGTTCTCCTTCCCGACAGTGCCTCATCAGATCGTTGGGAAGCAGATGATCGACGTTTCCTATCAGAAGCATTCGAAGCTGCTGGTGTAGAATACACCATCGTGAATGCGGAAGGTGATGCACGCGCCCAACAAACCCAGGCAGAACAAGCCATTACCAATGGTGCCACTGTGCTTATGCTCGTAAATCTTGACAGCGGAAGTGGTGCAGCCATTATTGCTCTGGCCCGTGAAGCAGGCGTACAGGTCATTGACTATGATCGCCTGACTGTCGAAGGCGAAGGAGCCGATTTCTACGTCAGTTTTGACAATGAGGTGGTTGGTCGCATCCAGGGCGAAGGACTGGTCGCAGCAGTCGAAGAAGCCGGTATCGAGAGTCCACGAGTAGGTATCCTGAATGGCTCACCTACCGACAACAATGCCACTCTTTTCAAAAGTGGTTATGACTCAGTCATCGATCCTCTCTTTGAGTCTGGTGAGTGGACAGAGGTCGATGACCAATCTGTTCCTGATTGGGATAATCAACAGGCCTTGGTCATTTTTGAGCAAATGCTCACTGCTGAAAACGGTGAAATTGATGCTGCTATTGCGGCCAATGATGGTCTCGCCGGAGCCGTTTTTGCAGCCCTCAACAACCAAGGACTTGATCCTATCCCAGTCACAGGCCAGGATGCAACCGTACCTGGTATCCAACGGATTCTGGCTGGACAACAAAGTATGACGGTTTACAAAGCCATTAAAGCCCAAGCTGAAGCTGCCGCTGAATTGGCTATCGCACTCCTCCGTGGCGAAGATACCTCATCACTCATAACAGGCACAATCAACAATGGAACCAATGACATACCTTCCATTTTGCTTGAGCCTGTTGCAGTTACGCAGGACAATATTGCAGAGACAGTCATTGCTGACGAGTTCCGTACCTGGGATGAAATCTGTGTCAATGAATTCGAACAGTACTGTCCTGAGGATCGCTAAAGAGATACAAAAGCTGGACTCTACGTAGTCTGGCTTTTGCAATCACAATGCTTATAGCAGAGGAACAATGATGTGACTGAGCTACCACTCCTCGAACTACATGGTGTATCAAAACGTTTTGGTGCGGTACACGCACTGTCAGAGGTTGATTTTTCAGCGTACCCAGGCCAAGTCATGGCCCTGGTGGGTGACAATGGTGCCGGCAAATCGACCCTTATTAAAGGTATCGCAGGCATCTATGCTTTTGATGGAGGGCAAGTTCACTTCGACGGCCGTAGGGTAGCTATCAACAATCCCAGTGATAGTGCGGCCTTGGGCATCGAAGTAGTTTACCAAGATCTGGCCTTAGCTGATAATCTTGATGTTGTTGCCAACATGTTCCTTGGCCGTGAGCGCACCCAATCGTTCTGGCGAATTGATGAAGCAGGAATGGAACGAGCCTGTATTGAAACGCTCAGTTCACTTTCCGTGACCACATTACGGTCGGTACGACAACCTGTGGCCAGCCTCTCTGGTGGTCAGCGCCAGGCCATTGCGGTGGCTAAAGCCGTTATGTGGAACTCTCGCCTGGTTATCCTTGATGAACCTACCGCAGCACTTGGTGTAGCGCAGACACGGCAGGTGCTTAATCTCGTCAAACGACTTGCAGAAAAAGGGCTTACAGTTGTCATTATCTCCCACAATCTCCACGATATTTTTGAGGTTGCTGATCGCATTACGGTCCTTCGATTAGGTCAAAAAGTCGCTGAGTTCATCACTGCCGATACCAACCAACAAGAGGTTGTTCATGCCATTACGGCAGGCTCGCTCCAATCTGTTCCGGGGATGGAAAAAGAATGAGTAACACATCACAGACCCAATCTACAACACCAGAGACAGAACTGTACAATACCAAATCAACGCAGACCGTTACCTCATATATTTCTGCTCAGTTCAAACGCCTCCGTTCAGGCGATCTTGGCTCACTTCCAATTATTCTGGGACTTATTGCTATTGCCATTATCTTTCAAAGCCAGAATGAAAATTTTTTGACGGCGCGAAACTTTGTCAACCTGATTGTCCAGATGGCTGGAATTACAACCATTGCAACCGGTATCGTGTTTGTGCTTTTGCTGGGTGAAATCGATCTTTCGGTTGGATACGTAAGTGCGGTTGCTGGAGTGCTGATGACCATCCTCCTCACACAGCCCAACAACTGGCCCTGGTTTGCAGCAATTGGTGTTGCGTTGGTAGCTGCTGCAAGTATTGGCCTCTTACATGGCTTTATTATCACAAGTTTTCAGGTGCCTTCTTTTGTCGTAACGTTAGCGGGTTTATTGGCATGGAATGGTGCAGTACTTATCCTCTTCGATGTCAGTGATGCTTCTGGCTCCATTCTTATTCAAGATGCTGTTGTCAATGGTATTACCAAAACCTATTTACCAGCGCTGTGGGGCTGGGTCGCGGCCATCATACTTGTTGTAGGGTTTGCTGCGATAGAATTGATGGGTATACATGATCGTGGACGACGTGGGTTGGCAACCAAACCCCTACCAATTGTTGCGATTCAGACTATTGGATTAGCTTTGTTGAGTGGTATTGCTATTTATGTTGCTAATCAAGATCGCGGCTTTCCAGTTGTAGGTATCATGCTGCTTGTGATTCTGCTTGGCTTTACCTTTCTCGCAACAAAAACACCATTTGGTAGGTATATTTATGCCGTTGGAGGAAACAAAGAAGCTGCTCGACGTGCTGGTATTAAAGTTGAGCGTATTCGTATGCTCGGGTTCATGATATCAAGCTTGATGGCTGGATGCGGTGGCATCATTTTAGCATCACGTTTAAGCTCGGTTGACAGAGCCGCAGGGGGCGGTGATCTACTGTTGAATTCTATTGCTGCTGCCGTCATTGGCGGGACAAGTCTGTTTGGAGGGCGTGGCCATGTCACCAGTGCACTTTTTGGGGCACTTATCATTGCCAGTGTTGCCAATGGAATGGGGCTTCTGGGCCTTAGCGCAGGCATTAAATTTGTCGTTACCGGACTAGTGCTCCTTGCGGCTGTGCTTATCGACTCTATATCGCGACGTGGCCGCGCATAACGGTCTAAGATGTGGTTGGTTTCATCATCTGTTCTGCCTCTGCATCAGGACCACACAACGTAAACGTTTATTAGGAAGGACTTTCAGATCTACGTATGGTCTTTCTGGTAAATCCTTTAGAAATGCAAACATTATGGTAGTAACAGATTTAGCGCCTGTCACAGAACTCGATCTCCTGGTTGGGTCTATTTTGACGACACGACCTGAAGAAGACCGCTTTCTTTATGAAGAGGAATTTGAATGGCTGTCGCTATTACAAACATTGTTGCAGGAGCACGATGTCGACATAGATCTCCTCGCACAACCAGGTGTTCAGATATGGGAAGGCGGCATAACACGATTTCTTGATTTGTATCAACTCCGTCTGCTGGCTGTCTATCTGGAGCAACATCAAAGTATAGATAGTATTTTACATATCTCGCATGGAACCTATCAAAAGATCGATCATCTGCTGGCAGACGTACTAAAACGTCAGCAACCTACGCAATTCTTGCACCTTATCGATCATCAAATAGATGGGGGGTATTATCTGCCAGTTGACTTTGCCGAACCTATATGGATCGATACCAGTCAGGATCAAGACCGTGAAGACGAAGATATTGAACTAATTAGTTTCGGTTCATCGATAGCACTTCAGCGGGAATTGATCATACTGGAACGTTTGTTACGGACATCCAATGTACCAAGAGAACATCCCGTTTTCCGCTGCCTTCAGGTATTACAAACAGCTACTGAGCAGAGTGTACGCAACAACTTACCAATTATCGTTTGGTAGCTGCCCACGGAATGAGATGTGCTGAACACAAAATCCTTCAACAACTGTATCATATACACTACAAGAGCATTTTCGTTGTTCATCAAAACGTAACGAGAGTGCTCCATATATCTAAATTGACGATAAAATACAGTCAATTAGACATCGTCGATGTCTGAATTGCGTTTGCGGCTGGCCTTTAGATGAGCTATAATGCGCGGCTGCTATATATTTAACACGTTGTAGGTAGGTGCCATGGAAGAATTGACACTTATTCCCAAACAACAGGCCGAAACACTACTCCCACGACCATCTCGTGATACGACGCCACGAGATCGACGGTATTATGTGTGGACAGTCGGTTGCCAAATGAATGTTTCAGACTCAGATCGTCTCGAATCAGCACTACAAGGTGTTGGTTATGTTCCCGCAGATAAGCCTGATGATGCGAGTTTTATCGTGCTCAATTCGTGTAGTGTGCGCGAGTCAGCCGAAACACGTATTATTGGGAAACTTGGAGAGCTACAACGTGTAAAACGAAATAATCCTGACACAAAAATTGTGTTGTGGGGATGTATGGTTGGACCCAATAACCAATCTATCTTCAAAGACAGACTACCCGTTGTAGACCATTTTGTATCACCATCTGCAGTCGACGAAGTCCTTTCACTGGCTCCCAATTCTGTCTATCAACTAGAAGAGCCTGCTCTCCCATTATCTAACTGGGAGCATCCTCCGGTATCAGTGCATGTCCCGATCCAGTATGGATGTAACATGAGTTGTGCTTTCTGTGTCATTCCCTTGCGCCGTGGGCGTGAACAGAGCCGTCCACTTGCGGAAGTCGTAGAAGAAGTACGCCGCATTGTGGAGCGTGGAGCTAAAGAGATAACACTACTTGGCCAAATCGTGGACTCGTGGGGTCACGACCTGCCAGGACGTCCAGATTTAGCAGATCTACTACGCGCAGTCCATGAAGTACCTGGATTAGTGCGACTACGATTTCTCACCTCACACCCTGCTTGGATGACTGACAAGCTGATTGCAACCATGAGCGAACTTCCCCGTTGTCAACCAGAAATCAACCTGCCAGTGCAATCAGGGCATGATGCTATGCTCAAACGCATGCGACGAGGATATACCGTCCAACGCTACCGAGACCTCATTGGACGCATCCGTGCGACCATACCTGATATATCGTTGACAACGGATATTATTGTTGGGCATCCCGGTGAAACACAAGAGTGTTTTGAAGGCACATACCAGTTGATGCAGGACATACGCTTTGATAAAGTCCATATTGCTTCATTCTCAGCACGACCAGGAACACGCGCGGCTGATATGGAGCAAATTTCTGAATTAGCAGTGCCTGAGGAAACCAAACAGGCTCGACGTGTCGAATTAGAGCGCCTTCAGGAACAAATTGCAACTGAAAGCAGTGCTCAGTGGCTGGATACATCAGTAGAGGTGCTGGTCGAAGGAGAAAGCAGAGGTCGCTGGCGTGGCAGATCACCCTGGAATAAACTGGTCTTTTTCGACGACCGTGACGATTGGACGAGTCGATTAGCACTGGTGCATGTGACATCTACGAGTCCGTGGTCATTACAGGGCCATGTTGTTGGGGAAGGAAAGACTCACTAATGGCTGAAAAGAGCGCAGAATATCCAGACTATTCACCACAAACCAACCCACCATCACTACGAAAACCTTGGCCACGCACAGGTATTATGGCTCTGGATCTTTTTATAGCACTGTCTGCCTGGATCGCGCTAAGTGTTATTGTTCCTCTTATTTTTATTTTTGTACGTGTTGCTCAGGAAGGCACTTCAGTTGTTGAAAGCATGCAAGACCCAGACCAACTACTCAGGTTAATTGGGGTCGAAGGTATTTTTGCGATACTGCTTATACAAAATATCATCTTTGTGGGCGTACCATTCATACGTGTTCGGCTAATACGTCGCGAGTCACTTGCTATGTTAGGATTCCACAGTGAAGGACTGCTCAGACTTCTTCTGATCGGTGGAGGGATGGGTATTCTTGTATTGTTTGGCAACGCAAGTATTGGTTATGCCTTCAGTCAATTTGGTATCGAGCAAAATCAAGCTGCCCAATTTCCCCTCTTTCAAGGCGATTATCTGGGGCAATTTCTGTTTTTCATTGGTGCTGCGCTTCTGGCTCCTATCGGTGAAGAAGTACTCTTTCGCGGTTATGTCTTTAAAACCTTACAACAAGCGACACACCACACATCTTGGGGCATTGTTGTAGCATATGGTGTAAGTACACTCATCTTCACCATTGTGCACGTGGCCTCAGCCACAGAAGGCATTCTCGCTTTGCTTGTCCCTATTTTTTTGATGGGATTAATCTTAGCTTGGGGTGTTCACTACACCAAGAGTATTATTCCCAGCATTATCGCGCATGGGATAAATAATGGAGTTGCCCTGCTGGCACTACTGACGTGTGTCAACAATCCTGGTATAGAGGGCTGTCCACCGATGTAAGAGACACAGTCAATATCCATAAGCGTTTTTCATATCTGTATTGTACAAGGACTCACCATCTGCTGTCTGGAAATAAGGAGTATCGATTGACCAAACAAGATGAAAAATTACGTGTTCGCCGCCGTCTTCAAGAGCAAGCGGTTAATATGGCATCACATAGCCGCTGGCAAGACGCGATTAAGGTGAACCTTCAGATCATTGAAATTGAAGAAGATGCTGATGCCTACAACCGTCTTGGCAAAGCTTACTTTGAGGTAGGTCAACTCAATGACGCCCATGATGCCTATCAAAACACTCTGCGACTGAACCCCTCAAATGGTATCGCCCGTAAAAATGTAGTTCGTCTAGAGACGCTGCTTGCACGAGCATCTACCGCAACCATGCCGGATCGCACAATGCGCCAAATGGTCGATTTACGCTTGTTTATCACTGAAATCGGTCGAACAACAGTAACGGCATTGATCGACGTTGAGAAAACACCCTCTGTTGATGCGATTGTCACTGGGGAGAAAGTCGAACTACAGCTAAGTGGTAAAAATATCATTGTCTACGACACTGATGGTAATCTGATTGGAAGACTCGAACCACGTCTTGCACATCGTTTAGGTGAACTCATGGCTGGTGGTAATCGCTATGCTGCTGCAGTTGCCTCGACCAACAGTCAACATGTTCGTATCCTTATTCGAGAAATATACCAGGACCCCAGCCAACGTGGACGTGTTTCCTTTCCAGGTAAGTTCAGTGAAGGTCTTCCAAAGGACTACATCCCAGCAGCTTCCTTGGATCTCGATGATTATGATGAAGATCTTCTAGAAGAAGAGAGAATTGAAGAGCCTGAAGATATGGAAGAAGAGAATTTCAATAGCGATGAGGAAGATCTAGGGCTTGATGCAATTGAACAGGACATCAATGACGATGATGACATGAATGAAGAGTAAGAGTATAATCATTGCGTTTTTAACACATAAGCTTATCAAATCTGCTATTTTCGAGTAGTTCCTACCGTTCGGTAGTTCTCGTGTACTATTGTTCTATATAAAAAAACATCTATACTAAAAGCTGGGAAACAGGTTTGTTTCTCAGCTTTTATATATCCTGCAATATAAAGTGACATCAAAAACCTCATTGCAGCAAAATCCCAAATAGCAAATTTAGAACATTGTAAATAGCGAATATCCATTTGTTTTAAAAGTATGGTCTACACTGGACAGCAAATAACCATTACATAAATCATAAAAAGAATACGTTTACACATACTTTCATGAGGAGGCCAATTATGAGTATACATGTTGATGACAAAGGTAAGTACTTTACCTCACATGTCTCCAAGGAAACTGTCAATACACTCATACGCACCACCGACGAGGTTATCGTAGGTGAACTTCATATTCGCCCTGAGCAACGGATGACAGATGCCCTGAAAACGGAGGCTCCTCCCTTTATTCCTATCACCAATGCTTACATCTACAATGCTAATAGTGAAGAATTGCAGTATCAAAGTCATTTTTTACTCGTTGCCTACCACCAAATCATCTGGATGAGTCCACTCGATGAACTCCATCCAACACGCTCAATGCCCTGGAAACAGCACGATAAGGAGCAATCATAGCTATGAGTTTCCAATTACGCCCCTTTAACTCCAAAACACCCCCTAAAAATCCCAAATCAATGCTAGACATACCGTTGGAACCGACTTCTATCGCTGAAACCAAACTAGGCATGGGGTTTTTAACAGATCTTGTACTGAAGATTATTTACTTTTATGGCAACATCACTGCACAACAGTTAGCTGATGTTACTAAGCTGCCCTTTCTCGGCGTTATTGATAAAGTACTTGAGTTTCTCAAACTCGAGGAATATGTCGATATTATCGGTACACAAGGCGGCTTTAGCGAGCGTTCCTTTCAGTATGTTATCGCGACAAAAGGACGTGGGAAAGTTATTGAAGTACTAGATCGCTCGCAATATGCTGGGCCAGCTCCTGTGCCACTTGATGACTACATCGATATCGTATTACGCCAATCGGTCACTGACATGGTGGCCAATACCGACACAGTACGGCAGGCATTTGGTCATCTGGTGATTAACGATACTATGCTTGACAAAATTGGGCCTGCAGCAAACTCAGCGCGCTCACTCTTTCTGTATGGGCCACCGGGGAATGGGAAAACTACAATTGCTGAAGGTATTGCCAACATGTTGGGAGGGCTAGTGCTCATTCCCTATGCCGTTGAGATCGATGGTCAAGTTATCAAAATGTTTGACCCGTTGAACCACAAGCCCGTTGAGCTACCAAGTGATCCAGAGCCTGAGCCAGAACCGGCCTTTGGAGAACCAGAGCAGAATGGTCCTAAAACGGTTGATCGACGTTGGGTTGTCTGTAAACGACCACAAGTCGTCGTTGGTGGCGAACTCATAATGGAACAGCTAGAACTTATTTTTGACCCTATCTCGAAGGTATATGAGGCACCCTATCAGTTAAAAGCGAACGGAGGACTCTTTCTAATCGACGACTTTGGACGTCAAAAATGCCGACCTCAGGATCTACTTAACCGCTGGATCGTCCCCCTTGAGAAAAAAGTTGACTTTTTAGCACTGCAAACAGGGAAAAAAATCCAGGTTCCTTTCGATGTCCTGATTGTCTTCTCGACCAACTTATCACCCGATGACTTGGTCGACGATGCGTTCCTCCGACGCATTCGCCACAAGATCGAAGTGCCAAATCCATCGCCTGATGAGTATCGTGACATTTTTCGAATTGTATCCAAAGCTAAAAAAATCCCTTATAGTGATGAAGGGCTTAGATATCTCATTCATGAACATTACTTCAAAAAAGAACGAGATCTCCGCTCCTGTCACCCCCGTGACTTGTGCGATCAAATTCTTGATGAGGCAAAATATCGTGGAACACCACCCGCCATGACCCGAGAATTGATTGACCGCGCCTGTGAAGCATACTTTGTCAAACTATCTTAATTCTCCATTGATAGCACAGTATGATAACCAATCACCCTTTGAACGATATTCCTGGCTTCAGCCCATCCCTACTTACATCACAGCCTGGCTGATAGAAAGAGCAGTTTTATGTCACTTCTAAAGCGTATCGGTGGCCCAGCCGCAACACCTCCATCAAATACTCCAGCTGAACAACCTACACCAGAACCACGCAGTATCCCCTCTGGACAAAAACTGACTGCCCCACCACCAATCGAAGATCCACCCAAACGTGAACCAGCCCTACAATCGAGCCACATGGCATCACAAGAGCCTGCTGGTGAAGACCCACTGCAACAACGTATGCTTGAGTTATCTCTCTGGATTGTTGATCGTATTCAGTCTTCCTTGAACAACCAAGGTGAACTCAAACGAACACCTGAATCGGAGCGCATGATTCAAGAGCGCTTTACAAATTATTACCGACAGAGTGGTATGAACCTTACGGAAGAGCAGGGCAAACAACTCTATGGCATGGTGATGGATGAACTGTTTGGTTTTGGTCCCATTGAGCCACTGCTTCAGAATGACGATGTTACAGAGGTAATGGTCAATGGCCCTGATCTGGTCTACATTGAGAAAAAAGGGAAGTTGGTAACTGCACCAACCCGCTTTGCCAATGAAGAGCATGTTTTGAAAGTCATTGATCGCATTATTCGGCCTCTGGGACGACGTATCGACCGCAAATGGCCCATGGTTGATGCACGTCTCCCTGATGGCTCACGGGTCAATGCGATTATCCCACCCTGTGCGATCGATGGTTCTACTGTCACCATTCGTAAATTCTCGAAAAACAAACTGCAGATTGAGGACTTGATCCGGTTTGGTTCTATCACCGAGCAGATGGCCGAGTTCTTACGGGCATGTGTAGTGAGTCGCTTGAATGTGGTGGTGTCAGGTGGTACAGGTTCGGGGAAAACCACATTGCTGAACGTGCTATCTAATTTTATTCCCGAAGATGAGCGCATTGTCACTATCGAGGATAGTGCCGAACTCAAACTGGCTCAGGATCACGTCGTTCGCCTCGAAGCCAAGCCAGCCGAAGTCGATGGCAGTGGGCGCGTGGCCATCCGCGATTTGGTGATTAACTCACTACGTATGCGCCCAGAACGCGTGGTCATTGGTGAGTGTCGTGGTGGCGAAACGATGGACATGTTGCAAGCAATGAATACTGGACACGATGGCTCACTCACAACCTTGCACGCCAATACTCCACGGGATGCGATTGCCCGTATGGAAACCATGGCGCTAATGGCTGGTATGGATATGCCGTTACGGGTTATTCGTGAGCAGATCGCCTCAGCGATTGACTTAATCGTCCAGCAGACACGCCTTGACGATGGGCAACGTAAAGTAGCCTATATTACCGAGGTACAAGGGATGGAAGGCGACAAAGTGGTACTTCAGGATATCTTCCTACTAGACGTTAAAGGGAAAACGGCTGAAGGAAAAATGATCGCTGAACTACGACCAGCAGGAACTCGACCCCGCTTCACACCACGATTAGAAGCACATGGATTTAAGTTGCCTGCCTCCATCTTCGGTGGAGTGAGTGGGCAATCGACCTGGTAATGTTGCTTTGAGTGAGGAGATTTTTTGAGAGGTCGTGTTGGCCTCTCTTTTTGATTCCAACAGTTATCGTTCTCTATAGCTACGGGCTAATGCTAAACCATACACCTCATTCACGCCAACTTCACGTAGTGCTATCGCACAGGCACCCATCGTCGCCCCTGTCGTCAAAACATCATCCACCAGAATGAGTCGACGAGGTGGCTTCTTTTTCACATTCCACACAAACGCGCCCTGCACATTGCGCTGCCGTTCTTGTGCATTCATACCAACCTGATGTTCTGTTGCCAGTGAACGGATTAAGCCATCATCGATCATCGGAACCTCAAGCTTTCGGGACAGAAATCGGGCTATTTCTTCAGCCTGGTTAAACCCGCGCTCTTGATACCGTGATTGGTGCAATGGCACGGGAAGCAAGGGGAGATGAGGTGGCAGAAACTCACTTGTAGGCTCCACCAGAAGTTCGGCAAGTGGTTGCGCGATACGGCGCTGACGATGATATTTGAGTTGATGGACAGCGGTGCGTAATATTTCATCAAAGACAAATCCTACATATGTTTCTTTGATATCAGCTATATTCAGGACATCTGTGTCGGGATAAGGTATACAAGTAGACTGACATTGCTTACACAAGAGTGTTCCAACCTGTCGACACCCAATACACACATCGGGAAACAAAAACGATAAAAATGTCTCAATAAACGGTTGATAAATCTGCACCATATGAACCCATATCTACTACGCTTTGAGACAGTGTAGTAGAGATACCACCAAACCAAAATGGTGCGCGAGTCCCATTCATTGTGATGAGAAGTACCGGAGACTACTACACCATTCAAGAGGATATCTAAGCAAATTGTTATCTAACAGCCTTGACGTTGTAACATTGTGTCAGATATGATGTTTTGCATTGAGAGCGACATCATATGTACCAACACAATAATCACAATACTATAAGGAGCATGCTGTGCATAGACACATTCTACCCAGCATTATTCTCATTGCCTTTGTCAGTTTGCTATCAGTGATTCCGATTGCAACGGCGCAGCAGGAAGATGACTCTGTGACGATCCATCTGCGACGTGCAAGTTTTGATCCACTCCAGAGTGTGCCTGTCAGTAGTGCAACAAGAACGGCTGAAACAGCGACAAATCTCTTTCTGGTCCAATTAACCATAACACCAGATACAACCACGATGGACAGACTCAGGGAGTCAGGAATGATTCCCCTGATGTATATTCCTGACCAGACCTTTCTGGTACGCATCACAGACTCTGCACAAGCGACACTGAATGCGTCGTGGATACGTTGGGTTGGGCCATATGAACCAGACTATAAACTTCCTACAGAACTTGACTCAATGGCTGCGACAACCCAGAGTAGTCATATGCAAGAGATGAATGTGTTAGCGGCCAGCGATGCCAATATGAGCGAACTGACCGCACAAATTGACGCGCTGGGCGGCTCAATCGTGAGCCAACATCAGGGTATGCATGGAATTACACTGTCTACACAAATGCCAGAGGCAGCCGTATCTGAGCTTCTGACGAATAATGATGTCCTATGGATTGAACCGGACATTGAACCACGCCTGCACAATAAAAAAGGACGTGAAATCACTGGTGTCACAGCCGCCAGAGAGCAACTTAGCTGGCTGACCGGCAAAGGGCAAATCGTGGCCGTCACCGACACGGGGCTTGATGTACAGAGTGATGTCAGTGCCGATTTTGCCGGGCGAGTCGAAGCAGGATTTTCGCCCAATGCTATGTATGATAACTGCCAGCGCACAAACTGGGATGATTATAACGGGCACGGCACCCATGTCGCCGGAACTGTCCTTGGGAATGGCACTCTGTCCGACGGACAACACACTGGTATGGCACCCGAAGCACGACTGGTCGTGCAAACAGTATCGAGTGGCGGGAATGCGATAGACTGTCTGTTACTTGATAATAGTTTCCTGGTCAAGGCCTATAATGCAGGAGCACGTATACAGAATGCAAGTTGGGGTGGACCAACTGGTGGCTCAGTGGTGAATCCTGAGTATGGTGGCTATGATTTGCGTGCTGAGATGACTGACCAATTCCTCTGGAATCACAAAGATCATCTTTTGGTTGTTGCCGCAGGCAACGATGGTGAGGATAACGACCTGGATGGTGTGATTGACCGTGATTCGATGAACTCACCAGCAACCGCGAAAAATGTCCTCAGTGTTGGTATGTCGGAAAGCGAACGTACCAACTGCACATCTGGTGGATACTGCGGTACCTGGGGAACGCACTTCTTCTTCTCAGCACAACCAATCAAGGATGACCGCCTCTCAGATAATCGTGACGGTATAGCAGCACTCTCCAGCCGTGGGCCAACCGATGATGGCCGCATCAAGCCGGAAATTGTAGCTCCAGGAACTAACATCGTCTCTGCTCGTTCAAATCATGCGTCAGCAGGGATTGGCTGGGGTGAGTACAATGATGATTATGTCTTTAACGGCGGAACATCTATGTCTGCACCCATGATCAGTGGTCTGGCAGCTTTAACACGCCAGTGGTTAACGCAGGAGCAAGGTTTTGCGGCACCAAGTGCCGCTCTTGTGAAAGCCATGTTACTCAATGGGGCAGTCAATTTGAGCCCTGGCCAGTACGGAACTGGTGAAAAACAGGAGATACCAGACGCGTGGCCAAACAATGTGCAGGGATGGGGACGTGCCGATATTAGCCGTTCACTAGGGATCAATGAGATCAGCACCCCATGGCTGGTTGATGATACAACCGGGCTAGAAACCAGTCAGGTCGTAACCTATAAAGTTCCAGTTACGAAGGGACAGCCATTTCGTGTTACCCTTGCTTGGACTGACTATCCTATGTCTCCCCTTGCGAATAAGGCACTGGTGAACGACTTAGATCTTGAGATCATTACCCCAAACGAACAGACCATACGTGGTAACCATATCGCTGATTTACCCTCCAATTGCCGTAATACTAACAACGCAGATCGCTGCAACAACATAGAAAGTATTGAAATTGCACAACCAGAGAGTGGTGAGTATACCATTGTGGTGAGAGGAACAACCGTCGCACAGGGTGGGCAACAGCCATTTGCAATCGTTGCAAACCCACAGATAGCACAAACAATAACGTCTCCTGAATTATCTGTGAAGGTAAGTGAAGAAGTCGCTTCTGCAACACTAACGTGGGATGAGATCGCAGGGGTGTCCTACTATGAAATACAGCAAAGTACGCAAGCTGACTTCAGCACTATCCAAGAGACGATCCAAACTAAAACACCAAGGTTCACTCTCGTCACAGAACAGGGAACATTCTACTACCGTGTTCGTGCATGTAACACGACACTATGCGGCGAGTACAGTAATATCATTACAGTCACAAATACCGTAACACCGCACAAGGTTTTTGCACCGCTTATTGTCAGATAGTCGTATACAATACAATAAAACCATCACTATACCAAAGACATGTGGGTTCACATGTCTTTTTCTTATGTCAAGCAAAGTGGGCATATACTCACTATGGTCTGTCATTTTTACCACATACAACACATTGTATTCCTGTACGAAACGCTTCAATCAGCATTCCAGCGCAACACTTGACAGATAATAATTATTTGTTATCATGCCGCGCTGTTATGCAAACCTCAACGCGGTGCAGACGCGGCGTATGGATGAGTGGCTGGGTACAACGAATGTGGCAGCCGCACCATCGTGTTATGCACATACGACAACACAACGTTTGTTCGCTCCGCAGTTCGTGGGATAACTGCCTCGAGCGATCCTTCCTTCTGGCGACCACAGCGCCAATCAATACGGTGCTTACCATGGAAACTCCCCCATAATGGTAGGCCCACAAACTACATATTGCGAAAGGTAATACTGATATGTCTACGTGGAGTCGCGTTTTTATCGTGGCCATTATCATGCTGTTTGATATTATGACAGCAACACGTACACAAGCACGCGCAGAACAACAACAACAGATGGATTCTACTGCCCCAACCTTTACTGTCTTTGCAACACGGCAAGGATTAGTAGGGCATCGAACGGCGAATGGGCATATCATTCAGCCACGCGACCGCTTTGTCGCTTTGCCATCGTGGAAGGCCTTAGCGAGTCGTGGTGGGAACGAATTTCAAGTTCGTGTCACCAATGGAGATCGAAGCGTGGTCCTACCAGTGTGGGATGTTGGCCCTTGGAACACGAAGGATGACTACTGGTCACCAGAACGACGATATAGTGATCTGCCGCAGGGAAAACCTATGGCACAGGCAGCTTATGAAGATGGCTACAACGGCGGACGTGATGAGTTTGGCCGCAGCATTCGCTCACCAACTGGCATCGATATCGCTGATGGGGCCTTCTGGGACGATCTCGGGATGCAAGGCTCTGGTTGGGTAGAAGTTACGTTTTTATGGCTTGGTGAGGATACAGGTACTCCAGCAACACAACAAAATCCTACAGAGGAACAGATTGCCGTTGAGCCAGGGGCAAGGGTTGTAGATGATGTCGGCGAAGGGTACAACGCGGAGGCAGCTGTCACCTGGTACGAGCATGCGTGTGGTATGAATGGAGGGCACACCTGGACCTACGGCACTGATGATCCAGCGCTTAGTGAAAATCGGGCACAGTGGACACCAACATTAACAGAAGCGGGGCTATACGAAGTATTTGCGTATATTCCCGCATGTGGTGAAACAGCCACAACAGCTGCTCGCTATAATGTTACACACGATGGTGCTACGACAGAAGTAACTGTCGATCAACGTGCTGCCACTGGATCATGGGCCTCTCTGGGAGTGTACCACGCGGGCCATGGTGAGGCCAGGGTCGCATTAAGTGATGTCACTGGTGATAGTGGTGCGGCTGTGCGGTTTGATGCTATTAAATGGGTATTACGTACAGACACGACACCACCAAATGCACAGATCATTGAGGCTCAGAAACAAGAGGATGGCAGCATTCTTGTGCGCTGGAATGGTGGTGATGACCTGAGTGGTGTGGCCTCATACGATGTACAGACACGCAAACTTCCTGATGGGGAGTGGTCCGACTGGTTAATCGGTACAACTGCGCTGGAGATGGTATTTGTGCCACCAGAGCCTGGTTCACACGCGTTCCGGGTACGTGCCATTGACTGGAATGGGAATACACAACCATGGCGTGAAGAGAACGAAGCAGTAGTGTATATAGAATAACGAATCCAAACAGGGAATACACGATTTATCTTGTTTGGCCCAACAACGACGACCCACTGCTCAACGAGTGGGTCGTTATTCTTATTCTATGGAGATGTTGTAACTCAATCAGTGTTGATATGTAGACAAACCTTGCTTGTGTCTCTACGACTACCAGCTAGTCAAATCAATATTACCACTGACCGTATTAATACGTAACGCCGGCCCATTCCGTCTGACATCCTGTGCATTAAACTCATTCTCAACATCACCACTCAATGTATCTATTTGTAGTGAAAGTCCCGTATCCTCAGGCAAATACACCTCAACGTTTCCTGAAACAGAACTAACTCGATGTTGTTCTGAGTCGGCAAGAGTGCCTGTATATGCAAAGTTACCGCTTGTATTCTGAATGGTGAGGCGGCTATCTTGTGCATCCTCTACAGTTATATTCCCAGATACGCTTTCCAGCACCAGATTATTAGATACACCCTCTAATTCAATCTCACCACTCATTGTGCGAACTTGAGCATCCGTAATCTGACCTGACTCAAGTTCGACATCTCCACTAGCTGTTGATATGTCTAATATGCCCTGAACGCTATCGAGAGAGATATCACCACTTGCGGTGCTTAGACGAATTTCTCCATCGATATCAGCAATACTCACGTCGCCACTACTTGTTTGAAGATTGACATCACCATTCTGTGGGATCAAAATCTCGTATTCAAGGTATCGTGAACAAAAGCCAATCCCAAAGCAAGACTCAATATCTTCACTCACACGTATACCATCGCTCCGTTGCTCAATATCTACCGTATAATTATCCGGAGAACCACCACTGTAACGAGCCTCTATACGAATAGTGCCTTCGTCCCAGGTACGAATATCAATATCTGAACTGCTCACATCCATTTCAATCGATCTGCCATTAAAGGTCTCCTCAAGCAAAATCCCTTCACCACCAGAACCAGAAATGACAGGATTACGGCCAAGAAACTCGAATGCCAACCATAGCAGACCCACCAATAACAGTGCCATTCCCAGCCGTGCTTTTGTGTTCGGCTGATTGGTTTGCTGCTGTCGATAGTACTCTTCATCTGGTACATATGGAGGTTGCGAGGATACCTCCTGTCCTGAGCCGGTCATGTGCTGATATGTGTCCTCACTACGCATCAAGTTGCCTCCATCTATGTACATCAGGTTTCATATCAAATTCACTGCCGGTATGACGATCTCTAGAGGCTAAGAGTTGCAACAAACCAGAAGTTGAGCGACACAACTCTTCACACTTTCTCTTCCATCTCGATGTCACTTCGCGTGGCAATACAGCATATTTCAGACTTAATTCGTTACATCCCAACCACATCTTCAGGCTCTTCAAAGGGACCTGGGGGTAAGGTGTAACAAGAATACCGTTTCCTTAAAAACTATTCTGACAGTTTGTCTTATTGCTAAGCTTCTTTCTGGCTATATCAACGGAAACACCCGCCCTGATCTCGAGATCAGAGCGGGTGTTATAAACAGCTATTGTCTATGACTCTTCAAGAAAAGCACGCAGTAACCAGGCCATCTTTTCGTGCTTTGCCATACTCACAGTCAAAAAATCGACAGTTCCTGCATCACCAAACTCTTCACAAGCTTCGATGTCGTGACGCAGGTTGCGAATAAGCGCTTCATGATCGGCGACCAGATTAGCAATCATTGCCGCTGCCTTTGGATACTCGTTTGGCTGTTCCTCCAGAGTCGTCTGCTGTAGAAACTGTTGCATCGTGCCAGTCGACTTCATTCCTAGCATGCGCGTTCGCTCTGCGGCTTCGTCGATAATCTCTGCTACTTGATCATATTGCTCCTCAAATATCTCGTGAAGTGGTTGAAACAGTGGGCCCACTACATTCCAGTGGTAGTTTCGTAGTTTCGTATAGAAAACAAATTCATCAGAGAGCATTCGGTTAAGAATATCAGCGACTTCCTGACGAATCTGGACTGAAATACCAATATCGATAGTGCCGGTCTTCACTTTCATCTCTTGCGTTGTAATAGTTGTTGTCATATTCATCCTCTTTTTTACAATAGAAACATTATTTTCAGCATTTTTCGCACAAACAATCCTATTTTTATCTTTTTGAGCCCAAATTCTACAAAATACAATCTTTTAACTGTTCGAGTCAGTATTATGCACATACATTATGATAGGATATTGAGCTATCTTTGGAATATTCTCTTTGTAGGAGTACTGAGAAATAAAGCCAATGAACCAAATACAATTATTTTAGGGTGTTTTATATACGATATTACATAAATCCTCACATAAATAATAAGCGAGTCGAAACTAAATAGCAAATATGTTTTCCCTATTACATCGATAGCCAGAAACTATCAAAAAAACTATCAAGAAACCATTTCAACTATCAAAACCCAAATACACGGAATACCGTCTATGCAAGCATAGATCATAATACCTCTCTCTCTGTAAATCACATGGTCATTTCTCCATCTATTCACTGATTGTTTGGCTTATGAATAACGAATGTACACCTATGGTTGTGTTATACTGCCCTCACAGTAGTAACACATCATATAGCAAAAGTATCGCATGAATGTATTAGTGGATGGCCATAATGTCATCGGGCAACTACCAGATATTCAACTGTCCGATCCTGATGATGAAGCCAAGTTGGTTATGTTGTTGCGCCGCTACGCCACACAACGACGAGGGCGCAAGGTGGTAGTGGTGTTCGATCATGGTGTGTATGGACATCCGCAACAACTTAATGGATATGGCGTCACCTGCCATTTTGCGCGCTCACCACAAGACGCAGATACGCAGATCATGCGCCGCATCCGGTCATTAAAACGTCCCAAAGACTGGATCTTGGTGAGTTCTGATCGCCAGTTAATACAAGTTGCTAAAACGCATGGTGTGCGGACTATGCGTGCACAGGAGTTTATAGCTCGATTACAGCCACAGGAGGTCAAAACTCCTGAAGAGAGCGAGAAACCTGAGCGATATCCTACGCCAAAGGAAGTCAAGGAGTGGCTACGTTTGTTTGGTGAAGAGGAAGGGCAGAACAACACAAAAGAGTGACTATTGATAGGCTCGATCGGGCAGGTATGTCTGCGCCAACGCCAGTGCACCGTAGAGCACACTATCATCACCAAGGGCTGCCGGGCGTACATCGATACGCGCACCAGACCACGAAGGAATACAATCATGCAGCGCCTGCTGTAACGAACCGAAGAGCGCCGTACCAGCTTTACTAATGCCCCCACCGATAACAATACATGCCGGATTCAAAAGTAAGATAACAGCTTTGATGCCCCAAGCCAAATGAACTACGTATGTCTGCAAAGATGTCTCGCTCTGAAGCAGTTCTTGCGCTGATTGGCCATAGTCGCGCTCCAGCCAGAAACCACTACATAAACGCTCAACCGAACCAGGCATCCCATGATCATCCCGTGGACCATCTGGCTGGATTGTGATGTGCCCCACCTCACCAGCTGCCGAGTCCGCACCACGATAGATTTGTTGATTCACGATAAAGCCACCACCAACTCCGGTCGACAGCGTAATATAAAAAAGCGGGTCAGCACCCATACCTGCACCATACCTCGCTTCACCCAACGCGCCAACATTTGCGTCATTGTCAATGACGGTAGGTACACTAAAGTGCCCAGCAAGATATGTGGCCAGTGCAAAATCCCGCCAACCACCGACATGCACTGAGAGCCCCACTCGTTGTGTTGCAAAGTTGACCGGGCCACCAAAACCCACACCACATCGATGAATCGTTATGTCCTGTTGCCATGCCTGAGCAGTTGCGACAATGTAATCAAGCATCCAATCACGCCCTCCAGCACGATCAGTCAGGTGTGTTTCACGTCGAATCATGGTACTGTTTTCAAAGAGTGCCAGCGTACATTTAGTCCCGCCAATATCGATGACAAGCGTGTTAACATCCATATTCTTGTGTCCTGTAATACATACATGTCTGATGTATGATACGGGTTTTCTGCCCAATATAGGTTTGACACATACAAAGAGAGGGAACACACATCATCGCTGTGAGTGCATTCCCCCATATCAACTAAGTGACTACAAGACCTATTGGTCACATAGAACAACCTGCCGTTCCAGATCGGTGTGGTACGCGTAGAGAGTTCCCTGTGCCTCTAGCTCAATCAGATAGCCAGGGGTAATGACTTGTAAGTAGTTTTCGCCAGGTTGAGGGCACCCCAGACTGCCATCGTTCCACTCGACTGACTCAAGACGGATAAGCGTGATTTCGTCCTCTGCAATACCCAGATCCTGTGCCAGTGCTGCCGTTGCCATATTGACCATTGGTTCACTCGTTGCATCTAGTGGTACAGCAGCATCGTCTGTAGTTTGTGTCGGGACACGTGCAGGACCGCCAGGATCAGCGGCAGGAACCTCAGTCGCACGACCAGATGGTGCTGGTTGTACTGGTTCTGCTGGCTGTGCTGTTATGCTTGGTGGCAATTGTGTCGGAACGCCATTCTCACATAACACAATCAGCTCGTCGGTTTCACCTGTATGAATCTCGTACTGCTCACTGCCATCACTAAAAATCATGAGAAAGCCCGGTGTCACGACCTGTGGATACATCGCACCTTCTGCCGGACAGCCGATAGAGCCATCTGGCCATCCCTGAGCAGTCGCCTCTTCAAGGGTCAATTCATCGGTGCTTACCCCAATAAAGTTTGCCAAACTTGCCTGAGCCGCATCGACCATCGCATCAGCAGGGCCGGCAGAGTCTGGTTGAGGACCCACAACACCGTCATCTGCTTCAGGAGGATCAGCAAGACGTGGCTCACTATCAGCAGTAGGATCGGTCTCTGGTTCTTCTGTCGGTGTCGGTTGCTCTTGCGTTGGCAGCGCTTGTGGTGTGACCGTAGCTTCGACTGTTGGGGTCGAAACCGCACCAACGTCTCCGGTTTCCCCTTCAGTAGCAGGCACTGATTCGGTTGCTTGGCCGCACGCAGACAGCAACCCGGCTGTCAAAGTAATCATTAGTATCATTTTACGCATGCATAACTCCCTGGTACAATAATAGTACACGTGATGAATCTATTGTAGTCGCTATTTGTGAATGTGTAACACAAACGCTTCTTACACTTGATTATGCGTTTAACACGATGAACACTCTCATGACGTTTACATTCCACAGGATGTTCCCTTTATTGCAACAGGCTTTTCTCAATGACAACAATCCAACGTTTTGCTATTGATACTGCACACAAGGCCGGTGCACTGCTGATGAATGGGCTCAAAGAGCATCGTCATGTGCAGTTGAAAGGCCCCTTTGATCTTGTAACCAATATTGATCATGCCAGTGAGCAACTCATCGTTCAGGCCATAGAGCAGCAATTTCCAGACCACGCTATTGTCGCAGAAGAAGGGCACCACACTGATGGCGATTCGGAATACATGTGGCTTATTGATCCGGTCGATGGAACGACGAATTATGCTCACGGATTTCCCCATTTCTGTGTTTCACTAGCTCTTTTAGCAGATCGCGTGCCAATTTTGGGCGTCATATTTGATCCATGGCACAATGAACTCTTTGTGGCCGAACGAGGACATGGCGCACGTTGTAATGATCAACAGATACATGTTTCGTCAGCACCAACCCTGGCTAACGCACTTGTTTCGACTGGCTTTCCATATGACTATGCAACCAATCCACACAACAATTGGCACGAATTCGACCGTGTACGACGCTGTGTTCAGGGTGTACGGCGGGCTGGTTCTGGAGCACTTGATCTGGCATATGTCGCAATGGGGCGCTTAGAAGGACATTGGGAACGTGGGTTACAACCCTGGGACTCTGCGGCAGGCGCATTGCTTGTTCACGAAGCTGGTGGTACACTCTCAGATTATCGTGGCGATACCTGGAATCCGTGGAGCAATTGTGTTGTGGCCAGTAATGGTCTGATCCATGATGAGTTGCTTTCCGCACTCGTACCATGATTGCACATAGACACATCTTTCTGGAAACATGGGTAATGAATGGCTTATTATCTTGAAGATCAACTCACAACACCCGTACTGGGGGTACGACGGCCCACTATCAACGAATATTTCCTTTCTTCTTACACCATATCCATTTATGATGGCTGCGAATTTGGCTGTCACTACTGTGATGGATGGGCGTATCGTATACGTCCATTCAACGAAACCGTGCGTGTTGCTGTTGATTTGCCTGAACGTCTCGCAGAAGAACTGCAAACCATCGACCGTGGGGACTTGATCGGTATTACGGCTTTGACTGATCCCTATCAGCCAGCGGAGGAAACCTATCGGCTGACACGGCGCACGCTCCAGGTATTGGCGGATCACGGTCAGCCTTGCCTCATCTTAACCAAAAGCCCGTCGGTATTGGACGACCTGGTCCTGCTCGAACGTATTCACGAACAAAGCCTTGCCGTCGTTGTGTTTACTATGCTAACGACTGATCCCTACTTGTCCACCAAAATCGAGGATAAAGCTCCTGCTCCGGGATTGCGTCTTGACGCTATCACCGAACTAAAACGGGCCAATATTCCAGTTGGGGTAGCATTTATTCCTATTATCCCATACGTCAATGACACACAATATGTCCTACAAAGCACGGTACAGGCTGTTCAGGAGGCAGGAGCAGACTTTATGGTTTGGGATTACATGCATATTCCGAGTGAGCGGCATCGCGCCCGTGTCAGCGATATGCTTACCCGCATTGGGAGCTATCCACCCAGTTATTACCGCGAACTCTATCGTAATCAACCCCTGCCCGACGAAACCTACCGTGCAGAGCGCAACCGTGACATTGTTGTTTGTTGTGATGCACTCAATCTGCCCATACGAGCACCCCATACTATCTTTGCCGAACGCCTCAAACCACAAAATGAAGCAGCACTCCTCTTAAAGCATGCCGCTTTCCGTGACAGCGTACAGGGTCGAGAACATATGGCTACAGCAGGACAAAGACTGGCAGAGCTAGTCTACCAGAATAAGGTGAGCGATGCACAACTACGCGAGAGCCCCTTATACATGTCATTACACCGTATTCTCTCAGACACAAACAATCCATGACCATCACAAATGGCATATCTTATAGACAATCTAGAGACACAATGTCAATGATGACAGAAAGGCAAATAGTATGCAGGGAGTGCTCAAATGGCTACGCTGGGGTTTGGTGTGCCTCACAATCCTTGTTGTCGTGATTGGTAGCAGTAGCTACTTCTGGCTACGACAAGCACTACCAGAGGTATCAGGTAGTGTCCAAGTTGACGGAATCAGTGCACCTATTGAGATTATACGTAATCAGGATGGCATGGTGCATATTCAGGCTCAGAGTGAAACAGATGCACTCTTCGGTCTGGGCTATGTTCATGCTCAGGACCGCCTCTGGCAAATGGAGTTCCAACGTCGCATTGGCTATGGGCGTTTGTCGGAGGTGCTAGGCGAGGGCGCCCTTGAAACGGACATGTTCCTGCGAACACTCGGTGTGGCACGTGCTGCCCAAAATGCCTGGGAAGCCACACCACCAGAAGAGCGGGTTACGACTGAAGCATACATCAAAGGCGTCAATGCGTTCATCCAGTCAGCCGATAATAATGTACTCCCGATTGAGTTTATTATCCTGGGATTTGAGCCAGATTTGTGGCAACCAGCAGACATACTGGTCTGGGGAAAAATGATGTCCTGGGATCTGGGAGGTAATTGGCGGCAAGAACTCCTCCGTTCACGTCTCACCCATCATCTTGATGCAGAGCGAGCCGAACAGCTCATGCCAGCGTATACAGCAGATGGGCCACTTATTCTCCCTGATAACGGAATTGCTGACAATGTCCCTTATGTATCGACAGTCAGCGACATCCCGCCCATTCCTGAGTCAGTC
>JBCDFA010000017.1:0-44680 GCA_039178835.1 Chloroflexota bacterium
AACAATGCCGGAGACGGGAGTCGAACCCGTACGGGGTTGCCCCCAACGGTTTTTAAGACCGTAGCGTCTGCCATTCCGCCACTCCGGCATGAAGCTCCCCAATAATAGCACGATGTGCCATGTTGATCAAATACGGTTAGATCAGCTGAATCAGGGCGAGCAGAATCACTGCTGCGGCAAGCCATGGCCCTTGGATGCCCAGAATAGACAAAACGGCCAGGAAGATCGCTATCACAGCCAGTGTCTGTCGGCTGATCGGCTGAATGCCTTTGCGTCGCTTCATAATGCAATGTGCTCCTTGCAAGCTATTGTGAGTCGCGGTCGACAATGGCAAACACCAACTCCCCCTCACACGCGAGTTCGCCATCAACCGTGGCGGTGCCCCGCCCACGACCTATGTTACGGCGTAACTTCTCCAGTTGCACCTCCAGCCGTAGCGTTTCACCGGGGCGGACGGGTCGCTTAAACCGTACTTTATCAACACCAGCAAAAAGCGCGAGTTTGTTCTTGTACTCCTTAAGGCTCAACGCCGCCACACACCCGGTCTGCGCCAGTGCCTCGACCATCAGGACCCCTGGTAGGATCGGATAGCCGGGGAAGTGGCCCTGGAACACTGGTTCGCCCATAGTTACCGCTTTTTCGCCAACCGCACGGACGCCCGGTTCCAGTTCGAGAATACGATCTACCAGCAAAAATGGATAACGATGTGGAATGATTTCCATAATTTCTTCTGTCGTTAACACACAAACCCTCCTATCGCTATGAGACTGGCTTTGACAATCTGCTTCACAACCTACCAAACGTTCTCAGATAAGTCGTTATTTCTTAACGCATAAACACCGAATATGTACATACTCCATCAGCATGTTTGTGTATAATAGCCTTGCTTCGGCTATCTTCTGCTCATTCACCTTTCGCCCTTGGTTTCGGCGAACGCATAGTAGCACCGGATAGACAGCTTCGCAACTAGATAAACGGCTATGTGCGCCAACAGCGGTCCACGATGAATGTGTGACACGCTTTTTTGGTGTTTTGGAGAAGATGCTTGGAGGACTATATTTGTCATCAATATGTGATATGTATTGTAATAATACACGCTTAGAGGAAACCTCATGACTCCCGACATGCTACTCGTTTTCGGTATATTGGCGGTAACGATTCTTCTATTTATAAGTGATCGCCTGCGTCTTGATTTGATCGCTGTTATGGCCCTGCTTGCATTATTATTAACTGGTATTCTCACGCTGGATGAGGCGCTAGCAGGCTTCTCCAATCCGATTGTGTTGATTATTGCGGGGTTGTTTATTGTTGGTGGTGGTCTGTTTCAAACAGGTGTAGCGAACAAGCTGGGAAGCTGGCTGGCCAGTGTTGCTGGTAAGAATGAAATAACTATGATTGTGCTGATAATGGTTGTTGTCGCGATCCTATCAGCTTTTATTAGTTCAACAGGAACCGTAGCGGTATTTCTACCTGTTGTCGTAAGTCTGGCCCTGAGTGCCAAGATTAGCCCCTCACGACTACTCATCCCATTATCGTTTGCATCATTGCTTGGTGGTATGTTGACGCTCATTGGTACGCCTCCCAACATTGTCGTGAGCGATCAGTTGCGGGATCAGGGACTGGCACCCTTTAGTTTCTTTGCGTTCACACCTATCGGTCTGATCATGCTTACGATTGGGATTCTGTTTATGGTTTTTGTGGGTCGTCATCTCATACCGGATCGTTCTTCGACCCAGACTACAAGTTCCGAGGAGGAGCACACCGTACAAACACCCTTCGCTGAGATTGCTACAACCTATGAGTTACCTGGCAACATGTTTCGTTTGCGTTTACGCCGATCTTCTCCCTTGATAGGTTTGACACTTGCTCAGGCCGATTTACGCAATCGCTACTATGTGAACGTACTGGAAAAACAGGCATGGCCAGATCGGTATACTGATCCTTCGCCTGCCAACCCGGTGACGCCGGAAACCATTCTTGAAACATACGATATTCTGCATGTTCAGGGGACGACCGAGCAAATAACCCGATTGGCACGTGAGCAAGGGCTAGGCGTGCTCCCAACGAATGGCGACGAAGATCGGCTGATGTCGAAAGAGTTGGGTTTGGTTGAGGTGTTGCTCACGCCCAACTCTCGCTTAATTGGACAAACGCTGAAGGATGTCCATTTTCGTCGCACGTATGGAGCAACCGTGCTTTCTGTACTGCGTATGGGAAAGCCGCTTGAGACCGATCTTGCCGAAACGCCCTTCGAATTTGGCGATACGCTGTTGGTTGAGGGAACCTGGGTAAGCATTGATCGATTATTACGCAGGCGCCAGGATTTTGTGGTGGTTGGGCAGCCACGAGAGATGGCTGAAGCACCGCAGCGAACTGAACGCGCCACTGTTGCCATAGTTATCATGGTGGGCATGCTGCTGTTGCTGACCTTTCAGATCCTTCCGACTGCGACCGCTGTGTTACTGGCTGGCACGGCAATGGTGTTATTCCGCTGCCTAACTATGGAAGAAGCCTATCGATCAATGAATTGGGAAAGTATTGTGCTTATTGCTGGGATGTTACCGATGGCGACTGCACTTCAGAAAACAGGTGGTATCGATTTTATCTCCAATGGATTGACAGACTCATTTGGTGCATTCGGACCGCTGGCGCTTATGCTGGGCTTATTCCTGTTGACATCAGCATTTAGTCAGTTTATCTCCAACACGGCGACGACGGTGTTGGTAGCACCAATTGCGTATCAGGCAGCGCTGAGTCTTGATGTGTCGCCATATCCGTTACTGATGACGGTGGCGATTGCAGCATCGACGGCCTTTGCTACGCCGATTGCCTCGCCAGTCAATACGCTAATCCTTGGACCTGGTGGCTATCGTTTTGGCGACTTTGCCAAAGTAGGCATACCTCTTCAGCTATTGATTATGATCGCGACATTGTTGGTTGTACCGCTCTTCTTCCCTCTCTAGGAACACGTTTGGTCCTTACTAGCCGCTTGCCATTACCTAGTATGATAGTGAGGTCGAAAACATACTGAAGTAGAGACAACTATATGCGAATCGTTCTCAGTGGATCATTTTGGCGTCAGCCTATTGTAGGGAGTGGCCAGTATCTCCATGGACTTTTGCGCTATCTGCCGCAGGTAGCACCACAGCACGAATACATTGTGCTGTTGCCCGTTGTGGCGGGAGAAGTTCCACCGCTACCGCCGGGTATTGGTGTGCGCCATGTTGCTACGCCATTCGATGGCAGGAGCAGACATTTCGCCAAGCTCTGGTATGAACAGGTGTGTGTTCCACAGGTTGCCGCACAGCTAAAAGCTGATGTGTTGCATATTCCATATGCGGCCCCTCCGCTGCACTCGCAGGTTCCTGTCGTCACGACTGTTCACGATATCATCTGGTTGTTGCTACCAGAGTATCGTGGGAAAGCGACTTTTCGCGCATATACAAAGCTCATTCCCCCAGCCGCTCGTCGGGCAGCACATATTCTTGTTGACTCGGAGCATTCACGGAGCGATATTGTGCAGCATCTCGGCTGTGATACATCGCGTGTAACAACAGTGTTACTGGCTGCTGGTGATCAATTTCAGCCACAGTCATCTGAACAGGCTCGGTCGTATGTTCAGCAGAAGTATGAAATAAATCCACCCTTTGTATATTATGTTGGCGGCCTTGATGCACGCAAAAATGTCTCAACCCTGATCAGGGCCTTCAGCTGGATGCGAAGTGCTGGTGGACCGGAAGCCACGTTGGTAATAGCTGGTCGTGCACCGTATAATGATCCACAGCTTTTTCCCAATATTGATGTGTTGATTGAAGGGCTTGGACGACAATCTGAGATACGGTGTATTGAGGTCCCCTACAAAGATAGTGCACATTTGTATGCGGCTGCAACGGTCTTTGCCTTTCCTTCTCGCTACGAGGGCTTTGGCTTACCACCGCTGGAAGCCATGGCCTGCGGCACCCCTACAATCGTTGCCAACCGCAGCAGCCTTCCTGAGGTAGTTGGTGAGGCAGCGCTATCTGTACCGCCGGATGATGTTGCTGGCTGGGTGACTGCGCTATGGAGGCTTCTAGTTGATACCAAGACACGTAATGATCTCGGTCAACATGGCTTAGTGAGATCTCGGATGTTTAGTTATCGGCGCGTTGCTCAGGAAACGCTAGCTGTTTACACCCAAGTGTATCAAGACTATAGTTAGTAGCGACATTGTATAAAAGTAGAGATATTGTCAGCAATCTATCGGTTTCGCCAAGCATATGATAAGGTATGCTGACAGTGTATGATCTGCATATCTGGATAATGCACTTGTCTCTATTTTGTAAGTAATTATGTGTTTAGATGTAATAGACAGGATACTATTTCAATGAGAATATATTCTTGTAAGAACTGTCTATCACTCATACTGTCGCAGATAATTTGGATGTATTCAGATCAAACCTGTATAACACACATACTAGTCAGCTACGCGAAACCCCATACCAAGACTAACACAAGCAATATATGTCCGAAGCTATCATTACAATATGATTCTCCTAAACTTTTTTGTACTTAATTCAGGAAGAAATATCATGAATTATTAATGAAACCTCGTTCTTCTGTGTGCGTACATTATGCAGGTAACAAGTTCTGAAAACCATCTTATGTTGCTAGCAGCCAATTGGTAAGAACATTTTTCTGGAACAACGTATTGATTGAAACTGATATTATTCGATTTAGTTTAATTGTGAAGGAATGACATATGACACTCCCACCAACTCAACCATCTCAATCTCAACCCCGTCGTTCATTTCCAAGCTGGCTCATTATTGTCTTGATAGTTGGCGGTCTACTGGGTGTTAGCGCCTGTGTTGCCATTGGACTTGGAACGTTCTACTTTTTAAATTCATCGGAAGAACCGGTAGTTGAAGTGCCCACAACTGAAATAGAGGACCCCTTCCCGACGACAGAGCCAGTTGCGGGAACAGATCCAACACCAGATGCATCCATTGAGGAAGATCCAACAACGGAACCTGTTATTGAGGAAGATCCTGTTCCGACACAAGAAGCTGATCCTGCCCCGGAAGGTGATGATGCAAAGACGGTTATCGCCTCTGACGGTCAGAGTCAAATAATTGTCCCTCGTGTTTGGCAAGAACGTGCGGATCTCAATGATCAGGCGGAGATCCAGGCTGCGAATCCGTTACGTGAGCAGTATGTGATCGTATTGACGGAGAGCAAAGCTGATTTTGCTGACCTTGATGTCGATCTTCCGGCATATGCTGAAATTATTCGTGACAATTTTGTCGATAGTGTTGGTGTCTCGGTAACTGATGAGCAATCTTTCTCGATCAGTGGCAATAATGCGATTCAGTATGAGTTGCGTGGCACTGTTGATGATCTCGATGTAGTGTACTGGATGACGGGCACTGAGAGTGAAGATAATTATTATCAAATTCTGAGCTGGACACTTGAAGAATATGTCACACGTAATGAGCCAGTTTTGCAGGATGTAGTTGCGAGTTTTCAGCCACTTCAGGGTGAGGCAAGTGCTCCGGCTGAAGATCCTGTTCCAACAGAAGAAAGTGCTCCGGTCGAAGAGAATGATGAGACAAAAACTATCGTGTCTACTGATGGTCAGAGCCAGATTTCTGTGCCAGATTTCTGGACAGAAGAGACCGATCTCAACGATGAGGCTGAACTTCAGGCTGCCAGCCCTCTATTTGAGCAATACATTATCGTATTGACAGAAAGCAAAACAGATTTTGAAGGCTTTGATATTAATCTCCAGTCGTATGCTGAAATTGTAAGAGACAACTTTCTCGATAGTTTAGGCGAAGTCTCGGTAACTGATGAACAGTCGCTGACGATCAATGGTAGAGATGCGATCCAGTATGAGTTGCGCGGTACAGTTGATGGACTAGATGTGGTGTACTGGATGACCTGTGTTGAAGGGAACGATAACTATTATCAAATTCTGAGTTGGACTCTCTTGGAGTATGTTGATATTAGTGCCCCGGCGTTGCAGGAAGTGGTCGAAAGTTTCCAGGAAACACAGTAAGCGATTGAAAACACCAGTAGCATGGTCATAGGCGTTTTGTGAAACAACTTCTCTATGGTCACACTGAAGCTCTCAGTGTGACCATTTGATATGAACCATCGTGATTATGGTACCCAATCTTCAAATTCTAATTCTTCTGGATCCACATTCGTAAAATCTGGCACTTCTTCATCGTTATACATGTAATGAGAGATCATCACCATCCTCCTGCGATCTCGATACAAATCTATTTGCATCAACGTAATGCTTATACAATATCAGACGTTTATCTATACTGATATTGTTTCTAAATGAACTGATTACATCCTGATATGTTGATGACACATGACTTATATGAGAAGCACTTGAGATGAGTAATAGGTTTTATCATTATTCGTGTATAATGCGATGAACAGAGTATATTCTCAAATGTAAATGTTTCCATATGCGTATATTGCTTATTTCGCATTCTCTTGTAACCCGTTCAAACCATCACCTTCCAGAAGAACTAGCACGTTATCCGGATTTGCATCTGGATGTGCTAACTCCCGAATGGTGGAACGAAGAGAGTCGCGTTGTGTACCAAGAGAAAACGTTCGATCCTACGTATCGTATTCATTGTGATAACGTTATCTACTATCGTCAACCAATGCCCAATCTATTTCTCTTTCGCAATAGGTTGGCCCATTTGCTTCGTACAGTGCAGCCTGACATTATTGATGCTCAGGAAGAGCCTTTTAGCTTGGTGATGGGCCAGATCCTGGCTCTGCGACAGTTGCTTGCGCCAAAGGCGAAACTTCTCTTCTATTCGTTTCAGAATCTCCGTAAAAGATACCCTATGCCGTTTAGTGCATTTGAACAATGGGCCTTTCGCGCTGCTGGCCATGCCTGTGTGGCTGCCTCTGAAATACGTGATGTTCTTCGGAGCAAAGGGTATCGTGGCCATGTTGTGTTAAGCCCTCCTGGGGTCGATCCAAATGTGTTCTATCCATCTCCTGAAGCACGTGCCACTATACGTACAACATTTGGTATACCTCACGACCAGCCAGTGCTGGGCTATCTGGGGCGATTAAGCCCAGAAAAGGGTGTTCAGGATATTATTTGCGCTTTGCCTTCTCTGCCACCAAATACGCATCTTCTCATTGTTGGTGGCGGTAGATCTACTGAGATTGAGCATTTGGCGCAACAATGCGGTGTAGGCGACCGTCTTATCTTTACGGGCGCTATCAATCGTGTCGATGTTCCGCGCTACTTGAATGCTATGGATGTATTGATTGTTCCATCAAGGACTACACCGCGCTGGAAAGAGCAATTTGGACGTGTTATTGCTGAGGCAAGTATGTGTGGCGTACCGGTTGTCGGTAGTTCAAGTGGGGCCATTCCAGAGGTTGTTGGTGAGAATGGGCTGATCTTTCCTGAGGGAAATGTCCGTATGTTAGCTACAGCTACCCATCTTTTGCTTAGTCAACCACAGGTCAGCATTGAGTTAGGGAAGCGTGCCCATTGGCATGCACATCAGCATTTTACGTGGGAACGTATTGCAAAAGACCGTTATGCGCTCTATCAAGAGATTCTTCAAGATTAAAATACCAAACAATGTAAGCATCATTGGTATGGTATCATTTGACAGCGTGCTTTGTTCGTATATATAATGTGGCAGTTCTACGCGCTATGTCATAATTCTCTTGCGCTAGTTCCATGTATTAAAGCAGGTTTCGCCAGCATCACACATGCGAACATGCCTGCATTGTTTTGGAATATATTTGGAGGACAGGAAAGCACATCATGCCTAAACGAACTTGGCAACCCAAACGCATTCCACGCCGACGCAAACACGGGTTTTTGCATCGTATGTCAGATAAAGATGGGCGTGCAGTTATCAAACGGCGACGGCTGCGTGGTCGCCATCGATTGACGGTAAGTGATGATCGACGTGCTGTTCGTCGAGGTCACCGGTAAGTTATCCGTATTATGCATGTGTGGTTCATACCATACATCCCCCAGCAATTCAATGAAGCGTGTCTACCGTCTCCGACGACCAGACCAATTCCAACGGGTACGACGCGGTGGGTGTAGTTGGGAGCATCACCTGTTTGTGCTCCGTATTACTCCCAATCGGCGTCATACCACGCGATGTGGTTTTGTGGTCGGTAAACGGTTAGGTTCTGCGGTTGTACGTAATCGAGCTAAACGTCGTGTGCGTGAAGCTGTACGATTGGTGTATCATCATATCAAACCAGGATGGGACGTTGTTTTTGTTATTCGATCGCCTACTGCTGCTACGATTGCATTTGTAAACATTCAAAATGCGGTGGAAGGTTTGTTGCAGCAGGCGGGAATTTGGTACAACGTTCCTGAATCTACAAAGTGATTAAGGTAGTTATCTATGGGTGGCATCTGGAGTGCATTTGTTGATCTTCTCGAGAATTTTCTTCTTGTACTGTATAATTTTAGTGGCAATGCTGGTATAGCCATTATTCTATTCACTATTGTTGCGCGCCTACTCATCTTGCCATTGACCATCAAATCACTCCAGTCAACGCGTAGGATGCAGGAATTACAGCCCCTCCTCAAAGAGCTGCAGCGCAAACATGGGAAAGATGCTCGCAAACTTCAAGAAGAAACCATGAAGTTATATCGGGACAATAAAGTGAACCCAGTTGGTGGTTGTCTGCCCATGCTCTTGCAACTTCCTATCTTTATTGGTGTGTATCAAGCCATCTTGCATCTTACCGAGGCCTCAGTTCCTTCGGCTGTTGTGCCATCTATGCTTGATGTTATTCAAAACACAGGTGCGAGTATCAACGTATCGCCGCTTGTAGCGGAAGTCGCAGGGTCGAGGCTTACTGGTGGGTTTTTGTGGCTTGAAAATTTAGGTGAACCTGATCCATACTATATATTACCAATACTTTCAGTCATTTTTCAATTGCTCGTACAATTGATGGCTATGCCACGGGTGCAAGATCCACAGCAAAAAGCAATGATGCAATCCATGCTGTTTCTACCACTTGTGTTTGGTTATATTGGTTTCATCTTTCCCAGCGGTGCAGTCATTTATTGGGTTGCGGGGAGCATTCTTTCCGTTATTCAACAGTATGTGATATCTGGTTGGGGGTCACTCGCTAACTATCTCAAATTTCTACCTACCGATGCTGGTCTTTTTCCACCCAAAATACAGACGGCTGTGGCAACCGCAGGTGCTTCTGGATCAGTTGATGCCGATGCAACAGCGGAAGATGCACCAAAACGCACCTTTTGGGATGTCCTTGGCCCACTTTCTGAACAAAACACATCGATTGAAGAAGAACCTGATACTGACAGTGAATCAGAACAAGCAAAATCATCAAATCGCGCTGTAGGCCCAGGTAATTCACGACGACGTCGATCACGACGACGTTGAACATCTAAGAAGATGAACATACGCAGTGAAGCTGCTCTGCGAGGATTATATGAAGAGCATAGAGATCAGTGCGCGCACAGTCGCAGAAGCGATCCAACTGGCGCTGGACCAACTTGGCAAAGATCGAGACGAGGTCGCTATTGAAGTATTAGAAGCTGGAAGTGAAGACGAAGAAGCACTTGTGCGTGTGACGGCTATCGAAGACGAGGAGCCAGCGACGCAGAAACAACGCCCTGCTGATTGGTCTGAACTTGACCAGATTTCACGTCGTGTGTTGGAGGAGCTACTTGAACGTATGGATACGCATGGCTATGTCACAGCAGTGCGATCTAGTGTTCCAGGGCAGCATGGCGATACAGAAGAAACCCTTACCCTTCACGTAGAGGGTGCTGATGAGGAAGCAATGGGTTTGCTCATTGGTCGTCGTGGTGAAACACTGCGCTCTCTCCAGTTTATGGTCAATTTACTGGTGAGTCGAAAAGTACAGAAATGGCCGCAAATTGTGGTTGATGTTGGAAACTATCGACAGCGCCGACAGGAATCTCTTGAGGGTTTGGCACGTCGAATGGCAGAACGTGTTCGCCAGAGTGGACGTTCTATTGCACTTGAACCAATGGGCGCATATGAGCGTCGGATTGTGCATTTGGCATTGCGAAGCGATAATTCTGTCTATACACAAAGCGCTGGTGAGGGTGATAGCCGTAAGGTCATTATTTATCCTGCTAAATCATAGGAGCCTTAATGCTATCAGAACTTTATGAAACAACCTCCTGACTACCTCTTACTTGGACATTTCACCACAGACGTGCTGCCGGATGGAAAATGTGTTCCTGGTGGCACGTCTTTATATGCTGCGCTGGCAGCGCACCGTCTTGGTCTAACAGTTTCCATCGTTTCAGCACAAATAACTTTACCACCTGATTGGCCAGCAACCATTGATATTGCATTCCATCCAACCTATACACCACCAACATTTGAGAATCGCTACACTACCAAAGGTCGACAGCAGATTCTCCATACGGCAACTTCATCAACCGCAATGGCAGATGTTCCTTTTGGATGGCGCGGCGCTCCAATTGTTCATCTTGGTCCTATGTTGCAAGAGATACCTGAAGATTTTGTTCTCGCATTCCCACAAGCACTCCTCGGAGTTACGCCACAAGGCTGGATGCGTGCCTGGGGTCCACAGCTACCAACTCCTATTCAATATAAACCATGGCTGCCATCACCAGAACTTCTATCACATATTGATGTGGTTGTTGTCAGTATTGAAGATGTCCAAGGCGATGAGGCTCTTATAGCATATTATGCACAGACATGTAAACTTGTAGCACTGACTCGTGGTTCTCTTGGGGCTACACTTTTTTGGGAAGGAGTTCCCTATCACATCCCTGCTGTTATTGTCCATGAAGTTGATCCAACAGGTGCAGGAGATGTATTTGCTGCTGCGCTATTGGTGTATTTACGTGAAACCTCGAATCCACTTGAGGCTGCTCGTATAGCCTCGTATGTTGCTGCTATCAGTGTTCAAGGTAGAGGAGCAAGTCATATCCCAACACGAGATGAGATTGAACACTATGTCCACAGCGGGGAATAAAAACCATTGAACACCAGCTCTGAGCTGGTGTTCAATGGTTTGTGGAAGTTTAGTGATTATTCGAACTATAGTGAATTGTTGCGATCTGCTTCGTGGTTCCGGCGGGGTGTGATACGAGGTCCTCGTGCACCAATATGTGTACCGGCATTCTCAAATGTATTCCCTCGATCTGTCGATAGTCCAACACTTGGTTGTTGTGGCCCATCATTATTATGACGGCCCACTTCACTTGCGCGTAATTCCTCTGCCTGTTGAAGGAGCTCTGGCACAGATTCGTAGAAAAATTCAAGCGCCGAGTCAAATGAGTCAACACCTGTGTATGTTACCAAAATACGACTTCCTTCAGGAATACCACCAGACCCCATGAAATCCGCAAGTGGGGCTTCAACTAACTTCAACAATTGTTGACGTAGTGGGCGTGCTCCGAAACGTGGTTCAAATCCTTTTTGAAGAATATATTCTTTGGCTTCATCAGAAATCTCAACACGAATACCATGTCGTAGATATTGTCGGTTCGCTTCCTCAAGCATTCGCTCGAGTACCGCCCGTAGTGTATCACTTGAGAGTGGGCGAAAAGCTACAATTTCGTCGATGCGATTAATCCATTCTGGTTGAAAAACTCGTTGGAGAGCCTCAAACCCTATCTGGTAAATTTGCTGACCAGTAGACTCAACATCCTGGTTTGGAGTGCGAAATCCAATGGTACGATGATCAAGAAAGTCAACCATCTCTTTCGCGCCGATGTTTGTGGTTAAAATAACGATGCTATTCTGAAAAGATACGCGGCGACCGCCATTGAGTAGTAGAACTTCTCCATCCTCCATAATCTGGAGTAGAATATTCCATAACTCTGGTTGGCCTTTCTCGATTTCATCAAAGAGAACAATACTGTTCTCTTGTTCGATAATGTCTGGGTTGAGCAATGGCTTCTGATCACGACCTACGTATGATGGTGGTGCACCTACTAACGCCGAAACCTCATGACCTTGACTAAACAGTGAACAATCTATCTTCAGAAATGCTTCACCATCTGGTCTCTGCAAATGAGCAAGCTGTCGAGCCGTTTCTGTTTTGCCAACCCCGGTGGGTCCTAAAAACAGAAGTGTTGCTCGCGGACGGCGGGTGTTCCCAGCACAAAAACCATAACGAGCACGATTCATTAGACGAACGACTGCTTCAATTGCTCGCTCCTGTCCAAAAATGGTCGAACGTAATTTGTGTTCTACTTCATCTAAAGGGTTTTGTGTGCCGCGTACCGCCCGTATCATATCAATAGGAGGTTGGTACATAATGGGTCCTCTCTGGCTAGATAAACTGCCTTTTTAGGATTATTACTGTAAGCTGATATCGGGAGGAAATGCGCGTTAGAATGCTATATTCACCGTTGTAGGTATTATACAGATCGGTAGATCACTGCGTCAACATATGGGTTGAGCAATAAGCCAACAAGATAGTATCTTTTTTGTAAAGACCTTTATGGTGGTAGTTAGAAAGTGATTTTAACGGCCATATAACATGAACTTAATATCTTTCGACTACAGTATGTTTCAGCAATATACATAGAAGCTACAGTGCACAATCTAAATAATCTATATGACGACTATTCTTGTGATTGAGGATGACCAGGTTCTTGTCGAAACACTACAGTATAATCTGGAGCAAGCAGGGTTCCAGGTTGAGTCTGCGCTCGATGGTATTACAGGTCTCGATAGGGCACGCAATCTACAACCAGATCTTATTCTTTTGGATCTTATGCTCCCGGGGCTTGATGGGTTCTCAATTTGCCGTATTCTGGCAAAGGAAGTTGCGACGCCTATTATCATCCTGACCGCATTGAGCGATGAGTCTCATGTTATTACTGGTCTCGAGTTGGGTGCGAACGATTATATTGTGAAGCCATTCAGTTTGGGTGAATTGTTAGCACGCATACGAGCAACACTGCGTTGGAGTACCCGACAACGACAGCCACCCTCAGATGTTCTTCGCACTGGTCCGCTTCGTCTTGATCGCAACAGTCGCAAAGTCTGGTTCAAAAACACAGAAGTAGCATTATCCCACAAAGAATTTGATCTTTTAGCCTGTTTGATGGATAACGCTGGAATGGCTTTATCACGTGAGCTATTGCTTGAACAGGTCTGGGGTGAAGGCTTCATTGGTTCTCACCGCACGATAGATGTACATATTCGCTGGTTGCGAGAAAAGATTGAAACGGATCCATCTCATCCATCGCTCATTCATACTGTACGTGGAATAGGTTATCGTCTTGAAGAGTTAAGTGTCAATGTAGGATCAACATATACCAGCCAAGGTAGTGTTTAGAGCTTGTGATCCTACATTGATTGCTAATTCCGGTTACGGATCTTGATTGCACGATCAATATCACGTTGTGCTTCACGGCGAGCGATGCTATCACGTTTATCGTATAGTTTTTTCCCGCGGGCAAGCCCTAGTTCAAGCTTGGCGCGACGACCTTTAAAGTAGAGTCGTAAAGGCACTAATGTGTATCCTTGCCGTTCTATGAGACCGACAATGCGACTGATCTCACGACTGTGTAGCAGCAGTTTTCGTGGACGTGTTGGTTCATGATTAAAGTGAGTTCCTGACTGTTCGTATGGAGAAATATGTACTTCATACAGCCACACTTCCCCATTGACAACACGTGCATATCCCCCCCGTAAATTGACACGCCTGTCACGAATTGACTTGATTTCGCTTCCAGTCAAGACTAATCCAGCCTCATAGCTATCTTCTATAAAATAATCATGACGAGCTTTACGATTGTCTGCAATATTTTGGTTACCAGATGTATTTTTAGCCATAGCAATATCCTTATCCTCAATGAAAGACCACACCTCCGCAAACACACGGCGGAGGTGTACTAGTTATTTATCATATCCTATTTCAATTATAGTATAATCCACCTTTCGAATGATTTTTGGTTGATGTAGCTCTGCTATCATGAGATGGGATGAACTATCAACTCTTCAATCGAGTCAAGTGAGCGATCACGAAGCGACTGAACTTGTTCAAGAAAGCGGGGGTCGTGTTCTTTCAGCCTGTTTAGATGTTTGATCCAGGGCCAAATCTCATTCCATGGACTGTCAATCCAGTCGATGCTGAGTGTTTTTTGCAGTCCTTTTTCTTCGAGCAGTTGGCGTAAGTCTTTTCGAAAGTGTAGATAGACAGTAGCTACAGCAGCTTCTATAGGTGATTGTTGCACAGTTGTACGATCAGTTGCATAAATGCCATATGCAAGTATTTGCTTAATTCGTAAGTTCATACTGTGAATGGTGAGTTTTTCGACATCTGTTAGTTCTGGTACGCCTACGATTAGAAAACCATCAATAAAGTCTGTCCGAGAACCTGTTATCTGTCCGCGTCCATCCATTGTATCGAGCACACCGCCACCACGCATGATGAAAGAGCGTTGGTCTTCTTGGTCATTATCAGATCGCTCTTGCATAATGAGTGGAGTGCCCGCAAGATAGAGCAAACTTAATATTCGCGAGTCTTGTCCGAGATTACCTTGGATGGTCAGGTGGTGGGGTAGAACCGATCCCTCAGGTAACAAATGAAGAGTTGCAATCGCATCCATTAAGCGTGACGCCACATGGTATGAATAAGCCGGTGGTAATCGAATAAGCCATGTTCCAAGCGAAGCTGAATAACCACCATCCATACCAAAACAGCGCACAGTATCTCGTAAAAGTGATGCCAGTACACCACCAGTGGAGATAGGAAGATAGATCTTCCCCCCGATAGGCGGTAATAGTTGATGACGGAGTTCGTACTGGAAAAGCAACTGGGCCAAATCATGAAGAACTTTTGTAAGTTCTTGATCAGAGATGTCTGCATTTTCTTGTAATAAAAGATAGGCCTCAATGCGTAAGAGACTGTGACCTGCAGGTGAAAGGGCGAGAGGTGGAAATGGTAATCGGAGTATCCGTTCAGCGTTTGTGGTGTTGAGTAACCCCACTTGTCGCACGACCTCCGTTTGTGGCTTTATCACAGGTTTGGTCACTCCCTGCCTCTCATCATGCGACTGATGGATACTTGCCTTCTCAAGCTCATTCAGTACAGTGGTAATAGTTATCAATTGCTCCCAGATAGTCCATAGAATCATTATTCCTAAGAGAATGACCAAGAGTCGCTGCCAGGCCGCTACTTCGGCAAGCATCACTGGTGATACCATAGCCATACTCAAAGTCAACACGACAACCGAAGGTATAAGGAGGGGGAGAATAGGAGCAAACGAGCGTGTGCCATAGGTTGTTGTTACACCAAGATAGTATCGGATATCACGAATGTTGGTACGTGCCCGTGTAAGGATCGGTCGTGAAAGTAATGCGATGTGAGCCAATAATACTGCGAGAGTAAGACCACCAATGAACAATCCTTGCCAGTCACGTACAACCTGTGCTGCTACAAAACCCATTGGCAACACAAGGAGCGGGAAAACATAGTGCGACAGTCGGTGTAATAAGAGACGCTCTTGTGCAACATGTGCACGCATTTCCTGGACAAGGATGTCAAGATGCATAAAATGCTCCTTTAGCGTGATCTGTCTCAGATAAGTGCGTCATTTATAGCATTACGAAACTCTAATGCCTTATTTCGTGCTGCTTCAGCAAATGTATCTTCGGAGGAAGCATATAAAACATCCCGCGATACGCTGATAATTGCTCGTTGGTGCTCTGGTGTGACAGCGGCTTGTACTGTGGCAGCAATGTCCCCGCCCTGTGTTCCTACACCAGGAATAAGGAAGGGTAAGTCAGGACAAAACCCACGTATCTCTTCAATAATCGTAGGATAGGTTGCACCAACGACCAACCCTACATTCTGAGCCATATTCCATACATCACGGGCTTGACGCGCAACCTCCAAATAGAGTGGACGTCCATCTGTCAGACATAAATTCTGTATGTCGGCACTGCCTGGGTTGGATGTTTTACATAAGAGGATACAACCACGATCCTGATATTGGAGGAATGGCTGAAGCGTATCACCTCCAAGGTATGGATTAAGAGTGACCGCATCTGCTCCTAATAGATCAAAAATGGCATGAGCATAGGCTGTGGCAGTTGAGCCAATATCACCACGTTTGGCGTCAAGAATGACAGGGATATGATCGGGTATGGCTTGAATAATACGCTGTAGAGTTTCAAAACCTGTTGGACCTAGTGCTTCAAAGAAAGCAATATTCGGTTTAAACGCACATACTATATCTGCTGTTGCTTCGATGATCTGTGTACAAAATACATAAACAGGATCTGAAGCCATACGGACACCTGTTGGTAGCTGTGTTGGAATGGGGTCCAGACCAACACATAACAAACTGTGCTGAGTTTGGCTGGTCTGTTCTAGTCGCTGTAAAAAAGTTTGCATGCGGTTGTCCTTGTTCTAAAATCGTATGTGTATGATACACGATTGTCAAGTGATTTGTTCAAAAAGATCGTATTTACTATCTCGTAGGAACCTTTATGAATTATGCGAAAGAACATGTGTGTTATGTTGAAAACATTTGTTCTAAAGCATTGTAATCCGGTACTGCAAATGTGGATAAGTGGATAACATGTCGAAGAATTGGTGGACAAAGGGGGTTGACTTTGATATAGTACTAATGGTATATTGATTCAATATATAGCGGGGTGCCGGGCTCGCGTCCCTTTACAGTCAAAAATCACTTGGGGCTCTGAGTAAGCCAACTCTCAGCCCCATCTTCTTGGCAAAAAAAAGGCGAGCCCGGTGATAGATATCACAAATACGACATTGTTACACAAAACTCTTGACACATCGTGTAATATGTCTAACAAGAGCAACAAATATGGTCATCTCATCAAGTAAATTTTTGCTACAGGAGAGGGCGCAAATGCTCGAGCAATTGCTTGAGGTAGCGCGTACTCAGGGCTACCTTACCTATAGTGACATACTTGAGGCACTTCCTCAACCAGAGTTGCATGTGGTTGATGTTGATCAGCTTTACGCGGCCCTCCAGGAGGAAGGCATTCGGGTGGTTGAACATCCCGACGAGGTTGACTCAGCAGACGACTCTCATGGACTCGATGATGACATCTTTTCCGATATTCCTGAACTTGCCGAAATTGCGCTCGATGATCCTGTTCGTATGTATCTTCAAGAGATCGGGCAGGTATCGCTGCTCTCTGCTGAGCAGGAAGTAATACTTGCTAAGCAGATGGAGGCAGGCGACATTGCCCAACAGCGTCTTGATTGTGCTGATTTTTCGTCCTGGGGCGAACGCCGTGAACTTGAACGTCAGGTGAATGGCCGGGATGATGCACGTCAGCATTTAATTCAAGCGAATTTGCGTCTTGTCGTATCAATTGCGAAGAAGTATACATCGTATGGTCTAACCATGATGGATTTGGTGCAAGAGGGAAATATTGGACTGATGCGTGCAGTTGAAAAGTTTGACTACACCAAGGGGCATAAGTTCTCGACCTATGCGACGTGGTGGATTCGTCAGGCTATCACTCGTGCAATTGCCGATCAAAGCCGTACTATTCGCCTCCCTGTTCATATGGGTGAAGCTATTAGCCAAGTCAAGCGTACATCGCACAAACTGCAGCAAGCCATGCAGCGAGAACCATCTCCTGAAGAAATTGCCGATGCTATGGGTATTAGCCCTACCAAGGTACGTCGTACCCTTGAGGCTTCGATGCATCCTCTTTCGCTTGAAATGCCTGTTGGTCAGGAAGGCGAAGGGCGTATGGGTGATTTTATAGAGGACGACCGCATTGGTGCACCTGCTGATGCTGCAGCGGCTACCATGCTTCGTGAGCAAATCGAAGAGGTACTGAAAAAGCTGCCTGAACGTGAGCGTAAGATTATCCAGTTGCGTTATGGTTTGAAGGATGGTCGCTATCGTACGCTGGAGGAAGTCGGTGTTGAGTTTGGTATTACCCGTGAACGTATTCGTCAGATAGAAGCGGTCGCGCTACGTAAACTACGTCATCCTTACTTGGGTAAAAAACTTCGTGGTTATCTAGACTAATCTCAATTGTATACTGTACTATGTAGCACGTAACGAACAGTAATGTATTTGTTACGTGCTTTATGTTTTTTTAGGAGGTCGGTCCTCATGGCAGAAAAATTAAGTGATACGGAAATTCAAGAACAACTTGATCAACTCGTTGGTTGGAATCTTCGTGAGAATATGATTGTCAAAGTTTTCCAGTTTAGTTCTTTCCCAGCAGCTATTGCCTTTGTAACCCATGTGGCATTTCTGGCGGAAGCTGCTGCCCATCATCCAGATGTCGACATTCGCTACAATAAAGTAACATTAGCTTTGACGACCCATGACGCGGGAGGACTAACACAGAAGGATTTCAGCTTGGCAGCACAGGCCGATGACATTCTCGGGTAGAGCAGCTACACATTGTGAACAGTGTACCTTCACTAGCAGAGTTCAGTCAGTTATGGGCAGATTTTATCGCCTTTATCAACTCTTACGAGCTATTACGGGGCGTGTGTCGCAACAGGAATGGGATCTCGTTGCACAACAACTGACTGAGTGTGAATTGGTGCTATTCAAGAGAATGGCATCTTTTGATCAACGTCATTGTATTGATGTATATACCACATTGGTGCGTCATGGATATCAAGACCCTACGTTGCTTCGTGCCTCCCTGCTGCACGATTGTGGGAAAGTTGATGATAATGGTCGCCCTATTCCATTAGTGTATTATGGTATTTTTGTTGTGCTCCAGCGTTTTATGCCTAAACTCTATACCTTTGCAGCCTCCAAAGGTCACGGAATATGGTCTCCTTTTGCTATTCATGACACCCATGAGTTACGAAGTGTTCAGCTTGTTCAGGTAGCAGGTGGCTCATCCGATATTGTCTCCCTCTTACAGGACTATGCAGATCATCGGCAGACCCCGCAAACCTACGCCTTACAATGGGCAGATAACCAAAACTAAAGTGATGGCTAGATGTGGTAGACTCTTACAGTAGTTTATATGGGCCATCTCTAATACAGTATGTTTATTGACGAACTTAACTACACCTTTCACATTCCAGCTTTTGAGGGGCCACTGGACCTCTTGTTACGTCTTATAGAACGTGAAGAACTGGACATCACAACGATTGCATTAGCACAGGTAACCGATCAGTATTTGGTCCATGTGCGTAACTTGAATGCCCCTGATCCAGCAGCATTATCATCATTTCTGGTATTGGCAGCACGATTGTTGGTAATCAAATCACGTGCGTTGCTACCACGACCAAGCTCAGCGCAATCCTCAGATGAGGCTGTTGATGATGCCGAAAACCTGATTCAGCAGCTACGAGAATATCAGCGTTATAAACAGGTCGCTACCCTGTTGCAAACCTGGCAGGCATACGGGTATCGCTCGTATACACGTCAGGATACCTTGCCACTCCTCGAACCCAGAACTACTGATAAACTCGATGTGACCGTTAGTGAGTTGCTGGCTGCAATTCAACGACGGCTACAATTGACCCTCCCTCTTGAGCCTCCAGCAGTACCGTTGCCTACCCCTAAAACAATTACGGTTCCCGAAATGGCATCACGTATTCAAGATCGATTGATCCAACAGGAATGGATTTGTTTTGAGGATGTGCTTTCTCTTCAAACATATCGTACCGAAATTATCGTAGCTCTCTGGTCGCTTTTAGAACTCTTGAAACGTCGGGCAGTGGTGGTTGAACAAGCAGATCTTTTTGGTCTTATCCGTATTGGTCGTGGTCCTCATTTAGCAACTGTCCACCACCAGGGTTTAACAGAAGCATAAAGTCCACTCTTACGTTCAATAGGTAGAGAACATTACATTATATTCTTGACGTTATGAGATGATTTCATACTGCTCTCATCATGTTCTCATCGCGAGGCCATAACCAATACTAGCTATTTGTTGTTGGAATATATAGCGACTATTTTAATTGTGAAAGTCAGAGCACAGAAAGGTATGGTTATGGGAGGAGCCACGCATCGTGTATTGGTTATTGATGATGATGATAATATCCGAACCTTAGTCAAGCTTATGTGTGATGGTCAGGGTATAGAAGTGATTGAGGCTCCCGATGGTGAGGTAGGTCTGTCTGTGGCGGTTGCCCATCGTCCTCACATCATTCTCCTTGATGTAAACATGCCCAATCGTCAGGGAATGGATGTGTATCTTGATCTTCGAAATCATTCGTCTACATCAAGTATCCCAGTGATGATTCTCTCGGCTGCGTTGACCCAACGTGATGTCCAGATGTGGAAAGGGTTGCCCAACATTGTAGATGTGATGACGAAACCATTCGATATGTACACATTGGTTGCCCGTATTCACGATATTTTGGCAGCGCGTATCACTACATTAGCTTGATACATGTGTATGATACGCGCCTACCATGTCTGTACTTCTCTGTGCTGTGTTCTATCAATGGTTATCGTAATTCATATGTTACCTGAACACTAACGGTAAATGTTTGTTCCCCTGGTTCGACCGGGACAGTAGCAGCTTCCTCCATTGCCATGTCAGCCCCACGGGCAAACTCAAATGGGATTTGTGGTTCGCTCCCAATATTCTCTGTGATAATGAGTACATCACCGACTGAGGCATTACCGGCTGAGGCAAATTCTGACGCGCGGGTCTGAGCATTTTGCATCGCTTGTTCACGCGCCTGACTGTATAGCTCCTCTGGATCGTCTACTTTAAAAGTAATACCATAGACGTTGTTTGCCCCAGACTGTACAACCTGATCAAGTAGAGTACCAGCTTGATCAAGTGAACGAATAGTGACCATCACACTATTGTTCACAGTATACCCAGTAACCTGTTCACCATTGGAGTCATACGAAGGATAGATATTAAAACTACTTGTCTGCAGATCTCTTTCTTCAATTCCCAATTCGATCATTTTAGCTCGAATGGCCTGCGCTTGTTCATTGTTTTGTGCCAATGCTTCTTGCGATGTTGGCGCTTCTGTGACAACACCAATTTGTACAGTAGCAGTATCTGGCTGTCCTTGGACTTCTCCCTTCCCAACAACAGTCACCTGTCGCATTCCGGTGACCCCTACCTCAGCTTGTGCAGTCGGTGGCTGGACATTTAAGATATTGAAGATCATAATCAACGCAGCCAATAGCAAAATAATAGCTGAGACATTCATAATGATAGTAAGACGTTGTGACACTCTGAGTTCCTCCTTGGTAAGATTGTAGTGCTGATGCGCTATTTCTCGTAGGTATAATTGATTACTTGTACAGATGACGGTAAACAAACATGAAAAGTTCCATTCTGTAGAAATGGACCAAAAAAGCACAGAGCGATGTTGTTGGCTGCTCTGTGCTCGTTTTATAACCGGAATTCCATCTTTTGTACAAGAAATATTAGGCTACATAGCATTATTTTACTATTTATTTATAAAGTGTAGAGCTTTTCATACTTAGATCGTAAATAATGCATGTATGGCTCAATTGATAAAGGAACCCCTGTTGCATGCTCGACGATTTCATCTGCCGTGAATTTACGCCCATGAGTATAAATATGTGTTGTTAACCAGTTATGCAGTGTGCCAAACTCTCCCTGTGTTATTTCAGCAGTAATAGAGGGGTGTGCTTTCTGCGCCGCTTCAAAAAATTGAGCACTCAATATATTGCCAATCGTATAGCCTTGAAACGCTCCGCCGATATAGCCCATATACCAGTGTATATCCTGTAATATCCCGGTACGATCATCAGGTGGGACTACTCCGAGATCGCTTTGGTAACGCGCATTCCATGCCTCTGGAAGATCAGCCACACTGAGCGTCCCCTCAAGTAGCTCTATTTCCAGATCGAAGCGCAACATCGCATGAAGATTGTATGTCACCTCATCGGCATCTGTACGAATGAGCGAGCACATCACTTTGTTGATAGCGTGATAAAAGGTTGTAAGCGGAACACCACCCAGTTGTGTAGGGAAGGTCGCCTGTAATTTGGGGTAAAAATGAGACCAGAACGACTCACTCCGACCAATGACGTTTTCCCAAAGACGTGATTGGCTTTCATGAACCCCCGATGATGTCCCCTCAGCAAGTGGTGTCCCTTCAAGGGCTATATTGATCCCCTGCTCATACATGGCATGACCTGCTTCGTGGATAGTGCTGAATAATCCTTCGCTGAGATAATGCTCATCTACACGTGTGGTAATACGCACATCTCCGAGCGAGAATTTGGTCATAAAAGGATGTACTGTTTTATCCTGTCGCCCTCGCTCAAAGTCATAGCCTAACTGTTGAGCAACGGCATTCCCAAAAGCCAACTGCTGATCTTCCGGGAAGTCTTGGTGCAAACAGCTATCATCAGTAGTTGGTTGTTCTCGGATAGCTTGTACCATGGGAACCAGTTGGTGCCGTAGCTCAGCAAACAGTGAGCGGATAGTAGCAGCAGTCATGCCATAATCGCTCAGATCGATCAATGGATCGATCATATGCTCATGGTCAGGAAAAAATGCGCTACGTTGACGACTCAATTCGAGTGTCTTCTCGACATAGGGCTGAACAACGGTAAAGTCATTTGCTTCTCTTGCGGCAAGCCATGCAGTGTATGAATCAGACATGTGGTTGGAAAATTCGGCAATAAAGTCCGATGGTATACGGCTCGACTGCTCATAATTGCGTCGTGCAACACGAATAAGGCTGGCCTCATCTGACTCATACGGAAGTTGTGACTCATATGTCTCAAGCTTTTCGAGTAGTTTTCCAATAGCAGGGTCAGTACGTTTTGTATGGACAACGGTGCTAAGTGTCGCCATCTGCCGTCCGCGAGCAGTTGCACCTTGTGGCGGCATATAGGTTGTCTGATCCCATTCAAGCAAGGCGTTTATCGATTCAAGATCATTGATCTCTCCGAGATGTTTGGTAAGTTTTTGTAATGCCGTTTCCACAACACAACTCTTTCAACTACTTTCAATACAGTACGAAGCAAATATATACGATGAAGATGGGCGAATTTCGCCCATCTTCATCTTGACTACCTGTCCTTAGCGAGATTTGTATTCTATCTACACTTTTTCAGCAATGCTCTTACCTTGCATAAACAATAACAGATAGTCTCGACCACCAGCTTTTGAGTCTGTCCCTGACATATTAAATCCGCCGAAGGGATGGGCTCCGACCATAGCACCTGTGATCTTACGATTAAAGTACAGATTCCCGACATGGAATTCGTCGCGCGCTTGATTCATACGTTCTGTGTCACGTGTAAAGACGCCCCCTGTGAGACCATATTCTGTATTGTTTGCAATATCCAAGGCATTGTCATAATTTTCGGCTTTAATAAATGCTAACACAGGACCAAATATCTCTTCCTGAGATAATTGTGCTTCTGGGGCAATATTTGAGAAGATCGTCGGTGAAACAAAGTAGCCGTCGCCATGGGTTTCTCCCCCAAGGACAAGCTCGCCTTCTTTCTTGCCAATATCAATATAGCTGCGTATCTTATCAAACGCTTTTTCGTCAATCACCGCACCCATAAAGGTATCCGGCTTCGATGGATCACTGACGGTAATCTTCTGGGCTCGCTCGACTACTTTCGCTAGCAGATCATCATAGACCTGCTCAACAGCGACAACGCGAGAACAGGCCGAGCATTTCTGACCCTGGAAGCCAAAGGCAGAAGAAACCACCCCATCGGCAGCTGCCTCCAGATCTGCTGTCTCATCGACGACGATAGTGTCTTTGCCCCCCATTTCGAGTACAGTGCGTTTGAGCCATCTCTGACCAGGTTGATGTCGTGCAGCGCGCTCAAAAATACGTAAACCCACTTCCTTCGAACCAGTAAAGGCAATAAAGCGCGTCTGAGGATGATCAACAAGTGTATCACCAACGCTGCTTCCTGGACCTGGAAGGTAGTTGACGACTCCTGGAGGGAGGCCAATCTGCTCTAAAATCTCCACAAACTTCGCGGCCATGATGGGTGCGGTTGAGGCTGGTTTCAGCACAACAGTGTTGCCCGCAACAATTGGTGCAACTGTAATACCTATCATGATTGCGCAAGCAAAATTCCATGGTGGAATGGAGACACCGGCACCAAGTGGAATGTAGTGTAGCTCATCGTGCTCACCGGGCATTTGGTGCACAGGTTGTGGTCCGGCAAGACGTAGCATTTCTCGTGCATAAAACTCGCAGAAATCGATAGCTTCTGCGACATCTCCATCGGCTTCAGCCCAACTTTTACTCACTTCATACACCAGCCATGCAGCCATCTCAAACTTGCGTCGTCGTAGTTCAGCAGCAGCTTTAAAGATGTATTGAGCACGCTCTTCTGGTGCTACTTGTCGCCAGGTCTTGAAACTTTCAGTAGCCGTTGCGATAGCACGATTGGCCATTTCAACGGTTGCGCTCGCTGTTTTCCCGACTATTTCATCTGGTTTTGCTGGATTGTGTGATGCAATCGTCTGTTCGGTGGTGATGTGCTCGCCACCAATGACCAGCGGATATGTCTTGCCAAGCTCTGCACGTACTTGTTCTAGTGCACGACGCATCGCTTCTGCGTTTTCCGGTTGCGAAAAATCAGTGAATGGCTCATTACGAAAATCAGGGACAGTCACAGCATGCTCCTTTCCTACTATAGAGGCGCTGCGAAAAGCAAAAATACAATAGGTTTTTGATATTGATGCTCTATTATAGCACGGTCTTTTGCTGTAACAGAAATGGTTTTGCGTAGCTAGGAAAAAAGCGTGAGTAGCGTTGTTGTGATTACTCCTGAAGGTGGTGCTCAATCGCCCATAGCACAGTTGGGAGTGCGCTATGGATAAAAAATGATCTCCCGCAATAAGATGTAAGGAGAAGGTATTAGATGTTTGTTCACACCAAGTACCTACGACTTCTTTTGGTGCAATCATGTCACGTGTTCCCGCGAAAGCCACAATGGGACAATTGAGCGGTGTTAAGTCGTGGTAGATATAGGTACCACAAAGTGTAAAGTTTGCACGCAGAGTTGGTAAACACAATTTCATAAGCTCGTTATTGTTCAAGATTTCTTGAGGTGTTCCCCTCATACGCCGAAGTTTATTCGTGAATTCCTCGTCAGACATGTGGTGTAGGACAGGGTCTGGATGTGGTAGCTGAGGACCACGATGGGCCTGGCTTTTTTTAAGCTTTCTATCGGCATGGGGGCAATGATTACATATGGAAGCTACTATCGAAGCGATCAACATATTCCGATGACGGCTACTGGCGTAATGGTCGGCGATTTAGTTGTGTCGCTTCTTGCGGATATTGCTATCTTTCCGGCAGTGTTTGCCCTTGGTTTTGAGCCTGATGCCGGTCCTGGCTTACTCTTTGTTATCGTGCCAGCCGTCTTTGCTTCCATGCCGATAGGTTATGTCTTTGTGGTGCTGTTCTTTGTGCTTGCAGCGGTTGCTTCCATTGGCGCAATGATCTCTATGCTAGAGGTGCCTGTTGCATTTTTGCATGGTTGCGTCGGGATCACCCGGTTACATGCAACGATCATGACCATTGGTCTGCTGGCAATAGTTGGCTCAACAGCAGCGCTTTCCAACAGTACACTGGCCGATTTTTAGCCATTCGGTATGACCACGTCTGACCTATACGATTTCCTGACATCCAATGTGTTGTTGCCACTAGCCGGCCTCTTCATCTGCATCTTTGTTGGCTGGAGTTGGGGCTTTCAAGAAATACAACGGCGTTGTCATTGTCTGATACACGCTGGAATCGGTACCTTAACATTGCGCTCTTTGGTATTATCAAGTTTGTCACACCAACGCTTGTCCTCGTTATTTTGCTTAGTGGTTTAAATCTGCTGTAGTTAATCGTTCTGGTTAACGGCTTTTCATTAAAGCACCTGTATGGAAGAATCCGTATGGGTGCTGTTGCATGGCACCCATATGAAGTTTGATTGAATACGCCTATGAGAAAAAAGATTAAAGAATCAAAAAAATTATAATACGTTTCTAACATACCTTATGCTATACTACTATTACACCATTAAACAACGATGTGGTGTAGCGCGCCCTAGGGAGATAATATAATGCGACTAGAACGATTTACGGAAAAAGCCCAGGAAGCTTTCCAGGAAGCACAAGAAATTATGCAAGAGCAACACCACACACAATTAGATGTGGAGCATATTTTCCTGGCAATGCTACGACAAAGCGACGGCTTGACTGCGCGCGCGTTGGAACGGCTTACTATTGATCCAGATATGGTCGTTCAACGTGTAGAGCGTGAATTAGAAAAATCACCTAAAGTGTATGGTCAATATGGTGGATTCGGCGGTCAGGTGTATATCACTCCGCGCACACAGCGGTTGGTCAAAAAAGCCGAAGATGAAGCCACTCGCTTAAATGACCAGTATGTCGGCACCGAGCACCTATTGATTGCGATTAGCGGTGAACGAGAAGGTGCCTCATCTCGTATTCTTAATATTTTTGGTGTTGATCAAGAGCGAATTTATCAGGCTCTTATGGATATCCGCGGCAATCAGCGTGCAGATGATCCTGATGCTGAAAGCCGGTATGAAATTCTTGATAAATATAGTACCGATTTAACGCATTTGGCGCGTGAAGGACATCTTGATCCAGTTATTGGACGCGACTCAGAGATTACTCGCGTGATGCGGATTCTCTGCCGTCGTACCAAGAACAATCCGGTTTTAGTTGGTGAAACTGGTGTTGGTAAGACAGCTGTCGCGGAGGGAATCGCGCAACGAATTGCCGCAGGCGAGGTGCCTGAACTGTTGCGAGATCGCAAATTACTTTCGCTCGATCTGGCCAGTATGGTGGCCGGCTCGAAGTTTCGTGGCGAATTTGAAGAACGCTTAAAGGCGGTCATTGAAGAGATACGTGCGGCACGTGGTCGCATTATTCTCTTTATGGACGAATTGCATACCGTCGTTGGCGCTGGTGCAGCGACTGGAGCTATTGATGCTTCAAACATGCTCAAACCGGCTCTTTCGCGTGGTGAAGTGCAAGTGGTAGGTGCCACTACGATTGAAGAGTACCGCAAACATATCGAAAAGGACGCTGCACTCGAACGCCGATTTAGCCCGGTCTTTGTCGAAGAACCAGATGTCGAGACGACGGTTCAGATGCTTTTGGGTCTTCGGAGGCGTTATGAAGAGCATCATACGCTAACCATCTCGGATGAAGCAGTTGATGCAGCAGCTCATCTATCGAGTCGCTATATCACGGATCGTTTTATGCCAGATAAGGCGATTGATCTGATCGATGAAGCCTCGGCAAAACTGCGTATTGATATTTACTCGATGCCAGTCGAGTTACGTGAGCAAGAACAGGAGTTAGAGCGTTTACGACAGGCGGAAGAAGAAGCGGGTGCACAGCGTGATTATGAACAGGCTGCCAGTCTACGTGCCCAGTATCTCGCCTTTGAAAAGGAGTTTGAACAGGCACGTTCTGAATGGTTGAAGAATTCCAATTTAGATGAAGTTGTGGACGAAGAAGATGTCGCAGCGATTGTCTCAAGTTGGACGGGTGTTCCTGTTCAGCGCATGTTAGAAACTGAACGTGAGAAATTGGTGGATATGGAATCCCGTCTCCATCACCGGGTTATTGGTCAACACGATGCGATTGTCGCTCTATCTGATGCCATCCGACGTGCACGTAGTGGACTTAAGGACCCGCGTCGCCCCATTGGTTCATTCATTTTTGTTGGCCCAACCGGAGTTGGTAAAACAGAGTTGGCCAAAGCACTGGCCGAGTTCATGTTCGATAGTGAAGAAGCCATGACGCGTATCGATATGACCGAGTTCCAAGAGCGTCATACTGTTTCGCGGCTGATTGGTGCACCTCCTGGCTATGTTGGCTATGAAGATGCAGGGCAGCTAACTGAGTCTGTACGACGACGACCCTATCAGGTGTTGCTCTTCGATGAGATTGAGAAGGCACACCCTGATGTATTCAACACGCTCTTACAATTGCTTGACGATGGGCGTCTGACTGATGGTCAGGGTCACACCGTTGATTTCCGTAATACAGTAATCATTATGACCTCGAACGTTGGCACTGAGCATGTGCGACAGCAACGTATTGGTTTGGTACGCACCCATGATGAGCAGGCGGAGGAGCAAACACGAGAACGTGTCCATGAAGCTTTGCGAGAGGCATTCCGTCCTGAATTCCTCAATCGTATCGATGAAGTGGTTGTCTTTAGTGCACTAACAGAGCCTGAGTTAGCTCAGATTATCGATCTGCTTGTGAATGAGGTAGCTGAACGACTTCAGGAACAGGGGATGGCGCTCAAACTGACGCAAGCTGCCAAGGATCTGTTGGTTCGCGAAGGGTATCATCCGGCATATGGTGCGCGCCCACTCCGCCGCACCGTACAACGAATGGTTGAGACACCGCTTTCCCGAGCGTTGTTGAAGGGAGATTTCCAGACAGGTGATACCATTCAGATTGATGTCGAAGGTCATGCATTGATATTCAGCAAGGTTGAAACGTTGGAATTAAACGAGCGCAAAACCGCAGAGCCGGTTGGTGAATAAGCACAAGTATTATTGACACAGTAAAAGCGTAAGCCAAGTGCTTACGCTTTCTTTATACTCTGATATGATAACAATATGTATATGAAAGGTATGCACAGCTGGCATACCTTTCGCAATTTAATCAGTCAGAGCTCCTGGTTCTTCCGTTTCACCTAAGATTCTGTTGGTTAAGTAGAGTGCAAGACGTGTCGCAAGTGTGCTGAGTATTAAACTCAAAATACCATAGACAAGTTTGCGCTTCATGTCATTATCCATGGGGTCTTCCTTCAAGACTAGTCGCGCTGAACACCTGTTAATACCAGTACCCAATACAACAATTGTAACACAGCTTGGGCCGCCCCTGCGACGTAGGTTAGCGCAGCCGCACTCAACATAGCATTGACACCTTTAGCTTCTTCGTTTGTAACAAGACCATTCCGCATAAGCATTTCGCGTGCCCGTGAACTTGCATTGAATTCAACCGGTAATGTAATGAGCGAGAATGCGACGGCAGCAGCCATAAGAACGACACCTACCCAGGCAATTGTCCAGCCAAAACTCCCGACCTGCATGGCTCCCATAAGAAGACCAACAAAGATCAGAATCCAGCCAAAGTTGGAGCCAAAGCCAGCTACTCCAACGATGCTCCCACGCAGTTGAAGCCAGAGATATCCCTGCTTGTCCTGAACGGCATGTCCAAGCTCATGTGCGACAATCGCCATTGACGCGACTGATGGCCGTTCTGATGAGCCGGCAGACAATCGCATAACTTTGGCCCGTGGGTCGTAGTGGTCAGTCAGATCACCAGGAATCTGCTCGACACCAATGTCAATACCTTCATTTTGCATGAGTACTCGTGCTGTGTCCAACCCGGTCATACCGCGCATATTGGCAATCTGTGAATATTTCCGATATGTCGATGATACCTTCCACTGTGCAAATAGTGCAAAAAGTATGCCAGGTATCATAAAGAGCAACCATAAAAACATAATAGTCCTCCGTTATCAAACGTCCCTTCACAACCATGTAAACTATTCTCTTCCCAAAATTATAGCATTCAATACCTGTATTGGCTATTAGAACTGCGTTAGAACGTACAAAAGTCTGATATTACATGGCAGTCAGGGGGGATTGATATACTTATCCTGTAGTATCATTGGTAGTGGTTAAGCTGATTTGGGATATTTCGCTGTTCGCTTGAACTCGTGCAATAGATTCGCCTGCAACCTGTTGTGCTCCTCGAACAATATCTTCAGTATGCCCTTTCAATTCCAGCCCACGCTCCATAGTGTACTCCGATTCTTTGAACGTATTTCTCATTGACATAAGTGCGGCCAAACATCCACCAATAAATGCCCCTGTCGTTACACCAATAAAAAAGCTACGATTGTACTCTTGTTCTTCCATACGATCTCCTACCTGATTACGATTATTTTGACACGACTTTTATGTCGTCTATTATGCGCGATTATCCCATTAGGAAGGTTTCCGCACTATACCACATCGTTCTATCCTCTTGCAACTACTCTTAAAACGATGCAAGTCTTGTCAAATATACGGTATAATGCATTTATGTCTGCCATTATTACTCAAACTAATACACGTGATGACGAGATTGCTGCAGCGCTTGCAGCAGTACGTTGTTACATCCAGGAAACCACCGAGGAACCTCATGCACTTGTTTCACCAGAATGCGCATGGCGTGTTGCTGCCAAACTTGAAGCACAGGGTCACTCGATTATTCGCAATGGAGCACAATCCAGTTGGGCAAGCGCCGAACGAACATGGCGTTTACGCGATTGGAGCAGAGGTATTGTTGGATCATAACGTTGACGAATGACAATGTTGTTCTTCGTCCTGTACCTTCTGTCATTCGTCCTGATGTAACCATGGGCAAATACGATGTTCGATACTGTTTTAGTTGCCAATCGAGGCGAGATTGCATTGCGTGTGATGCGTGCCTGCAAAGAATTGGGGATACGCACGGTCGCGGTCTATAGTGAAGCCGATCGTGATGCCCCACATGTCGCGTATGCTGATGATGCATTTCTCATTGGGCCACCCGCCCCAGTACAAAGCTACCTCAACATTGAGCGTATTATTGAAGTAGCACAAAAGGCAGGGGTCGGCGCAATTCACCCCGGTTATGGATTTCTCTCAGAGAACTCCTCATTTGCACGGGCCTGTGAAGAAGCAGGCATTACTTTTATTGGGCCATTAGGAATCACTATGGAGCGGATGGGTGCCAAGGATGCAGCGCGGCGCGAAGCAAAAAGTGCCGGAGTGCCAATTGTCCCTGGTACTGTAGAAGCAGTCAGTACGCCAGATCAAGTACGTAAGCTGGCTAAGGATTTTGGCTACCCTGTTGCTATCAAGGCTATTGGCGGTGGTGGTGGGCGTGGTCTGCGCGTGGTGTACACACCTGATGAAGTGCAAGATGCATTTGAAAGTGCTCGCCGCGAGTCGGAAACAGCTTTCAAAAACCCGGAATTGTACGTTGAGAAATATCTGACGAATCCACGCCATATCGAAATTCAGATTCTTGCTGATACACACGGAAACGTTGTCTATCTTGGTGAGCGTGATTGTTCCATCCAGCGCCGCCATCAAAAACTCATTGAGGAAAGTCCATCACCTGCTATCACTCCAGAAGTGCGAGCGCGAATGGGTGCGGCAGCGGTCTCACTTGCTAAATCGGTAGACTACCGAGGAGCAGGCACTTTGGAGTTCCTATTCCAGGATGGCGAATTTTATTTTCTGGAAATGAATACGCGTATCCAGGTTGAACACACCGTGACAGAAATGGTCACCAGTGTCGATTTGGTACAAGGACAGTTACGTGTAGCACAGGGTGAGCCGTTATGGTTTACTCAGGAGCAAATCGTATTCAGCGGCCATGCCATTGAATGTCGCATCAACGCCGAAGATCCAGCGGCCGGTTTCCGTCCGGCTTTGGGCACTATTGATGAGTATGTGGAGCCAAGTGGTTTTGGTGTACGTGTTGATAGTGGGGTCCGACCACAGTATACGATTCCACAGTACTACGACTCCCTGATTTCTAAACTGGTTGTGTGGGCTGACACCCGTGATGCAGCCATCGCACGGACGCTACGGGCGTTAAGTGATTACCGTATCACTGGTGTTATTACCACTGTTCCGTTCCATCAAATGGCGCTCGACCATCAAGCATTTCGCGATGGTGAGGCAACTGTCACCTTTATTCCACGCTATCTGGCTGAGGATTTGCCTAATTTGAAAGCAACTGACAATCAGTTGTTGGCAAATAACCATCAGGAAGCTGCCGATGTACGACTCTTTGCCGTTGAGGTAAATGGGCGTCGCTTTGATGTTCGTGTGGCAACGAACGAGACAGATATGCGACGAAGCGATGAGGACCGTCCCAAGCGTAGTCGTAGCTCGCGCATGGTTGCCCCAACAGATGGTGTTATGTGTCCCATTCAAGGAACGGTCATCGGAGTACGAGTCGAACCTGGTCAGTCGGTTGAAGCAGGACAAGTACTCTTTTTGGTCGAAGCGATGAAGATGGAAAACGAAATAACGGCACCACACGCCGGGGTCTTAAGTGAAATAGCGGTTAAAGAAGGAAGTGTGGTTGAAGCAGGAGCATTGTTGGCGCGCTATCAAGCCGATTAGTCCGTAGGAATATTGTATGCCCGCTTTGTTTACGGCATTGCTTACGCCCTTTACGTCCAATGGTGAAGTCGATGTGGCGGCTATTCCGCCACATCTACGCTGGCTTGAGGCGCGAGGTGCTGACGGTATTGTCCCATGTGGGACTACCGGTGAGGGACTGTCGCTCAGCTTCACTGAACGGCAAGCAGTCATTGATACTGTCCTGCAACATCGTGGAAAGTTGCGGGTTATCGCCGGAACCGGATGTGTGGCGTTGCCCGAAACAATAGCACTGACTCAGTATGCCTTAGAACGTGGCGCTGAGGCTGCTCTCGTTATTCCCCCATTCTTCTTTAAGAATGTGGCTGATGATGGTTTAGTAACAAGTTACCGTCAGTTGTGTGAAGCGTTGCCGGAAAACGGTAAGATTGTGTTGTACCATATTCCACCCATCAGCCAGATACCTATCACAACGGGAGTCATTGATAGGTTGTTGGAAAGCTATCCTCATCATATTTATGGTATTAAAGATAGTGGTGGCGATGCAACCCACACGGCAGCGCTCATTCAACGGTATCCACACTTACACATTTTCGATGGTGCTGCTTCGGTTTTCGCTCAGACACTTGCGGATGGTGCTGCTGGTGGAATTTTTGCGCTTGCCAACATTTTCCCCGAGGCGATGGCTGCTATTATCACAGCCCATGCACGCGGGGAATCAACAGAAGTAGCGCAGACGCACGTGGCAGCCATCGAACGCTCATTCCGACCACATGTGCCAATTGAAGCGCTCAAAGCACTATTCCCACGTATCACCAACCTTCCTGGCATATCTGTCCGTGCGCCGTTGGTGAATTTAACGGAAGATGAGAACAATGCTTTATGGAAACGGATACACCCTCTGCTGGACCCACAGTAGAGAGTGTATTGTCTTGGTATAGTAGATGATGCCTACGTGTTTCTTTCTGAAATTCGTAGGCATCATACGTTGTTAGCAATATCAATGTTGTGCTATGCTGTATATGGAGCAAACAGGTGGGCAAACAAACGCTCGAAGTGCGGCGAGTCAGTATCAATCTGATTATACAATTCTATTGCACGCGCGGCCTGATATCGACGTTGCCATATGGCGATAGCAAAGGCATCGCTGACGATATAGTTGTGCATCTTGAGAAAGGCGTAAAATTGTTTGAGAGAGATACACATCTCGCGTGCTTCCCGCTCTGATCGATTAAGTACTTTATGTGGATAGTAGAAGAAGAGACACTCATCTAATGTTGCATAATCACCTTTGTCAAGTGATTGGGCATAATACCGACCAAGAAAGTCTGCATAGATCCAGAGGTCGCGTGTGCGGTTGAGTGCCGTTGCTTCGCTCCTGCCCAACGATTTTTGATACTCATAAAATTGCTCCATCAGTTCGTTGCTACGTTTAAGAGCCTCTTCTGTGGCTATCTGCTCTTCATCTTCTTCGTTTTCATCCCATACTTCCTCACTCAACAAGGCATCTGCCTCTTCCCAATCATCTTCTTCATCAAACGATGGGGATTCTTCATCGGGATGGTGTCCATTTCCATTTGTATGGGCATGCCCATTGGTATTACCGTTTGTCAGCGATGGTGTATCGAGCGGGACAAATAGTGATGGATGTGTTCGTAAGAGATCGGCCAGCCGTCCTGATAAAACCCGCTGTATATCTTCGAGTGTTTGTGCATCTTGTAGCTGCTCTAACTCCTCTGGAGACAACGATGTCATAAGCTGGCGGGTTGCTTCACCAAGTACTGGATTCTGGTCAAGAAAGGTCTGTACATCACCAATATCATCGATATCTTCAAATTCATCATCTTCAAAGGTGTCGTCTTCAAATTCTCCCTCAAACAGTGGATCATCATCAAACTCAATCATATCATCAATATCCTCACTCTCAATCCACTGTTCTCGCTGAAATTCACCGCTGGTAACACGCTCCTCGATATCGGCGGTATAATCTTCCAGCGTATTTATTGCACCTGGATAAATGGTTTCAGCAGTTCCTTCAAACAGATTGAAAATGGTACGTGATGTTGAGATACGTGGTGCAACGCCATCCCAGAGCTTTTGTTGTGCAGCCACTCGCCGGCTGGTTAAAAGTTCACTCTGGAATTGAGTGATTTGTTCAAGAATGACAGCATCCTTGGTTGCCCGATCATTGGTGTGGCGATCACCGGTGATGGTGAACTCAAACGAACGTCGGAAGGAACTATGTGCGATCAACTCATCGTCCAGCATTTGCAATCGTGGCTCTCGTTGGACAAGTTGTCGCCAGGGAAGACCGGGGTACTGTGTACGCCAAGGTGCTTGTGCATAAATTGTGAGAACACTGTCTTCGCAGAAAAGTGCAGTACGATTTCCCCGTGCAACTCGCTCTACAAGTGCTTCGATTAGTTCTTGATCTTGTTTGATGATATCTGCCGAGCGCAGATCTTCAGCAGGTTCTTGTTCGAGTTGCAGCGTAAGTGGGTCTGTGTTGAAAATGCTTATTAGAATACTATCGCCAGCAATAAAAGGTTTCTGGGAGAACCAGGTGCGCATCTGTAGGGCTGGTGCAGAACTGTGCATGACCGCATTGGTGTGAGACTCTAAGGTAGTTTGTTGGTGTGGAATAGGTTGTCCGTGAACATCGACAAACTGTACATCAGTTGTCCCATATGGGACGAATGGCCGTAAATGCAGTGTGGACAGTGCACCATGTGCTATTTCTACATCATATGGGATGAGACGAAACCGTAATCCCTGAAGAGCTGTCTGAAGGGGCATCAGTTGATCTTTACCTAACCAAACCCATCCAATTCGTGGTGCGCCAAAGCGCAATTGGTCACGAATACTTGCATATGGATTTTTGGCTTGGCTCGGACGGTGTTGTAATACTTTCTCGTAAACATCTTGTGCTGCCACAATACCACTAAATTGCGTAGCCAACTCTTCAAGAATAGACGCGATCGTCGGCTCCTTATGTGCCACAATACCACCTCAAGACATTGGTGCTGATGTTGATTGTGTTGCGCTTGCGTGGAAAGGAAGCCACGCCCCTTGCGGCCCCCAACCAGCAAACAGCGTAGGATGAATTAATTCAGCTAGTAATTCTAGGCTATCCACAATACGTGGACCAGGACGACTAAAGTACGAATTGCCGTCTACGACATAGACATGCCCTGAACGCACGGCTGGTAGCGCATGCCACCCAGCTCGATATGGTAACACCCGTGATGCTTCTTCGAGTGTTTGTTCTAAGCTCATACCACAGGGTGTCACTACGATAACTTCGGGAGCGAATGCTATGACATCACTCCAGGCAACGCGGCGTGAGTTTTGATGCTCATTTCCCAGACCAGATATACCACCAGCAATGCGTACCAGTTCTGGCAACCAGTGTCCTGGACCGTAGAGTGGGTCAACCCACTCGAAACAGGCAACTCGTGGTATAGAGGTTAAGTGTGTGGCCTGAGCACGCACCTGCTCAATACGTTCGCGTAATTGGTTGACAAGGGTTGTTGCCTCGTTATCTTGTTCTGTAGCGGCACCTACCATCATAATCGTATCAAGAATGTCGTCTAAACTATTAGGCTCAAATGACAGGACATGTGGTGCGTTGTCACGCAATGTCGGCATCAGATGTGCTACAGTCTGTTCAACGAGACTGTAGGAAACCGCGCAGACATCACAGAGTGCCTGAGTCACAATAAGGTCTGGCTTGAGATCTGCGATCAATGCCTCATCCAGCGCATACAAACTCAGACCTGCCTGTACCGTAGACCGTACCGCATGATCAATTTCCTCAGAATGCATGTTGCTATGGTCAATGGTACTGTAGGTGACGGCAGGTTTCGTCTGTGCGTCAATTGGATAATCACATTCGTGGGTCACCCCAACTACATGGTCACCTAAACCAAGCGCATAGATCATCTCTGTCGCACTTGGAAGTAGAGAGACTATCCGCATTGGTGACCCTCCTTTGCACGTACTGTTCGGAACGGTTCCTTAGTTGATACAGGGTAGCATTCTGCAATGTGGCTGTCAAGAGATATAGTAAACAAAAATGTAAGCTTTCGCTGTCTTGGCACTCTCCAAAAGAAAGTAAACACATATGTATGATCTATATATGCATATATTGTACCTGATTTTGTGCTTCTTTTTGTATATCCTGACGACCTACAGATTGAATTATACTATGTTGTAATGTAAGCGTATTTCCACTGTCAATCGCAGAACATATCACAAGGAGGTATCAACGACTCTGTCCAGCAGTTCTTCCAACAACGTTCGGGTTTTGTCAATGGTTATGCATAAGTCTGTGTACTTCAAGAAAGAATGATATGAAAAAGTCTTGTCAGTCTTCATTAGTCCAGCTATACCGCAACAGACCCACACAACCCTCTACGAATATCAATCTTGATAGGCTTCATTGATCTTCTGGATTTGATTTATGTTGTTCAGAGGTTTGGTCCAAATCATCCTAATACCGACATAGGTGGTAATAGTATATAAGACACTTTGAATCCGTAACAGGTCAATAATAGATATGGGGCAGAAATCGAGTGAGAGCCTCCTCAATTCATCAAAATATGCAAGTTAGAAGACAGGTGGGCTCACAAGAAAACTGTCGTTGTAGTGCCATCAGTTTTCACAAATGAAATGATGGCTTGTATACAGACTCGTATGTGTGGTCAGAGAAAAAACACCAGTGGCTCCAACCATTTGGAGCCACTAGTTTCGTCAGAAAACCTGTTTCCCATCATAATGATATTTTTGTTGATTATTCCAAGGCTCTGCGCTGCCAGCCGAGGTATAAGCCAGCACCGATCAACAAGAGTGGCAACCACATCAATCCGCCGAAGAAGATCGAAGGAAGACTCGCGATGGCAACGATAAGCCCGGCACCAAAAAGGGGAATGGCTGGAAACATTGGCCATGGGCTATCCACTTGAAACCACGCTCGTCCAACATAGAGAATACTGAGAAACCCTAGTGCTAATCCCCACAAGACTGAAACTCCACTTGTTACCTCGGCAAACGTGACACCAAGGCTAAGTCCTGCCAGAATAGATCCTGGTATCAGAAGACCATAAACACGTTGCCAGAAGGCGAAAAACAAAAAACAACTTCCAATAGTCAGCAAAATAAAGCCTGGTACAAGCAACAGATTTCCAGACACAAATTGAATCAGAAGACCAACTACTCCAGCAATAATCAGAGCAAGGGCCAGTACATTGGTACCTTTACCTGCTGGCACCTGGTGGGTTGCTGCCTGCGTAGGTGTCCTGCCTGACGAGACCGATGTAAGTCGCTGGGTGTCCAACCCCGCTGATGATCCCTCTAATTGCCGCACGCGTTCTGTATCCTCTTCTGTATAGGTACGCATAATGTCCCTCTTTTTTCTAACCCATACATCGTATGTTATAGACCATTGGACGACTATGAGTCTCTAAGAGTTGCAGTGTTATTTTACTGTTTACACTAGCAAAGTGCCAACATACTTTGTATGTATGCTATAATCGTATCTCGAAGGGGAACTATGTCTTTACAACAACCAGGGGGTGGTTATGGTTTTGCGTCACACAGGTGGAGTCGTTTTTGTGTTAACTGTGCTGACTATTTGGTCGCTTCTCATTCCCACAGCGCATGCCCAATCCACAGCACTCTACTTTCCTGCCACAGGTCATCATCTTACCGATAACACGGGATTTGCTACATTTTGGCAAGATTCTAATGGCGATCAACTGCTAGGTTTTCCTATTACTGAGCAGTTTTTTGTTGATGGATTGGCAGTACAGTATTTTGAGTATGGTCGTCTTGAACAATATATCGATGCCGAAGCAGGTACAACGAATATTCAGACTGGCGCAGTTGGGTTAGAGTACGCCGAAGCTATGGATCGTGCGTTTGCACTACCACCACCACGTTCAATCAAAATTACCGCACATGTTGCTGATAACGGCTATGTAGTGCGTCTCCCTTTCCTATCTTTCTGGGAAAATGCGGGTGGACAGGCCTTCTTCGGTCAGCCGATTAGTGAGGCCATCTGGGAAACGACCGAGCACGGAGAACGTAGAGTCCAATATTTCGAGCGTGGCCGTTTGGAGTATGTACCCGAAATGGCTGGCACACCCGATGAGATCGTGGTTGGCAACCTTGGCAAGACTCTTGCACTCCTGCGCGGGATTGATACTACACCCGTTGCAAACTGGGGTGCACCGATCTATGGCCCGCCTGCCGCATCCGCACCGGACATCGCCTCTCTGGACCCGACACCGACAGCCGTGCCACCAACACCGCCACCTGTACCACCAACTGCCATCCCTGCAACGGCTGTTCCAGTGGCCCAACCAACCGCAGTCCCAGCTGCGCCACCTCCTACGACAGCACCCGTTGCCGCAACAATAACCTCGAACAAGCTGATCGCCATCAACCTTTCGCAGCAGTGGCTCTACGCATATGAGGGTGACACCATGGTGTTCGACGCACCTGTAGCGACAGGCCGTGATGGCATGAACACACCTACTGGCCACTACACCGTCTACTCGAAACTCAGAAGCCAGACCATGCGCGGAACCGACAATGGTGTGCCCTGGGTGGTACCAGATGTGCCCCATGTGATGTACTTCAATGGAGCTGTTGCTCTGCATGGAACGTACTGGCATAACCTGTTTGGCACAGGTGCTCGTCCTTCGCATGGGTGTGTGAATCTCCCACTTGACTCAGCGGCATGGCTCTATGACTGGGCGGGGATTGGTGTTTCCGTCAGCGTATCGTATTAGAGAATAAAATCATGCTCGTCGTAAGTCCACGAAGTCGGTGCTATGAGCAGGTGAACCTCACTTGAGCGCCGGTACGGAATCTACGGAGTTGTGGTGGGTCATAACATGTTAGACGTAGGAGCGGTTTGGAACCGCTCATAATCATTTTTGTGACTTCCAGTCCGTTTAAGCAAATAAGATTTATTCTTTAGCAATAACCTGCTTATCCGACACCCTATTCCACTCTCTAACCACATAACGAGCTGCCCAAATCCCAAGTGTGATCAGAGCAAGTAACCAGACTGTGTTCCACCAATCAGGAAAATTGAGTGTTGCCATGGTGGATCGTAGCGTGGAAAAGAGCATAATAGCGGCGACAATATACTCAAACTCCCGCAGCCGATGAGTAAATAAAGTCCATACGACCCAGCCTATAACGGTAAGGGTGCCTACGAAAAGCACCACAAAAGCCCACGTTGGCGCAGCAAAGAAGCTCAAGGCAAAATCAAGCAGGATGATGGTGATAAGCACTGGCAGTACATAGCGACTGTTCCTGGAAGGCTTATCTTTTGTAATTAACATATAGTCTCCAATAGCGGTACTACTCGGTAGTGTTAGCCTGCTTATTCGCTGTATTACGTCTCTCTCTGATCTTGTACCAGATGCTCCAGGGAACTAAGAACACGAGCATAATCACCGGAATATCATTCCACCAATCTGGTAAGTGTACGTGCCTGGATATAGCTTGTGTAAGGAGTATTAGTATAAGTAACCCCATGAGGTAAGCAAATTCCGACTGGCGGTCAGCCAATAAGGTCCAGCCGAGCCCGGATATCCATAAAATAATGAGTCCTAGTAGGAACATAAAGACCCAGGCTGGAGTAGCAAAGAAGCCAAATATGGTTTCGAGAAAGGCGATAGTAATGATACTCGCAAGGAAGCACCGTGTGCTGAATGATGGTTTGTTAGGTATGGTGGACATGGTAACTTCTCCTAATACTCATTCTCTCTATTGTTATAGTACGTAATTGCCACCTGTGTAGATTGCCAGACTGCTCAACTAAGACCCGCTCCCCAAACATGCTACACAAAAAGCCTTCATATCGAACAGCATAGTACTAAGCTAATGATTAATTTCAAACGATAGTTCTGTACACAAACTAATCAGCTTGAGTCTCTGCTCAGAAACAGATACAATACGAGACAACCAACTAAATAGTTTGTGCAGATGAATATAGACAATGGAGTTCCCATGCAAGACATTGATCAACTCATTGAAGCCATGACGTTGGAAGAGAAAGCTACGCTCTGTACGGGGAGTGCATTCTGGGCCACTGCGGCCATCGAGCGGCTAGACATTCCCGCGATTGTATTGTCCGATGGCCCCCATGGTGTGCGACGCAGCACTGACGTGAATGAAATGATGGCCGATCATTTCCCTGCCACATGTTTTCCTACCGCCTCCGCGCTGGCAGCCACCTGGAATACCTCGCTCTTACACGAAATCGGGCAGACGTTAGGTGAAGAAGCGATTGCCCTGAATGTAGATGTCTTGTTAGGTCCGGGCGTCAATATGAAGCGTTCTCCACGCTGCGGACGCAACTTCGAATATTTTGCTGAAGACCCGTTTATGGCTGGTGAGATGGGAGCAGCTCTCGCTGAGGGTGTACAGAGCAAAGGCGTGGGCACCTCGCTCAAACATTTTGCTGCCAACAACCAGGAAACACGTCGCTTCACCATTAACGCTATCGTCGATGAGCGCACCCTGCACGAGATCTATCTGCCTGCTTTCGAGACCGTAGTGAAACGCGCCAAGCCCTGGACGGTGATGTGCGCCTACAATCGGCTCAATGGACCCTACTGTTCGGAACACCACGAACTGCTGGTCGACATCCTTAAACAGGCATGGGGCTTCGAAGGTCTAGTGGTCTCGGATTGGGGTGCAGTCCATGATCGTGTGGCTGCGCTACGTGGCGGACTCGATCTGGAGATGCCCGGTCCCAAGCCGCGCCGCGTCCAGTCGGTCGTAGAAGCGGTGCAGCGCAACGAACTCGATGAGTCGGTTCTGAACGAGTCGGTGCGACGTATTCTGCGTATAGTCCAGCAAGCTATGGCAACACCCAAGGGTGGCACTTTCGATGTCGCAAAACATCACGCGTTGGCGCGTCGTGCCGCAGGCGAGGCTATCGTCCTGCTGAAAAACGATGGTGTCTTGCCATTACAGCAGCCATCCAAGATTGCGGTGATTGGTCGCTCTGCCAAAGAGCCACAGTATCAGGGCGGTGGCAGCTCTCATATCACCGTCACTCAGCTCGACATCCCATTTGATGAACTGCAGAGGCAGGCGGGCAACGCAACTCTCACTTACAGTGAGGGCTATCCGGCAGGAACTGAGCTTGACCAAAAATTGATCGATGAGGCTGTTGCCGCTGCACATGCCGCCGATGTTGCACTGCTCTACGTCGCGCTACCCAGCAACATCGAGTCGGAAGGCTACGACCGTAACGACATTGATCTGACACCGCAGCAGGTGGCTCTGATCCAGGCCGTTTGTACAGTACAACCAAAGACGGTTGTTATTCTCAACAGTGGTTCTGCTATGGCAATGAGTGAGTGGATCGATGGTACGGGCGCGGTGCTCCAGGCATGGTTTATGGGCCAGGCTGGTGGTGGTGCGATTGCCGATGTGCTCTTTGGGTCCGTGAACCCATCTGGCAAATTGACCGAGACCTTTCCGCTGCGCTTGGCCGATACACCATCCCATATTAATTTTCCTGGCAACTCGCGTGAAGTGCACTACGGAGAGGGCATCTTTATCGGGTATCGCTACTACGACACAAAAGAAATTCCGGTGCTGTTCCCGTTTGGTCATGGTCTGAGCTATACCACCTTTGATTACAGTAATCTACAAACCTCGGCTACATCGTTTGATGATGTAGATGGGCTAACCGTCAGCGTCGATGTCACCAACACCGGCAGGGTAGCAGGTCAGGAAATTGTCCAGTGCTATGTCCGTGATGTGGAGTCAGGTCTGATGCGCCCAGATAAGGAATTGAAGGGCTTTGCCAAAGTTGCGCTCAATCCTGGCGAAACAAAAACGGTCGCGATGAAGCTTGATTTTCGTGCTTTTGCCTATTACCATCCAATCTACAAACAATGGATTACTGAAGATGGCGAGTTTGAAATCCTGATCGGGGCATCCTCTGCCGATATTCGTTTACAGACAACGGTGGCTTTGCGTTCTACCGTGACGTTGCCCTCGTTGCTCAACCGCGAGTCGACCGGTGGCGATTGGCTGAATGATCCGCGTGGACAGGCGGTTGTCGCGCCCTTTTTGGAGCAGATGCTTGGTACATTTAACGGAGAAGGCTCTGACAACGGTGGCCTCAACATGGATACACAACAGATGTTCTTACAGGTAACCTTGCTGGGCCTACTTGAATTCCAGGAAGGTGCTTTACCCGCATCACCAGACGAAATCGTGGATGGCTTGCTAGCACAGGTGCACGCGAACCAAACAAACACATGACACATGAATTTGCAGGACAGGTTGCGATTGTGACAGGCGCAGGTGAGGGCATTGGCTACCAGATCGCCGCTGATCTGGTGCGTGCTGGTGCAAACATATTACTGAACGATGCGGATGCGACAAAGGCCCAGCAAGCGGCAGCAGCGATTGGTTGTGTTGGCGCAGGCGGTGATGTGGGCGATGTGGCGGTGGTGCGTGGGCTCGTTGAGCAGGCAGTCGCAACATTCGGGCGGGTTGACATCGCGGTTGCCAATGCGGGCGTTACGCTTTGGAATAACTTCTTCGACTACCAGCCTGACGATTTCCAACGTGTCCTCAATGTTAATCTGGGCGGCTCCTTCTTTCTCGCACAAGCCGCTGCACGCCAGATGAGAGCACAGGGTAGTGGTGGACGCATTTTGTTCACGTCTTCTGTTGCGGGTGTCCAGGCCATTGAATACCTTTCTGCATATGCGATGACCAAAGCCGCTTTGTCGATGTTGGCAAAGCAGCTTGTGATAGAGTTGGGGCCATATGGTATTACGACCAACGCCATTGCCCCTGGTGCAACCGTTACGCCGCGCAATGTGCAGGATGATCCGAACTATGAGTCTGTGTGGGGCAAGATCACCCCCACACGCCGCCCCGCGTCAGTTGCCGATATTGCCGGTGCGGCCCTGTTCTTGCTTTCACCACAGGCTGCCCAGATCAACGGGCAGACGCTGATTGTTGATGGTGGCTGGACCGCGACAAGTCCTGTGCCATCGCTTGAGTTTGTGACACGAAAGGAAACAGAGTCATGAGCACACCGACTCTCGAAGATATTCTTGGTGATAAGCAGCCCGTTGGTGAGGTCCGTCTGGTGGGCAATGCGCCGGATGGGACCTTGCCGCTTTCCGAAGAGCAACTGCTCAACGAGCCGAGTGGTAACCTGTTTGCGATGACTCAGAATGCAGCGATGGGTTGGCAACCCGCAGATGTTGGGCGACCACAGTACCTGATTGTGTCGACACAGGGTGGGCTGCGTGCGCCCGATGGCAAACCAATTGCTCTGGGCTACCACACTGGTCATTGGGAGATTGGTTTGCTCGTCCAGGCTGCTGCCCAGACGCTGCGTGAGGCCGATGTTATTCCTTTCTCTGCTACCGTCAGTGATCCGTGCGATGGCCGTTCACAAGGCACAACAGGGATGTTTGATAGTCTGCCATACCGGAACGATGCGGCGATGACCATGCGCCGTCTGATCCGCTCTCTACCGACGCGGGAAGGTGTGATGGGCGTCGCGACGTGTGACAAAGGACTACCTGCCACCATGCTGGCATTGGCTGGGATGTCCGAGTTGCCGGGCATCATTGTGCCTGGTGGAGTGACATTGCCTGCACCCAATGCCGAAGATGCTGGCACGGTGCAAACCATTGGTGCACGCTTTGCCCACGATCTGATCTCGCTGGACTATGCGGCCACAATGGGCTGTCGCGCCTGCGGGTCGGCGGGCGGTGGTTGCCAGTTCCTGGGCACAGCAGCAACAGCACAGGTGGTGGCCGAAGCCTTTGGGATGACGTTGCCACACAGCGCACTTGCTCCATCGGGCGAACCGATCTGGCTGGATATGGCGAGGCGCTCGGCGCTGGCGTTGCTACGGCTGTCTGGCTCAGCAGCCACACCCAGAATTGCGCTGAGTGATATTCTCACCCAGAAGTCTTTGGAAAATGCGATGTTGTTGCATGCCGCGTTTGGTGGCTCGACCAATTTGCTCTTACACATCCCGGCCATCGCCCATGCGGCTGGATTGCCTCAACCAACCATTGCGGCTTGGAACCGCATCAATCGCACCACACCACGTCTTGTGGATGCGCTGCCCAATGGTCCACGTAACCATCCGACCGTCCAGGTTTTTATGGCAGGTGGTGTCCCAGAGGTGATGTTGCACTTGCGACGGATGGGACTTCTGCACACCGATGTTCTGACGGTCAGCGGCGAGACTCTCGACACGGTGCTGGACTGGTGGCAGGACAGCGCACGACGCACAATTGTACGGCAGCGTCTGGCCAGCGCAGGCGAGATCGATCCCGACAATGTGATTATGGATGCAGATCGCGCACGAGACGCAGGGCTATCCAGCACCGACGTCTTTCCAACCGGCAACATCGCACCACAGGGATCGGTGGTCAAAGCAACCGCCATCGACCCGAGCGTCGTTGATGCGGACAATGTGTATCGCCATCGTGGTCCAGCGCGAGTATTCACCTCGGAGAAAGCCGCAGTCGCAGCTATCAAGGGCCTGTCTGAACCAGC
>JBCDFA010000018.1:0-44167 GCA_039178835.1 Chloroflexota bacterium
CGATGAGCAGATGCAACTCGCCACAAATGCCCTCGAAGCAACCACAGAGCGCCCACCAATACTGCTTGAGCCAAACGAACTGTTGCAACGCATCTCACGAGCCAAAAGCCGGATGCTATCACCACGACTGATGGCACGCTTTTCCACCGACCCAATTGATCGCTTCGTTGCCGGGTGCTATCGTCGGTACCAACGCGCACTGGAGCGCTCCAACGCACTCGACTTCGACGATCTTATTCTGATGACACACCGCCTGTTAACCGAGCATTTCGATGTGCTGGAAGACTACCAAGCCAAGTGGTCACACATTATGGTCGACGAATATCAGGACACGGACCCTGGCCAGCATGCGCTGATCGAACTGTTCTCGCGCCCCACTGCGACTCGTCCACGTTCGTTGTTTGTTGTTGGTGACAGCATGCAATCGATCTATGGGTTTCGGAATGCCGATCATACGATTATTAATCGTTTTACCAAAGACTTTCCTGAGGCAGAAACCATCGAATTAACGACCAACTACCGCAGTCGCCAATCGATTCTTGATGCAGCCTACGCCGTGATTCGCCACAGCCAGGTGGTGCCGCCAATGGCTCTGCACGCAGCTGCCACCACCCTCCCCGGTGAGCGCTGTTTGATGATCGTTGATGCCAAAGATAGTCGTGAGGAAGCCGATCAGTTGGCCCGTAACATCAGTGAACTTATACGACAGGGGCGGCGTTTTCGCGAGATTGCTGTGTTATATCGCACCCGCCATATGAGCCGTCTGTTCGAGACATCATTACGGCGTTCACGTATCCCGTATGATGTGCGCGGCAGCACTGGATTTTATGATCGAGCGGTGGTGCGTGATGCGCTGGCGTATCTGCGGGCCGTCAACAATCCCAATGACAACCTGAGTCTCGCCCGTGTTGCCAATGTTCCGACGCGTGGTCTTGGCGCACAATCACTTGCAGCGCTATCTGCTTTTGCGGCACAAAACAGCATGCCCCTTTCTCAGGCACTCGAGCATCCCGAAGCGCTCAAGCTGGTCTCGACCAAAGCTGCTGGTGGAGCCCGACAGTTGGCAAACCTCCTGACACGCTGGCGACGCTTTACAAACGGTAGCTTTACGCCCGACAATCTGCTCACCGATGTGCTGGAGCACAGTGGCTACATGGCCTCGCTCGAGCAACGACTCGCCCCTGACGATGTCCCCGACGCCCAATCACACCTCCAGGAATTGGTAGTCGCGGCTGGCGAACACAATGATCTGAGCAGCTTTCTTCAAGAAATAGCGTTGATCACCAGTGCAGACGACAAAGAAGATGAGAGTGATCGGGTACAATTATTGACAATCCATGCTGCCAAGGGGCTGGAGTGGCCTGTTGTCTTTGTCACTGGCTTGGAGGAAGGTACGCTCCCCCATGAACGCAGCTTGATAACGCCAGAAGGGATAGAGGAAGAAAGGCGCCTGTGCTATGTTGCCCTGACTCGCGCCGGAGAACGACTATATCTCTCATGGGCGGGGGGACGGCAACGCGGACAACAACTCAAACCCTCACGGTTTTTGGGCGATATCGAGACCTATGGAAAAGAACGCAAAAAACGATGATACTCCGTCTAATAGGGAAGGACACCCGTTATGTTACAAGAACAAAACACAGACTTGAGGTCAGCAGTCACGGCTGAGATGATCGCGGATATCAGTATTCCAAATGACGTACAGCTTTCCCCCAACGGACGTATGATCGTCTATGTGTTGGCACCAAACAGTAAGCGTAATGACTATGCAACAAGTGCCCTCTGGCTGGCCTGGACCGATAATTCGCAGCCACCGAAACAGTTTACATCAGCCACTGCCCGCGATCATCAGCCACGCTGGTCTCCTGATGGCACTCAGATTGCGTTTTTGTCCGACCGTGCCGAACGAGGCATCGATCAGTTATACACCATTCCTGTTGATGGGGGCGAGGCACAAGCCCTTACCCCAACTAGCCATAAAAAGCCAGTGCGGCACTTTGCATGGTCCCCTGATAGCACTCATATCGCGTTTACCAGTGCGGACGAACCAACCGAAGAAGATGAAGAACGCGAGCAAATCCGTGACGATGCTCAGGTCTATGGTGAGCGCTGGCTCTATGCTCGCCTGCGATTGCTCAATTGTACAACCGGAGATATCGTAACACTCGTATCGATTGATCGGCATATTGCAGAGTCAGCGTGGTCGCCACAGGGCGATGAGCTTGCGTATATTGCCTGGGACACACCGGAACTAGAGTCACTGGGCCATGGCGTGTCGATTGAGCGTATCGCCCTCACAGAGGAGGCAGCACATATCATCTGTTGGTTGCCTCAACCAGCCAGAAATGTCACCTGGAACCGTGATGGACAGTCACTCCTCTTTGAAGCATCTTCGACCAATGCCTCCCAGTCCTCCAATGCCATCTGGTCAGTTGCGTTGACTGATGGAACACCAACACGCATCGCACCTGGAGCAGACAAATGTGCTGCGGGGTATCACCAACCACACATCGGTACCCGTCCCATGGTTGTGGTTGGCACCGGGCTTGAAACACACCTACAATGGCTTGACCCCACGACGGGCATGTTAGAGCATCTCTATCCCCAAACAGATGAAGATCGTACTACAGAACTCGTTTCATGGTCATTTCAGTCAACAGCAGATGACCACACCGCATTGGCAGTGATACGGAGTAGCGGAAACCAACCATGGGAGTTGTGGGCAACCCAGATGACGAATACTCAGACTGCACCGGTTCTCCAACAGATTACGCACCACCAGACAGCACTTGAGCAGGTGCCTTTTGGAAAACAGGAACCTTTTCTATGGACTGCGCCTGATGGCACCGAGTTGGACGGCGTGCTGATTCGTCCACCGGATGCACCAGAAGGGCAACACTTGCCAATGGTAACGTTGGTACACGGGGGACCATATGGTCGCTCAGGACAAGGAATGCATCTAAGTTGGGCGCATTGGGGACAGTGGTTGGCCTTAGCTGGATACGCAGTGTTGTTGCCAAATCCGCGGGGTGGGTTTGGTCACGGCGAGGCATTTGCAGCAGTCGCACGTGGTGATGTTGGGGGCACTGACTATGGTGATGTGATATCCGCAGTCGATACAGCTGTCGCACGTGGCATCGCCGACTCACACCGCCTGGCGATTGGGGGATGGAGTCAGGGCGGTTTTATGTCTGCGTGGGCGGTCACCCAAACGACGCGCTTCAAGGCTGCTATTGTCGGGGCGGGACCAACTGACTGGGGTATGATGGCGCTCACCAGTGATGTGCCTGCCTTCGAACTTGAGTTGGGAGGAAGTGCACCCTGGGATGGCGCTGGGCCGCACAAGCATGTCGCGCTCAGCCCGATCTCATTTGCCAGCCGTATCAAAACACCAACGCTGATTCTGCACGGCGCAAATGATGCGCGGGTGCCACTCAACCAGGCGATTGGCTTTCACCGCGCACTACGGGCATTCAGCGTTCCCACTGAACTGGTGGTGTACCCACGCGAACCGCATCACATCCTGGAGCGATCTCACCAAATCGATCTGCTCACGCGGGTACGGGCTTGGATTGACCGCTGGCTCTAACTGTTAGGTGCGGTCTGTGGTTGACGGTAGGTCAGAAAGCCACGGACCACATCGATAAAGGCTTGGTGCTCATCGCCAGTGACCGCATGACCGCTCTCTTCAAAGATCCGCAGATCGGCATCAGGGATTTTACTGGCGATCAGTTCGGAAAACTCTGGCGGGCAGATCCAGTCGTGACGCCCGCCGATAATCAGTGATGGCACACTAATCTGAGAGAGTTGATCGGTGATATTGTAGGTACGTAAAAAGCCACCAAACCCTTCATTGATGGCCTCAGGTGAAAGAGTGGCACGCTCACGACGTGTTTTAGCTTTCTCTGCATCGAACTTGAGTGAGTACAACGACCCCATCACATCAAAATACTCACGCAGTTGCGCATCATTCTCGAAGCTTGCATCCCACAAACGCTGGGCCACAACCTGCTGTTCAGGTGTCCCTCGTTCGGCAAGATTCTGCTTGGCACGTTCGAGAAAGCGGTGGTCTGATGCCGTCACAAAGGCAATAAGATGCGAGAGGTGCTGTGAATAGCGTATCGCATATGATAATGCTACCATACCACCGTAAGAACCACCCATCAATACAATGCGCTCCAGCCCCAGATATTGCCGCAACGCCTCCACATCTTCCACATTGTTGTCAAGTGTGTAGGTCTCCTGTGGGCCACGCGCTGAGCGCCCCTGCCCACGGTGATCGATATAGACAATCTGCACCTTGTCGAGCAGTGGTGCGAGAGTTGGTTTGTAGCCGGTATGGTCGCCACCGGGGCCGCCGTGCAGCACAAACATCACCGGCTTTTCACGCATACGATTGTCATCTGGGACCAACGCTGAACCCTCGACATCAAAATAGATTTTGGTACCGCGAATGGTTGCATACATAAGAGCTTCTTTCTAATTACGCATTGAATTACATCCCTGCACACCAAAAGATACACCGGACTAAAGCCCGATGCTATTCCTTTCAATGGTATACGTATCAAACACGGTTCCGTCTCGGACGATAAACTGGAACTGCATCGACGTTTCGGTTACTTCGATGAGCATAGCCCCATGATTGGCATTGTAGAAAGCCTCACTGCCAGCGACAGCGGTATGGCCGGGAGCGTAACGTGCACCACCGCCTAGACCATTAACGAAATATGGTAACCCTTCCACCACAACACGCTCATAATCGTGATCGTGGCCAGCCAGCACCACATCGACGCCCCAGGTTTGGAAGGGCCACTGCATCCAGGTGCTGGAACCGTGTAACCCGGACGAGAAAGGTGGATGGTGCATATAGACGACCTTCCAGATCGCACTGGAAGCAGCAATTGCCTCTTGAAACCATTGGCCCTGTACCGAATCAACTGCTGTGCCATCCGGTTCGTGTGGGTCGCTGTCCAGGGCAAAGAACTGTATCGGTCCCTGAGTAAACGTGTAGTAACGCCCATGGTCTGGAAGATCGAAGTAGTCCAGATAGGGGGTTGCACCAGGGAAGAGCCAGTCGTGATTCCCAAGGACCGGAAAGAAGCGATTGGTCGATGAGCCTGCGCCATAACTCCCTTGATAATTGCCGATAAATGCGTGATAGTACTGGCCAATGTTGGCATCAATAATATCAGCCGCGCCATCAGGATAATTATTATCACCTGTTGTAATAATAAAATCGGGCTGCCAGCTTTTTACCAGATCGGCGACAGCCTGAGCCGGTTCGCCCGCGAGACCGAAATCACCAATAACTGCAAAACGCGTTGGCGGGACCGGCTTGGGCGTTGGTGCTTCAGTGGGTGATGGCGTGGGTGTAGTGGTCGGGTCACTCGAGGGCTGTGGTATCGCCGTTATTGGTGTCTCAGCAACCTGAGCACTCTCCTCAGCTGCACAAGCGGCAAGCACACCAAGGATAGTCGAAAACGAGAGACCCATCGCAAGGCCGCGTTGGAGAAACGCCCGACGCGAGAGGCCACGCTGCTGTCCCTCACGCACAAACCGGGTAAACTGTTCTACCTGATCAGGTTGCTCCATATGCTGTATCATCCTTCTTCATCAATGGTCACACATGTGCGAAAGTGTATCATCAGTCAAATGACCAAACAAGCACTTGAGATCTGTTGGAACAATGACACGCTCTCTCTAAAACACATGGACATCAGAGCGATAGACAGAACTACCTGATGGACTCGGCAATCTCGATGACTTCTTCACGACTTAATGATATATTGTGCGTTTCTAGTTGGTGGACAAATCCATCAGCTTCCCATGATATCCAATTTGAGTCGATTTCATCATCCCATGCTAAATTCCCCATGACAATATCAGGATCACCACCTTGAGAAGCATAGGTCCAATTGCCCTGTACAAACACTGCCGCATGTTGATGCACTTGTATATTTCCTCGACGTGAAGCAGGAAGAATTGCTCCATTAGCAGTATCCGGTGTAAAAATTTGGAGTATGATTCGGGTTGTATCCTGCTCTATTGAGGTGAAAGGAGGCTGATATCTTAAATACGCATATTCTCCTTCAGCTTCAATGTAAATTAGATCTAACTCATCCGGTAACTTCTCCGGTACACCAATATGGAATGAGACCTGTTCCTGGGCCTGCTCTAGCGTCAAGCCGATAGGCGTACTTTCAACTGTGGGAACTTCCATGCTTGTGTTTGTATCACGCATAGCTTCAGTATTGACAAACAATATCCCCATATATTGATAGATAGCTACCATCGATGCACGTACCGACGGAATAGTGATAGAAGCACCTACGAGAAGGACTAATGCTAGCACGACCACCAAACCTATGGCACGTGGTCGCTGAAAGAGAGCAAACCTACCTTTGTTTTTGCTATGTCTCTGTGATTGTTGTACATATTGTTCCATCATCTGCTCCTTTAACTGTTGTTTCAAGTCTATCGGCTGCTGGATGTCACGAAAAGACACCATGTGCTGTATGAATGCTGGAGTATCCGTATCTTCCTGCAGCGGAACATCCGCAGCTTCGGCAGACTGATCATCAGAGTGATTCTGATGGTTACGATGGCGTGGCATAATCACACCTCTGATTACATTATTCGTCGGATAATAACGACCTCAAGCGTGTAAAGGCCCGATGTCGTAGCATTTTGATGGCCGATGGACTTTTACCAAGCATGGTCCCTGTTTGCTCCAGAGTCCATCCTGCCATATATAGTTCGATCACTTCACGCTGCTTTTTTGGGAGTGCATCGAGGGCACGCCGTAGGGCAGCCAAAGTCTCTTTGGAAAGAACGGCAGCTTCGGGAGTATGGTAACTTGCTACATGCTCATAATCGGCAAATGGATCGATGTGTTCACGTTGGTGTTTGCGTGCACTGTCAATGATCTGGTTGCGTGCAATACGATAGAGCCAACCCGACAGATTCTCACCACGGTAGCTACGAAACTTGTGCACCACCTTGAGAAAAATCTCACTGACGGCTTCTTCGGTTAGCGTAGCATTTCCCAAACGAAGATAACAGTAACGATAAATGGGGTCGAAGAATTGTTCATAGAGTGCTTCCAATTCTGCATAGGCCAGGCTATCAGACTGCCCATCGTTCATTCGGATTGTGTCAGAGACCAGGTCTGTGTTTTTCACAGCAAAAACCTCGCTGTTCGCGCTTTACAGCATGTCTGTATAGTAAGACGGGGTTTGGGGTAAAAGGTAACGGTGTGGCAGGGGTTAAGGGTTAGGAGTTAAGGTTAAGCACGTGCGGAAGTAGCAACACAAATGCGGCGACCACAAGGGTCACCGCACGGAAGGATAAAGTCGTCAGATTAGCCCATCGGCGACATAGGCGGTGGCCCTGACGATGGTGGTGGCGACATAGGTGGCTGTTGATTGTACTCCGACACCTGTGGACGATTACGAACGGCTAGCCAACCGCCTAACGCTCCAAAACCCAGTGCAAATAGCAGATAAATCAAACCGACACAGAAACCTGCTATCACACTACCAATGGATAAGAGCGCTGGTAATTGTGCAGGATCGATTTCAGTATCTGGCTGGGTAGCCAAAGCATCGGCCATTGCCTCTTCAAACGCAATCTGGAACTGCGGATCTGACTGCACTAAAGTGATGGCCAACACAAAGAAGATGATAGCACCAATGAGTAAGCCTATACCGGAAAGTAATCCTGCTACCGTCCCGGTACCAACGCCCGCCTCAGGCTTCCCCCATTTCACGCCAAAATACCCGGCACCCAAACCTATTAACCCTGCAAATAATGGGGCACAAAGGAGTGCGCCAACTCCTGGAATGAATGATACAGCAATTACTAAAACCAATCCAATAATACCAAAGAGTAATCCTGATTTAAGCGAACCTGGCATATGAGCCTCCTTCAGTAGAGAGCAATATGTACATAGTCTAATGATTATACAGCTTTCTTGCAGGTTAGAGCCAACACGATATATACAGCAAAACGATAAACTACTGCTCAGGGTGTGTCACGCCAGATGATGAGATTATCAAAGAAAACGCTAATATCCTGTTCTTCAAATGTATTAACAGCAAATGCGACGTTTCCCTCTGCAAATGTGTCATCACTCACGACATCCAATAACATATCATTGATATACAAATGGATATAATCTTCGACAACCTCTACCCGCAGCTGATTTGCTTCCCCAGAAGGCCTGACCTGTGTCGTTCGGGTCCAATCGACAAGTGACACCCAACGGCCATTTTGGAAGAGATCAAGCGCATAATACCCATTGGCCGAGATGTTAAAAAAGTAAAAATTATATTCATCCTGAAAGCGAAAAAGAAGTCCAGCGGCAGTATCCCCTGATCCAGTTGTAAAGATCAGTTCAGTAGCAATTGTCACATCACCAAATATTCCCTCACAGGGGCTCCAGACAAACGCATCTGGTTCGTGCACAGTAATACGGTAGGTTTCATCGACAAAGGCAAAAGAGGCATAATCATTCATTCCTGTATTTAAACTACTGAGTGCAGGATCGGCAAAAGTTTCATGTAGAAGCAGAACACTTTCTTCCTCATTGAGGATTACGGATGTTGCCTCTGGCATAACGGTAACAGGAACACTTGTCGGAGTTGCGGTAGGCGTCACAATTTCACCAGACAGAGGAGTATGGTCTGCTCCTCTCAGAAATCCTAGTGAAAAGATAGCCATCAAGATGAGAAAAAGAACTACCATTCCGCTCAGCATACGCCGTCTGGACAACCAGTATCTGCGCAGATCATACACCTTAATCAGATCAACCATAAATCCAAGATGATGATCAAAACCGGAGACAGATAGCCTACGCGGACAGGGCAAAGGCATGGAACACTCCATGGTGCAATGTACACAAAGATACTATGTGTATTGACAAAAAGAGACTCACTTATTCCCGATCAATGACTTCACGCAGTGTAGCAAAGAAACGGGTATTTTCTACCTCTAGGCCAAATGAAACGCGAATATGTCCTGGTATTCCCCAACCAGACAGTGGTGAAACAGTAAAACCACGCTCCATTAACGCCGCAGTTATGCCAGCGTCATCACCGACATCAAGGGCCACAAAATTTGTTTCACTTGGAACGGGGGTCAGTCCCAGAGATTGCAGTTCATCGGTGAAGTATGCACGACAAGCCTGCGCATGTGCGCGGCTACGCTGGAGGTGTTCGGTATCTTCAAGGGCCGCAAGACCAGCAGCCTGCGCGAGCAGATTGACATTAAACACAGGACGTGCACGGTCAAGATAGGCAACCATTTCAGGCGGGGCAAAGGCATACCCAAGCCGCAATCCAGCCAGGCCATGAATTTTTGCAAATGTGCGTAGGAGGACAATGTTTTGACGACCCTGACGCAATTCAGCAAGCATGTCAGGATAATCGCTCCGTTCCACAAACTCAATATAGGCTTCGTCCAGAGCAACTACGACATGCTCTGGCACACGTTCAAGAAAACGAGCGACTTCATCTGCTCCATTCGTTGTGCCAGTGGGATTGTTGGGATTACAGAGAAATACCAGACGTGTCCTCTCCGTAATTGCATCAGCCATCGCAGTAAGATCATGTGTATAATCTTGCAACGGTACTCGGACTGCACTGGCTCCCATACCTGCCGTTCGCATTGAGTAACTGATAAAACTCCCGTTGGCCATCACTGCCTCATCACCCTCACGCAAGAACGCAAAACAGAGCAAAAAGACCATCTCGTCTGAACCGTTTGTACACATAACCATGTCCGGTGTAAGATCATGGCGCTCGGCCAACGCCTGCCGAAGAAGCAACGACCCCGCATCAGGGTAACGAAAGACATTGGCAGCAGCCTGTTGAATAGCTACAATAGCTTTTGGTGATGGACCCAGTGGATTCTCATTCGATGAAAGTTTAACTGTGCCAGTTGGTTGTTGTGCGATAAGTTTGGGAGGTTTGTAGGGTGGCAAATGGGCAATATACTCTTTCCAATGCATCAGTCACCTCATCTGAACTAGTAAAACATGTTTTGTATATGGTTACGCAAAGGGCTAATCAAGGTCATTTGGATGCGGATGATACATAGGGATAGCTACAAAAAATGTGCTCCCTCGGCCTGGCACACTCTCAGCCCAGATAGCACCCTGGTGTCGCACTACAAATTCACGACTAAGGTAGAGCCCAATACCAAGTCCCTCAGTGCGGCGCTCCTCGCCACGTGCATAACGCTTGAATAATTTGGACAATTGTTCCTCTGACATTCCGACACCCTGATCGCGTACCGCAATCAAGACCATGGTACTCTCAGGGGAGGGAAAGCTGCCATCATTAAAAGACTTCCAAAATCCACTGTGATAAGTGACAAGCTGATTGACACTTTCGTAGGTAAGGAAAATATCGATCTGTGTGCCAGACGTGCTATAGCGAATAGCATTACTAAGTAGATTAGTAAGCACTTGACGAATCCGCATTTGATCACAGGGGACGGCAAGTTCTTGGTACGCACATGAAATATGCAACTCGTGTTGATTAGCGGCATGGCGTTGTTGCTGACAGACCTGGTGCACAAGCGAAACCAAATCTACTTCTTGTAGATCAAGACGTAAGAGATCAGCATCAAGACGCGAAACATCAAGGAGGCTATCAACCATATGCAGCATGTGTGTCACCTGCTGCGCTAAGATAGTAACACCCCGCAATTCGTTGGCATGTTCTTCACCACGACTCTTCTCGCGCTTGACCAAGAGATCCGCATAGCTCCGAACCGCAGCTAACGGACTACGCAGTTCATGTGCCGCAACAGCCAGAAAATCGTCTTTCGCCCGCTGAACCTTCTGTAATGTTGTGACATCACGAAAAACAACCACCGCACCATCAGGTACACGATTAGTATCATAAACAGGGGCACCGGTAAAACTCATCACTGTATCTTGACCACTAGCTCCATGAACCAAAATACGATAATCATAAAATACCTCACCGGATAGTGCTAACGCCAGCGGGAATTTTTCGACAGGAAGTGGGACTCCCTCTAGATCGCGAACTGAGTAAAAATCAGGCATTTCACTAAGCGATTGCTGCATGGGAATACTCTCGAGCGACAATAGTGATAATGCCGTTTCATTGGCAAGTACCAATCTGCCCTGCCCATCACACAAGGCCACACCTTCGGCAATGCTATTGATAACCGTCATCAATCGACGACGCTCATTGTTGCTATCGTAGTAAAGTGTCACGTTTGCAATAGCAAACCCGACCAGACTTCCCATCATCATCAATGATTGAACATTGACCTGCTCATACAATGATTCATCACCATAGAGGCACACTACCCCTGTAACAGTGCCACCAGCCAACAATGGAAGATACACAGCGCTTTCAAGGTGATGGTCTAACAACGCTTGCTCATGTGTCTCAGTGAGCAGTGGGCGGCAAATCGGTTGTCCATAACGTACCGCTTCCTCACAGAAAGACTCAGAGACAAGCATGTGGGCATATGCTTCTCTAAAGGTGTCAGGAAGATTCCGATAAGCACCTATTGTCAAAGTGGACAAAGCTGGGTTAAAGAGAAGGATCATTCCTGCGGAGGTATTGACTAAACCAAGCATCACATCCAACACATTATCCATTAACTCATCAAGATCCGCAGCAGCACTCACCGCCGTCCCTATGGCACCAAAACCCTCCAAACGTTGTTGATTGGCCTGCATACGTGTGTGTACATCGGCATTTTCTAATGCACCAGCAACTAGATTTGCAAACGTCTGGAGTATCTGGAGGTCAAATTGTTGTAAGGGGGCTTGTTCGTGAAGTCCTACAACTTCTAATACGCCTAGAACTTTGTTTCCAGTACGGAGTGGCACCAGTGCAATGCTACAGTCATACGGTAATTGCTCCAGAAACGCACGTACATATTGCTCATTTCGATAGTGAATATTCCCGCTTTTTTCTCGATAACGATGGCTATTCTCTATCAGGATCGCGTCTTGGCTCTTGAATACAGTTCCTGGTAACCCTTCTCCGGGACGCAACTGTAATGTTTGAATAAGTGTCCGTTGTTCCTCAAAGACAGCACCATGAAAAGCTGCAACCTGAAGTAACTGTTGATGCGGATGATATAACCACAACAGACAGGACTGAACTAAAGGAACTGCTCCAACAACACGTGTTGGTAGACACTGTACTAGTTCATCAAAATCTAATAACGTGCTTAAATGAGATGATAAGTCAAGTAGATTATGTAAAGCAAAACCTTTCAACTCATCATCCCCCACTTGAGCATGCCTCTGGTTTGGGTATTGTGACGTGTCTACATGCATTCAGTAGCCCAAAACTATTAATAGTTAAGTATAAATTAAAAATAGCAACGATACCATTATTAACTGATTATAGCATGGAGCAAGATTCTATGAAAGTAATATCCAGTGATTGTGTTATGATATGTGGTTATGGGGAACCGTATCAATGCACGACAACACTTTCAACGGCTGATACGCCAGCCGGAATCGGAGCTTAATCTTGCACAGGCAGCGCTTGCTATTGCCCAAGAAGATCAAGACTCTGATATTCTTCAGGAAAGTCTGAGAGAATTACAGAATATAGCAGAGCGAATCCGTACCGAAATCGACAGGTCAAGCACAACTCATGATCGTGTGCGGGTGTTGAATCACTATCTCTTTGAGCAACTTGGATTTCATGGTAATGAAACAGATTATTATAATCCTGCTAATAGTTTCCTGGATCAGGTTCTAGCTACCAAAGTCGGTTTACCAATCACCTTGTCCGTTGTATACATGGAGGTTGGTCTGCGACTCCAACTCCCAATCAGCGGAGTGGCATTACCAGGTCATTTCATCGTTCGCTACCATAGCCCAGAAGGCGACATCTATATCGATCCATTTCATCGAGGCCGATTGTGGAGTTATGCAGAATGCGAGGCGCATATTATTGCAGCCTATGGAGACATTGCACCTGAGACCATCTCAGCTATTATGGAACCGCTACCTAAGAACACCATTTTGGAGCGTATGTTACGTAATCTCAAACACACCTATATTACCTCAAACAATTTCGAGCGAGCACTCGCAGCCGTTGAACGTATCTTGTTAATCGATCCACATAATTTTCAGGAACTGCGGGACCGCGGCATTCTCCGAGCCCGGTTACACCTCTATCACCTAGCGCTGATGGATCTTGAACACTATGCTGAACATGTCTATAACGCCCCGGACTTACCGACTTTACGGTTACAAGCCCGTGCTATTGCTGAACATATCATTGCCTTAAACTAGGCCATTTATATAACTGCAATGTCTGTTATTCTGACCGAGATGTATAATCAATATAAGTAACTTTAGTGGACATATAGGCATCGAACAATTCTGAGCCTAAGCTATGGGCCCCTGATCCTGGAAGTTGTGCATCATCGAATGGTGTCTGCGGAATATTTCCTGGGGTGCGTGAATTCACATAGGTTGTAAGTGCCTGGATGCCATCAATATAGCGAAATATTCGTGATGTGTCACGTGTATAAATACCTGATACCAGACTTTGTTGTGCTTTATTTGCAACCATCATCGCTTCATCAAAATTTTCCACCCGAAAAACTGATAACACTGGACCTAAAATTTTCTGATTGACAATCGACATTTCAGTGCGCACACGGTCTAGAACGGTTGGTGATACAAAAAACCCATGTTGTAAATCGCCTTCTATAACACGCGAACCTCCACATAACAAGGTAGCGCCCTGTGCAATTCCCGCTTCTATATATGTTAGAGAATCTCGCATTTGTTGTTCATTGACACATGGCCCCATGGCTATTCCATCCTGCACACCAGCACCTAACTGCATCGCACACGTAGTATTTACCAAACGTTCTAGGAATGCATCGGCAACAGGATGGGCTAGAATAACCCAATCTGTAGAGGTAGCACTTTGGCCTGTCGCACCAAAAGCACTGGCTGTCACACCAGCGACTGCAAGATCGATATCGGCATCCTCGAGCACAATCATGACATTATGGCCACGTGTATTACACTGCACGCGAATGCCACGTCGTGCTGCACGTTCGTGCACCGCAAGACCACTTGATGTCGAACCAGTATATGATACTAACTGAGTTTCTGCCGCTTCAATCAATGCAATGCCTGTTTCGTGATCACCATGAACCATATTAAGCACCCCAGGTGGTAATCCTGCTTCTATAAAACAGCGCAAAACACCTTCCGCCGTTTCAGGGACAAATGGTGATGGTTTGAATACAACAGTATTCCCAGTAACAAGCGCTGCTGCAATTTTACGACTTGGGGTTGCGACAGGAATATTCCACGAAGTAATGATCGCAACACATCCCAATGGCTGCTTCATCGTGTAACCAAAGCTGTCAACAGACTCTGAGGGAATCGTGGCACCAGCCAGACGCCATCCCTGATTACCACAAAACTCAATGGTGTTAATAGCCTGAGTAATCTCACCCTGTGCCTCGCTCAGGAGTTTCCCTTCTTCACGTGACAGAGTTCGTGCCAACTCATCTCGACGTGCCTGCATGATATGTGCTGCACGTGTCACGATAGCACCACGCTGGGGAGCAGGAAGTTTTCGCCATGTTTGGAAAGCGTTTTTTGCAGCTTCTGTTGATACAACAACTTCATTTGGTGTCGAGAGCGGCAGTTCACCAAGCACATCACGTACATTAGCAGGATTCGTGTTGAGATGCCGTTGAGATGATGTAGAAAGAAGCCACTCACCGTCAACAAAATTATGATATATGTTCATTACTCCTCCGTCATTAATCTACTAAAGGGCACACCTCACTTGTGGAGTGAACGAGGCCGCCTGTACTATTCTTCACTTAGCATAATCCATACAGATGCATACGGGTATACTAGCACAGGTGCGAGCCAACCTCAACATAACATTGATATACGGAGAGAGTACTCACTGTTCACACTGCTACACGAAAGATACAGATAGCACTATGTTAGGTAGTCAGTTGTTCACACAGATCGTGTATCAATGCACCATTGTTACGAATAATCGACTCAGCTAAAATTTGGATAACACGTAGGTTTTCAGGACGAATATCATCCAGATCATCGTTCTCCTCGTCCAAGCGTGTCTGAAATCGATAGTAGCGACGACCGGTGCCATTTTGTGGCAAAAGCATTTGAAGCTGATAATCGACCGTACTGCTGACACCATCAAAAGCAATCCCTAGAATCGGCTGTGCCCACTCAAGTACACCCCAACCCTGTGCAGCATCAAGTGACAATCGGCGTGTAATACTCCCTGTTCCCAAAGAGACTACCAGCATGTCATTCGCATCAGGATACATGCGTTGTGCCTCAACATAGCCACACATGGCGGGATTGTTTGCAAAAACACCCCCATCAATAAGCGCATAATAATCCTGATGGCCCTCAATCTCGATCTGTAATGGCTCAAAATAGGTCGGGGCAGCTGTTGTTGCACGTGCTACTTGCCACATTGGGAAATCATAGTGTTCGTCTCGCTGCGCTCGTTCACTTTTGAAGAAAAAAGGAAAACGCCGCTCAATTTCATAGCTTGTAATCAGCACATTGGTAAGAACATCCTTAAGTTGTGTGCTACCAAAATAGTCTTGAAGAAAATGCTCTATTCCCTTCGAGTCATATTTTTCGTCGATAATATTTCCGAATGACGTAAACCTTCGTAGTGGGGAACGTGAAAAGATCTGATCGCCCTTGGTTCGATACAATGTTGCCAAATCGCTGGCAGAGTAGACTGGCTTACCGGTTGCGTCGGGTTTCGTCAAACCAAGTGCAATAACACCACCGGTTGATGTACCAACAATCAGGTCAAACAAATCAGCAATAGGTCTCTGGGTGCGTTGCTCAATCTCAGCAAGAATAAGTGCTGGGATAAGCCCTCGGATACCACCACCATCAATTGAAAGTATTTTAACAACTCTTGACATGTATGCCTCCTAAATGTAAACGGAGTTGGTTCATGGAAGGTATCTATACATACACCTTTAAGAGGATAAACGTAATAAGAGTTCAAGATTTGAGGTCAATTTGGAGGACAGATGTTATGAGCTGGCCATCTTTTCTTGATTTGACAGGAGTATCCTATCAGCAGTCTGTTCATATATTCGATACGCTTGTTGTTCCCATAGAATAAAACGAACTAATGCAATATCATTATGCTGCTGGTCAAGATAAGCAATAACTGTTTGTAATGCAATCAATGATGCCTGATCAAGTGGATAACGATAAGCGCCAGTACTGATGGAAGGAAACGCAATGGTTGTGAGTTGATGTTGTGATGCAAGTAGCAGGCTGTTACGATAGGCACTGGCAAGCAGTTCTGCATCCTGTGACTGACCACGATACACAGGGCCAACCGCATGGATAACATACGATGCGCGAAGGTGATACCCTTTGGTCATACGAGCTTCTCCGGTTGGACAGGTACCCAGTGTACGGCATTCGCCCAGCAATTCAGGCCCAGCCGCACGATGTATAGCCCCATCTACACCACCGCCACCAGAAAGTGCACTGTTGGCAGCATTGACGATTACCTCGACATCCTGATCAACAATATTACCCTGACATAATGCAATGATAGTCTGATTATGTTGATATTTTTTCTCTTTTGCGGCTTTATCTGACTGCATAATGTCTGTATTCCTTCAGTAACGTAGAGTATTGTAACTCTTACATACTAATACATTCTTATATTTTACAACTAAAGTCTGCATGACCTCAACTTCATTTTTGGCCACACATCAATCTGAGCTATGAATATATCATATAGCAATAATTTACAGTACAAAAAGAGTATCTCCGCTAATACTGTTCTTGCAGTATAAAACACGTTACTTCTGTTTTCTTAAAATATACTTAATCTAGGAATGTAACCCAGATAATCTAAATCGCTAGTGGCATACAACATAGCTATCTATTGCGATACAATTAGTATTTACGCTTTTCTACTGCAAGCACATGAGATCAACGATTTCCAACACATTTAGGATACTAGACATTACACTACGCTATCATTGTTGTTACGACAAAACTTAGTAAAAGCAGATTCAACATATGCTGAAATAGCTTTGACAGCGTTGAGAAAGTTATGGCAACCTTTGGAGGTTTATTTTTGTGCTATAATGCGCTACGCGCTCACGGCTGCTAACAACCATTCATTCCGATAGAATACAAATAAGAGGGTATCGTATGAGCCAATTAGGCGAACAGTTACGCGCAGTACGTGAGAGCCAGGGCATCAGCTTATCTCAAGCCGCCGTTGAGACGCGGATACTCCAACGCTATCTGGTCGCGCTTGAAGATGGTGATTACCAACACCTACCTGGTGATGTATATGCGCGTGGCTTCATTCGCAACTATGCTGAATACTTAGGGCTTTCCCCCGAAGAACTTATGGAACTCTACCGCCAAGAACGCGGTGTGACAGACCCTATACAGGTGGTGCCGGCTACTTCAGCACCGCGTATACGTGGTTTTTCTATACCTAGTTTCTTTAGTGTCTTCTTTGTCGCATTAGCCCTCGTTGGCGTTACATATCTACTCCTCAATCTTACTGGAAACCTCGACACCGATTCTGCGGTAGCAGACCGTCCAACCCCCCCAGCAGCGACACCAGAACCATTACCTACTGCTACTCTTGAGCCCACTTCTGAAACAACATTGGCCGAAGATAGCACGACACCAGAACCATCCAATGGGGCAGCAGGTGTCACCATACGGCCGACGAACCAGACTGAAGTAACTCCAACTCCTGAAGCACCAATTGTCGGAGAAATTCGTATTGATGATGGTAACAATCCTGGTTCGTGGGTAAGTGTCACCCTTGATGGTGACACCGATTTTCAGGGGACGCTTACCAGTAATGAATCACGGTCATTTACAGCCGAAAATAATGTCAGTATTCTTGTTGGTAATGCCGGTGTAGTGTCTATAGTTATCAATGGGGAAGACTCTGGCCCATTGGGCAGGGCAGGTGAGGTGGTAACATTTACGTGGCCATAGAAAAATTTGGTATTATTACAGGCATGCGTATATGGGGTCAATGACCCCTTCTTTTATGTTATACTGCCTATTATGGAGGATTAAAATGCCTGCTGAAAGTACATTTGATATAGTTTCCGAGTTTGATTGGCAGGAGTTAATGAATGCCATCGACCAGACTCAGCGCGAGGTGCGTACTCGGTATGATTTGAAAGATAGCAAGACAAACATTGAGCTAGATAAAAAAACGGTGACGATTACGACTGAGTCAGAAATGCATCTTAGTGCAACACGTGACATCCTGTCTACCAAAGCACTTCGCCGTAACCTATCACTCAAGATCTTTGATTATGGGCCTATTGAAGAAATCTCAGGGGCTCAGGTTCGCCAGATTATTACGCTTCAGCAAGGTATTGCCGAAGACGTTGCGAAAAAGCTCCAAAAAATGATTCGTAGCCAATTCCCAAAGGTACAGCCACGTATTCAAGGTGAGACCTTACGAGTCGGGAGCAAAAGCCGGGATGAGTTACAAAAAGTAATTCAGTTTGTGAAAGAACAACAGGATGATTTTGCCATACCGCTGCAATTTATCAATTATCGCTAATCTCGCAGGGCATGGCTTTTGTAAAAGTATCTGTATTTGAATAGAGTGTATTCTGGTTACAAATGAGATATCATATTATTACTCTTGGATGTCCAAAAAATGCAGTCGATAGCGAGGGAATGGGTGGAATTCTTACAGCACAGGGGCATACTGCTGTCGTTGATGCAGGTAGTGCAGACGTTATTATTGTCAACACATGTAGTTTTATTGCTGCGGCTCGTGAGGAAACGCTCAGTGTCCTGCGGGAAGTCGCCGAAACAAAACAAGAACACCAGCAACTCATTGCTGCAGGATGCATGGCAGAAAGCCATCAAACGCTTGTGCAAACGGTTCCTGGTGTTGATGCCACTCTCAGTACACAGGAATGGATGCGAATCGGTGAAGTTATCACACCAGATGAAGTCTATGCGCATAGCCTACACGACATTCCTGTTCAGAAAGAAAAAGCCTGGGATGAGATCATCCCATTGAGCACGAGCCCTGTTACACCACCAACTCCACCATCACCTGATTTAGGTGTACCAGGGAACTACGCCGATTGGCGTACTGCACCCATTCGCCGATACGAGAACGGACCATCCGCGTATCTGAAAATATCTGATGGATGCAATTTACGTTGTTCATTTTGTACTATTCCATCATTTAAAGGTGACATGCGCTCCAAAGCGATGGGAGCCATTTTGGGTGAAGCACAGGATCTGGCCAAAAATGGGGTAAAAGAAATTGTATTAGTTGCCCAACATCTCACGGATTATGGGCGCGATCTCAAAATAAAGGATGGTTTAGCAACACTCCTTGAAGAACTCTGTGGGGTACTCCCACAGGATATGTGGCTGCGTCTGATGTATGCCTATCCACATGGAATCAACGACCGACTGATCGAAACCATGGCCAAGCATCCACAGATATGCACATACCTTGATATGCCCTTACAACATGCCCATACAGAAACATTACGACGTATGCGCCGACCGCCGGATACAGAACGAACAAAAGCTATCATTCGTGATTTACGAACTGCTATGCCAGATATGGCCATCCGATCCACATTTATTGTCGGATTTCCTGGCGAAACACGCAAAGAGTTTGTCGCACTCGTTGATTTTCTCGCGGAGATGCAGCTTGATCGTGTTGGGGTATTTCAGTATTCACATGAGCCAGGAACACATGCTGCAACACTATCACACCAGGTTGCACCACGTACCACGGAACGGCGTTGGCATGAGGTTATGCAATTACAGCAAGACATTTCATTCTCACGCAACAAACTGTGGGAAGGGCGCACAATCACCATGCTTGTAGAAGGGCAGGGTCACACCGAAACGGGTGAACCGTTGGTAGTAGGGCGCTCATTCCGGGATGCGCCAGAAGTTGATGGCCAAGTATTCGCCTGGGGACATGCACAGGTAGGGCAACTGCTCCCTGTTCGAGTAACCCAGGCGCTGGAATACGATTTGTGGGGAGAACTGTGTGACGCGTGACAGGGAACCATTGTTGTAGGTAACAATGGGCATTAGAGAGACTGTCAATAGGTTTCTTCATCACGTTCACTTGATTCTCTTCAAGCAGCTACACGTGATTGCAATACACGCTGCAATCGGTGAAGCTCAGCGGGGTTGTGGCGAGACAGATAATCGATCATATAATCAACAGCGGCATCACTGTAATCTTCCATCAAACCATCAAGGACCTGTTGAACAACCATGGTGACAAAATCATCTTCACTAATGGCTGGTGTATAGACATAAGCAAGCCCTTCACGATGGCGGTTCAAAACACCCTTTTCAGCCAGGCGTGTCATGGTTGTCATTACGGTGGTGTATGCAATGTCGCGTTGCTGTGAAAGTTTACGATGGACTTTTTTAACAGTGCTGCGCTCGTCTTGCCAGATAACCTGCATAATATCTGTCTCCAATGGGCCAAGAACCTTGACAAGACCATCTTTTGTTGGACTAAAGCGGAACCGCATATTGAGAGGCATAATACGCACTCCTTTCGGGGTGTAAAGTAATAGGTTTTACGTTTCGGATTGTTAGATAGGTTGTGTTAGTAAGAACGATGTAGGTATCCCTGATTCGTGTTCGTTTCAGTTTTACCACGTCTGCAGCCGTTGAATGTAGTGTACTAGGGTAGGGCGCAAACAACAATGGATTTTGATTACTAGCCGGTTACACTAGATTACGACGAGATTACAACCCATTGTCATACTAGCTATTGGAATAAACGATGAAAATGACAGATCCTCGCATATCAATTCAAGAAAGTATGCGTGCAGCTTTTCCTGAAGTGGAAACACGTGTCGCACAATTCTATGCCATGCAACAGTACCAGCTTGGTTGGTATGATGCACAATTACAGCCAGCACAGCATACGGCTGGTAAATTGCTGCGCCCCCAATTGACGTTACTGTCTTGTATGGCTGTAGGCGGTAATCCACAAAAAGCGCTTCCCCTTGCTGCTGGAATCCAACTGATGCACGACTTCTCGCTTGTTCACGACGACATTGAAGATCAAAGTTCAACGCGACGTGGCCGCCCGACCACCTGGACTGTCTGGGGGCTGGCGCATGGTATCAATGTTGGCGATGCGATGCTGATTGTAGCACATCTGTCACTTCATCGCCTGACAGAGGTAGGGGTCGTTCCAGAAGTTGTACTGGAAATACTTCGGCGTTTTGACCAAACAATCCTTACTGTTTGTGAGGGACAATTTCTTGATATCAGTTATGAAGGAGATTTGTCCATCACAGAGTCCGATTACTTCGCCATGATCAGTCGAAAAACCGCTGCTCTCGTTGCAGCATCAGCAGGTCTGGGGGCCATTGTTGGCAACGCAGATGTTACATCCTCTCAAGCACTCTTTGATTTTGGACAAAATCTTGGGCTTGCCTTCCAGATCCAAGACGACATTCTCGGAATCTGGGGAGACCCAAAGGTAACAGGGAAACCTGAAGCTGCCGACCTCTACCGTCGCAAACTAAGCCTACCTATCATTCATACCCTTAACACTGCCGATCAACGCGAGACACTAATGCAAATCTATCAGAAATCAACCATCACTGACGGAGATGCACAGGATATTCTCAGGATTCTGGACACGGCTCAAGCACAGGGGTATACAGAAGGGGTTGCAGATTTTTATCATCAACAAGCACTCCAGGCCCTTGACAAAGTGCAGGGAGGAAATGCCGAAGCCCTCTCAACACTGCGGGAACAAGCCCAGAGCTTGTTAGGTCGACGTAGTTAATACAAATATGGAGAATGTTGTTCCAACGATGCTGCCAGTGCAGCAACAATTCGATGCGAGCGCGATTGCCGATGTCTGTATCCCCATCACCCAGGGCTTCGCGCAGTATGGTGGTGTCATTAAAGCAGGCATGCGTGTTGCTATCACTGCGGGGAGTCGTGGAATCACTCGACTCCCTGAAATTATCGGTGCAGTCGTGGAGGAAGTACGGCAACGTGGTGGCGAACCTTTCATCGTAGCTGCAATGGGAAGTCATGGCGGAGCAACAAGCGATGGGCAACGAAACGTGTTACATGAGTACGGCATCACGGAAACTATACTTGGCTGTCCGATCAGTTCATCAATGGAAACGATCTGTATCGGGGAGACGGCAGAACACGTGTCTGTCTACATTGATCGTGCTGCTTACGAGGCTGATGCTATCATTCTACTCAATCGTGTGAAACCACACTCGATTCTCACCGGAAACCTTGGTAGCGGTCTGATGAAAATGGCCGGAATCGGTCTTGGTAAACGTGATGGAGCAGACTCTATCCATACAAAAGGTCTGGCTGAACATCTCATCCCTGTTGCACGAGTCGTGCTAGAACGATCGCCAATACAATTGGGCGTCGCCATTGTTGAAAATGCCCTACATCAACCCTGGAAAATTGTTGTGGTACCAACTCACGCCATTGAAGAAACTGACCGAGCTTTGCTAACTGAAGCACGTGCTCTGCTTCCTAACATTCCATTCGACCCGATTGATGTGTTAGTCGTTGATCAAATGGGGAAAAACTTTTCCGGTACAGGAATGGACCCCAATGTGATTGGCATGCACCGACGCATCGGGGGAACACCCGAACGTCATATTCGTCGCATTGTCGCGCTTGATCTATCTCCAGAAAGTCACGGCAATGCGAATGGCGTGGGCATGGCAGACATCATTACCCAGACGCTTCGCGACAAAATTGATTGGCACGTGACCTACACCAACGCACTCACTGCTGATTTCTTATCTGGTATCAAAATACCTTACACTTGTCCTACCATAAGTGATGCAATTACAGTGGCTTGTAAACCCTTTACCTCAAAAACTATACGTGCGGTTCGTATTTCAGATACCTCACATCTACAACAATTTTGGATATCACAAGCACTTTGGCAAGAAATTGATCACTTTCCAACACTCAAACAAAATACGAATCAAGACAGCATTCCGTTCGACATAGAATATCTTCCATAACATCTTATAGCACGTTCCGTCTATGGTGTACTGAGAAAAAATAGGATAAACACATCCTATGTTATCAACCTATTGTATTCACTAATAAAGTTTGCTTGTGTCAAGGCTTCTGTTAGGGTATAATATGCAGTAATGTTAAGATATATCAAACTACGATGTTTGGGTATCTTTGTGTTTAGGTGTTTTTTACCCAATATTCCATTCCGTCAGGTTAGGTTTTACATTTGTTTGATCGATAGCGTGCCGCAAGGATTCAACTCCTATTTGAGATAGGTTGAAACTTGCGCCCGTGGTGCAGGAGGGAGCATGAGTCAGACCTCAATAGTGCTCGTCCACGCCCATGCCCTTTTTCGCGAAGGGTTACGTGGATATCTATCAAATTTGTCAGACTTTCATATTGTGGGCGAGGCAAGCAATGGACAACAAGCAATCCAACTTGCTGACTACACCGACCCTGACATTATGATTATGGAAATAGATCTACCTGGCGTGAACGGATTAGAGGTGGCACGCGCTGTCAAACGGACGCATCCACATATTGGCGTTATTTTACTAAGCGCTTCTATGGATGGTCCAAGTGTCGTGAAAGCGATACGTGCAGGTGTGGCTGCCTATCTCCCACGCAATGTATCGTGGGAAGAATTGTTGAACGCACTACGTCGTGTTCAACGTAGCGACTACGTCATCAATGATCTCGTTCTCTCGTTACCAGAAGTAGCCGGACAAGTGCTGGCAGCATTCCGCCATCTCGCAGTTGAAGAAGATACCCAAAGTATCTACTCACCTCTTTCACCACGTGAATTACAGGTGCTTGAACTCATTGCAGATGGCCGAACCAATAAAGAGATTGCCGTTCATCTTGATATCAGTAATCAAACTGTGAAAAACCATGTGTCTTCGATCTTACGCAAATTGGCCGTCAATGATCGCACACAAGCCGTCGTGTATGCAATGCGACGTGGCTGGATCAAAGTAGTCCTACCTGGCGAATAAGTGTGTGCAACGAAGAGCATAGGTGACGCTAAAGATCCTGAACTGCGTGTATAATACGCGCAAGGTGTCGATCATAAATCACACGATAATCATAACCGTATGTTGTTTCGTTAAATAGCATCTGAATGTTAAAGTAAACCTCCATGACTTTTCACCGAACCTTGGCGTTACTTCTATGTTGTGCAGTGTTGCTCGTCGCTGGTTGTGAGCAAACATCAATTGCTGAAGAGGAACAAGCTCGCAATATTGAGACCATTCAAGCCGGGACACCCTCGCCAACCCTGTCGCCGACGCCAACCAACACACCTGAGCCGACATCAACACCAACACCGACCACTGGGCCAACACCAACACCAACCAACACACCTGAGCCGACACCAACACCTCTACCACCGACACCAACGCCTGATCCCGATCTGGCCGATTTCAGTCTGTGTAATCAAACTGCTGGTGATAGCCGGAGTGGTCGATTCTCAGCTGAGATTACCAGTATTACGACAACAGTCGAGGCATCACTTGAACGACTAACGATTGAGCTTGATGTGCCAGGAGACTCCGCACCACCACACGCAACTGCTCGATGTATCAATGCGCTTGATGATACATTCGATGAACCAGGCGAGTCACCTGAAGATGGGTATGTACTCCTGCTCGAATTGAATGACTGGCTCCATGATGATCAATTTGAAGCCACAGATATTGAAGCAACTGCCGATCTGAGTGGTACGACTGTAATCCAAAACCTCGATCTTCGTGTAGACCCAGATGCAACGGTTGGTGCAGCGCTGGCAATCAATCTAGAAGAACCACTCCCGTTCCGAGTTACCTTTGAAGAAGAGCCTTTCCAGATCATTCTTGAGGTGACGAAAACATCACCCATCGATGAGACGAGTAGCCAGCTCACACAGGCCGCTCCCGGTGCTGCCACCCCATCGAATCCAGTGGTCTACCTTCAGGATGGCGATATCTGGAAATTCGAGGATGGTGCAGCAACCAATCTAACCGATTCACCAGAACCAGAAACGGCTATCGCTATCAATCCCGACTTTGATCTGGTCGCATTCTGTCGTGCAACTCCTGGCGCTGATCCCGATGACCAACAGGCGATCAGCACACTCTGGACTATGGACATTAACGGTGAAAATCAGAATGAGCTTGCAGCGGTCGGGCGCTCCTGCTTTGAGCCAATCTTCTCACCAGATGGCAACACCATTGCCTTTTCGGTTGATGAGAGCGGTGCAGTACCTCAACGACTGCGAATCTGGACAGTGCCTGCCGAGGGTGGCTCTCCAGCGGCTGTGACACCCACCAACGATGAGTGGAGTCGTTTCGGACCACAGTGGATTGATGATACACGAATCATCTATGCTGCCGCCGCCGAAGATGGTCGCAGCACGCTCTTTATCTCTGATCTTGAGGGTGAAGAACAGGATGTCGGTGCGGCACTTGTCCTTGGTGATCGGTATGAGACCCTGGGCCGTCCGATGGTATCACCCGATGGCAGTAGCATTGCGGTCGAAGGAACACGATCCAGTGATGAAGGTGCCGACCTTATTCTGCTTGACTCAGACGGCGAAGAGCAGGACACCATTAGCGACACACACTGGGGTCGTCCGGTAGCGTGGGATGACGACCAAACGCTCTATTATCTGACGGTGGCATGTGCCAGCGATGTAGCAATGGACTATACGCTGCACGCACGCGAGGCCAATGGCAACAACCGTGTGCTGGCCACAGGAATCACGACAGGTGGGTTTGGCCATTTCAATGCGACGGAGAATGGTCTGGTATATATCTCGCTCGATCGGATACCAGCTGGAACACGTGGGCCATTCACATTCGAGCGCGTCAGTGATAGCGCACTCTGGTATTGGGATTTGCCTAGCGGTGCACGTACACCACTGGTTGAAGTAGAAAGCGGTATTAGCGCACTAGCCCAATAAAGTAAGCAGAGACAGATGATCGTAATCGGAAACGATCATCTGTCTCTTTATATGTACAACTATGAGCATACTCGGTGTTGACATCGGTGGTACCTTCACCGACTTCGTGTCACTCCACGAAGGCCACCTGACAATCTACAAGCTGCTCAGTACACCCGATGATCCAGCACGCGCCTTGCTTGAGGGTATTGCCGCGCTCGGATCACCGGACTCCCTTGTGCATGGCACCACCGTAGCGACCAATGCCCTACTGGAACGACGCGGAGCACCAACAGCACTTATCACGACTGCGGGCTTTCGTGATGTACTGGTGATTGGACGTGGCAATCGCCCGAGTTTGTACGACCTCAATGTGACACGCGACCCGCCGCTGGTTGAGGATACGTGGCGGCTGGAAGTCACTGAGCGCTTAGACCAACACGGGGCTGTGATACACCCGCTCGATGCCGATAATCTCCAACAGATCATACATATCTTGCTGCAAAGTTCAATTGAGTCGGTGGCTGTCTGTCTGTTACACGCCTACGCTAACCCCATTCATGAGCAATCAATCATTACAACCATCGAACAAATGGCCCCACCCAATCGTTTTTATCTCTCTGCCTCGCATCGTGTCATGCCTGAACCACGAGAATACGAACGGACCAGCACCACAGTTGTCAATGCATATCTTGCGCCAGTACTCGGTCGTTATCTTTCTCGTTTAGAGGCTGGGCTCCGAGAAAGAGGGGTCGCATCACTTCGGTTGATGGCATCAGACGGCGGCAGTATGGGATTGACCACGGCGCACGCGTTGGCTGCACGAGCCACGCTGTCTGGTCCTGCGGGTGGTGTAGTCGGTGCGCGGTTTGTGGCGCAGCGGGCTGGCTTCGAGCGTATTATCACCTTTGATATGGGCGGCACCTCTACCGATGTCGCGCTGTGTGATGGAACACTCCCACGCATTGGGGAGTCGCACGTGGGAGGATTGCCTGTCCACTTGCCAAGTATTGACATTCATACCGTTGGAGCAGGCGGTGGCTCGATTGCGCGTATCGACGCTGGCGGGGCACTTCGTGCTGGGCCACAGAGCGCCGGGGCACATCCGGGGCCAGCTTGCTACGGACACGGCGATCTACCAACCGTGACAGATGCCAATCTGCTGCTTGGGCGGCTCCAGCCAGACTATTTTCTCGATGGGCAGATGCAGCTTGATAGCAATCGCTCAGAGTCTGCATTTGTGTCACTCACACAACATCTGAACATTTCTACTACTCAAGCAGCACTCGGAGTCGTCCGTGTTGCAAATGCCGCAATGGATCGGGCCATTCGCACCATCTCGGTCGAACGCGGCTATGACCCACGCGACTTTGTGCTGGTGGCTTTTGGTGGTGCAGGGCCACTGCACGCGGCATATCTCGCAGCAGAGCTAGGCATGCGACGTGTGCTTGTGCCACGCTACCCAGGTGTGCTCTCTGCACTGGGCATGCTCACCGCCGATGTAACACGTGATGCGAGCTACGCGCTGCTAACTCCACTTGACCAACTCGATCTATCAGTGACACACGATCATATGAAATCCCTAGCGAATACCGGCGTAGAGGCGCTTGCCAAGGACGGCGAATCAACGGAGGACTGCCGTATTGAGTTTACCCTGGATCTCCGTTACATTGGTCAGTCATACGAAATTACCACCCCGCTGGTAGAATGGGACGCGAGTACACGTGCTCCGTTGACGCCAACAGACCTAACAGAGGCGATAGCACAGTTTCACACTCTACACGAACGTCGCTATGGCCACGCGATGCCAGAACACCCAGTTGAAGTCGTCTTACTGCGTATGCGTGCAGTCAGCGTCCGCCCTCCTTTGTCGCTGTATCTGGCAGACAACCTTCCAGCACGCACAGAACCACTGCAATCACGAACAACGGTTGAGGCAGCCCTACATGACGATATGGCAGTGCGTACTCCAGCCTCCCTCTATGATCGCACAGACCTGTACCCTCGTGATCGCTTTGATGGACCAGCCATTGTTGTGCAACTCGATACAACCACCGTTGTACCACCACACTGGTCAGCCGAGATCGATGAAGACCTCAACCTGCTATTGACGTTGTCAGCATAACCACTTCTGATATCACCCACCAACCTTCTCTCGGAGAGGCAAAGAAACATCACGTGCGATCAGGTCTGCGTAGGTCTCACGCCGCTGAATAACGGTCGCGGTACCGTCCTCAACCAGCAGAAGGGCCGGGCGAGGAACTTGATTGTAATTACTCGCCATACTTAGGGTGTATGCGCCACTGGAGGCAATCGCCAGCAGATCGCCAGGTGTCGCACATGGCAGTGCCGCATCACGCAGCAACACATCGCCTGACTCACAAAAGCGACCTGCAACATGTACCTGTTCAGTCGGACGTTCGTGAGCACGATTGGCCAGAAGAGCCGCATATCGCGCCTGATAGAGCGCCGGGCGAATGTTGTCGGCCATACCACCATCGATATGCAGATAGCGTGGCTGGTGTGGCGCTGCTTTGGTCGCTACCACGCTGTACAATGCCACACCAGCCCGCGCAACAATGGAGCGCCCCGGCTCGATAATAAGCTGTGGCAACGGCAATCCCCGCACTTTACATCCTGCTTCGAGTGATCGCCCAACCTGTGCTGCCCAGCCATGAATATCATACTGTTGTTCTGTTGTGTAGGACACACCGATACCACCGCCAGGGCTGATGGCGTCAAGCGTGATGTCATAGGTTGTGCGCAACCACACTGCCTGATCAAGAAGCAAGTCGATGGCCTGCACAAAGGGGCGCTCGTCAAACAACTGTGAGCCGAGATGCACATGCAAGCCGCTCAACCGAAGACCTGGAGATTCGACGATACGGTCGACTGCGGCACCAAGAGCAGTGAGCGGCAAGCCAAACTTTGATTCCTCGTGACCAGTGGCAATGTAAGCGTGTGTATCTGCATTGATCCCAGGTGCAAGGCGCAACATAACAGACTGCGGTGAGGGACGAGACGCGGCTAATTGTGATAATACTGCTAGCTCATCCAACGTGTCTACGACGATGCGCCCGATACCAACCTCTAAGGCCATCTCTAATTCAGCACGTGGTTTGGCGTTCCCATGAAGATGGAGGTGTGGAGCCGGAATCCCTGCCTGTAACGCAATGTACAACTCCCCACCTGACACCACATCAAGCCCAAGCCCATGAGCAGACATCATCTGGGCAACCGCCGTGTTGAGCAAGGCTTTGCTGGCATAGTGGATTGACGATGAACCAGAATAGCCATGTCGCAGTGCCTCGCGATAGGTCTGACAGTGTTCAGTAATCGTCGCTGCGTCAAGCACGTACAATGGCGTCCCGTGCAGGTGTGCAAGTGAAACCACATCACAGCCACCGATAGTCAGATGACCCTGAGTGTGTACAGTTGCAGTGGTTGGCCAGATATGATTGGGCAGTATCATTGGGCTTTCTTTCATGTTGTTGAAGAAACCGGTTGTTCACGAATCTTTAGAAAAGAGCGCATATCCGCAAGTGACTCATTGTCAGCGAGTACAAGCAATGTATCTCCAGGCTCTAGTACAGTACCACCATCAGGAACGATTGAGTCATCGTCGCGTGTAATAAGCACGATCAATGCACCTTTGGGCAAGCTTAACTCCATAATGGACTTGCCCACAACAGGTGAGTTGCCTGGAATAGCAAGCTCAACCAGCTGGCTGTTGATATCCACTTCGGGAACAAAATCCATTGGATAGTGATATGGAACCTCTTTGGGATTATTCATCCCAAGCCAGCTTGCGACAAGACTGATAGATGAACCCTGTAGTAACACGGAAGTAATGACGGTAAAAAAGACTAGATTGAAGATGATGTCGGACTGGGGGACACCCTCCAGCAGAGGAAAGGTAGCCAATACGATAGGAACAGCACCACGCAACCCTACCCACGCTACCATGGTCTTTGCACGTAGACTCAGCTTCGTTAACAGGAGCGACATAAATACACTAATTGGCCGTGCTACAAAAATCAGGAACAGTGAGAGAAGAATACCACTGCCAACAATGGGCACAAGTTGTGATGGCACAATCAGCAGCCCGAGAGTGATAAACATACCGATCTGCATCAACCAGGCAATCGCATCGTGAAACCGCATTAAACTCCGCCTATGGATAAAGTTACGATTGCCCATTACCAGGCCGGCAACATATACCGCCAGAAACCCGTTGCCACCCAGGACATCGGTCACACTATAGGTAAATAAGACCAAGCCTATGCTCAAGGCAGGATATAGACCGTCATACGGCAAACGAGAACGGTTTACCACAAATGTCATCCCCAGCCCCATTGCATATCCCAGCGTTGCTCCAAGGATCATTTGCAATACAAAACTAGGAACTAACCCAAGGAGAGAAGCATCTGTTGTTACTAGGAAATTGGTTAAGCCAATGGTCAGGAAAACCGCCATTGGATCGTTACTTCCTGACTCAAGCTCAATAAGTGGCTCAAGATTTTCTTTAAGATTGACACCACGTGCACGCATCACCGCAAAGACAGCTGCCGCATCCGTTGATGACACAATCACACCAAGGAGAAGCGCGATCATCCATGGCAGATCAAGCACGAGTGTTGCGAAGAGGCCAACTAATATACCACTGATCAGCACCCCAAAATTAGCAAGTGATAGCCCACTCCACAGCACGGGGCGGATTGTACGCCACTCTGTATCCAGACCACCAGAGAACAGAATAAATGCCAGGGCTATCACTCCAAGGGATTGGGCAAATGCCGCGTTACTAAAATCGACACGGCCAGGTCCTTCTGGGCCTGCCAGTATCCCAATAATAAGAAAGAGCAATAAGGCTGGGATACCGAGCCAACTTGAAGCTTTACTCGCAACAATACTCAGAATGAGTAAAATAGAACTCCCTAGCAGTATACTTTCAAACACAATATCCATATATTTCTCTCAACCGCATACATGAGAAGCTCCTGCACAACATGTTAGTCTGAAAGGGGCAAATCCATAGGTACTTCACATAGAGAAACCACACATTGGAGGGATGGCCATCCAAAGCGCCGTACCCACCATGTGCGGCTTCCATTCGTACACCCGATCAGTTGATTAGCTAAGCAACCCCTTTACTGCTGTCAATACAGCATCATAATCGGGATGTTCACCTGCAACCGGTACATACTCCGCATAGCGAATGACACCTCCCGCATCTACCACAAACACAGCACGGCTTTCTAAACGCAGATCTTTGATATGGGTACCATAGGCATCGCCAAAGCTCACATCACGATAGTCGGAGAGTACTTGCATGTTGGAAATGTCCTCGGCACCACACCAACGTGCTTGTGCAAAAGGAAGATCAACACTTACACCAATGACATTGATTGCATCACCAAGCTTCGAGGCCTCTTGATCAAAACGATGTGTCTGTACCGAACACACACTGGTATCGACGGAAGGCACGACACTAATAATCATTGGTTTACCAGCAAACGAATCACTGCTCACCTCTTGTAACTTATTACTGATCAAGGTGAATGCTGGTGCTTTGTCACCGGGTTTCAGTTCTGGTCCGACAAGCGTGCGTGGCCCTAGGAAATCGAACGCTCCTGTGCGTTCCATGAATTCCTCCTCATGTTTCAGAGCAATATACGAAGAGACAGCTTACATACAGCTATCTATCATTATGTACGTATAAGTCTCAATAATCGATTGCTTATCATGCTAGGGGGGAGCGTGGTGTTTGTCAAATGACAAACTGCCCACTCTAAGGGTTTTCATTATGGTAAGCTATGCACTTGGTAGAAATTCCTGTAGATGCTATGATTTTTCAAACATTGTAGTCAGAAAGAAACTGTATGCAATCACACCCTCCACATCGTGTTGTTGTAACTGGTATGGGTGCTATAACACCCCTTGGCACAGACGTACCGACGTTCTGGGAAGGTATGCTCGCTGCTCATTCGGGCATAGATATGGCTAAACAATATGATATTACCGACTTTCCATATATGATTACCGCAGAAGTGTCGGACTTTGAGCCATCTCATTCCATGACAGCAAAGGCAGCAAGACGTATGGCCCGCTTTGCCCAGTTTGCCGTCGCCGCCGCAGGTGAGGCCCTACGGGATAGTGGACTTGAGCTTGACTCAATCGACCGATCACGAGTCGCGGTCAACATCGGCACTGCCCTCGGTGGCAGCGCAACTACCGAGGCACAAACACTGAGCTTTATGGCCAAAGATAGACGACGTGTTGATGCTTTCTACATGCCCATGTTTATCTACAATATGGCTGCCTGCCAGGTGGCAATTACCTATAGTTTACATGGACCAACTACTGCACCGGTTCTCGCGTGTGCAACTGGAACATACGCCGTTGGTGATGCAGCTCGCATGGTTCAGCGAGGCGATGCTACTGTTGCTATCTGTGGTGGGACAGATGCCGGTCTGACGGCATTAAATTCGATGGCCTTTGGTGTTATCGGCGCGATTGCACCACCAGGCGACAACCCTGCTCAGGCGGTGCGGCCATTCGATGCCACGCGTCAGGGGACAGCAGGTGGTGAGGGATGTGGCATTCTGGTGCTTGAACAACTGGAGCACGCCTTGGCACGTGGTGCACATATCTATGCTGAGGTAGGTGGTTTTGGGGCAACCGAAGACGCCTATCATCTGACCGCCCCGGCCCCAAATGGCAAATATGCAGCACTCGCCATTCAACGCGCGATTGAAGATGCAGAACTTTCACCGAGTCAGGTAGACCACATCAGCGCCCATGGGACCGGTACACCGCTCAACGATGCAGCAGAGACGAGCGCCATTAAGCAAGCTCTTGGTGAATCAGCCTACCACATCACCGTAAGTGGGATCAAATCCATGATCGGCCATACCGCAGGTGCAGCAGGTGCACTTGCACTCATTGGCTGTATCAAAAGCATTGAGAGTGGTTATGTTCCACCAACTATCAACTACAACCAACCAGACCCGGATTGCGACCTGAATTATGTTCCTAATCAAGCGCAACAGCAAGATGTTCGGGTTGCATTGGCAAATGCATTCGGTTTTGGTGGGCAAAACGCCGTCGTGTTGGTACAACGTTTTGAGCCATAACTTGATAACAACGTGTGTCTCACAAACGCGTATGAAAACAGGTAATCGATGTTTATTTAAGAAGATGCAACCAAGTCAATTGACGGACGTACCTGAAGTGGCTGGGCTTCACTCCCACCAATGCCGGTTAGCGTAATGGTATAGACCCAGCCTGCCTCAAACCGAAACTCTGGTGATGTTACGAGTAATTCACCTGTTTCAGAAGAAAGAATTTCAAACTGATACACACCTGGTGGAAGGCTTACGTAATCAGCCGACGTAAAGAATTGATCCGTCAAAAACGGAACCTCTGAACCGACCGGACGAATATCAAAAGCTCCCGTATTCGATGAAGCATGAATAACACGTACACTTGCGAGATCAGCGGGCACGTTTTCATCTTTATCTGTCAACACTAATGCTTGAATATTAGCAAGATTATTTACCGCAACGACGGTGTAGGGTTCCCCACGAATGAGATCAACCGTTGCCTCAATCACCGCGGTTTCCACGCCCTGGCCAGTTGGAACAACCTGAATAAACTGCTCTCCCGGCGCCACTGGTAGATACTCTGTTGTTACCGTATACCCAATATTTTCAAGAGCACGCTCACCGTTTACATAGACATCAACTGGTGGAGCATCAGGTGAGTCGTGCATCACACGGAGCAAAGCTGGGTCAGTCTGAGCACTAACAGTCAAAGGGGCAATCACAGAAATAATCAAAAGAGTTATAATCATACAAACGACACGTGACATAAAGTCCTCCTCGATTTTGCAGGTTATGATTTACCTGAAGACTTTTGACAGCGTCAACGTTGGCGGGGATGTTGTCAATACAGGTGCTTTGTGAGACACACAGTTGCTCTTATTAGCAATATGTATGCCAGAGATTATGCATCATGAAGCTATTTTCAGGCCTTTAGCTGTGAATGGGAGGGGCTAGATATGCCGTCAGAAATGTGTTGTACTGTGCGTCGTTCTACCAATAACAATTGAGGTTTGTATGATTATCATTGCAAGTGCCAATGGTGCCATCGGGATTCCACAGGCGTGGAATATGCTTGAGCAGGGCGGCACCGCCCTTGATGCTGTCGAAGCCGCAACCCGTATTGTTGAAGACAACCCAGACGATCACACGGTTGGCTATGGTGGCTACCCCAATTTGGTTGGGGAGGTTGAACTGGATGCCTCAATTATGGATGGCACAACCTTACGAGCTGGTGCGGTAGGGGCACTCCGTGGTTATCGCTATGCCATTACTGTGGCACGCCGTATAATGGAAGAGCTTCCCCATGTGATGTTGGCAGGCGAAGGAGCAGCACAGTTCGCCGCCGAATTGGGCATGCAGTCCGAGCCATTACTGACCAAGGAAGCAGCGCGAGTCTGGCGTGCTGGTATCGATGGGCAACAAACAACGACTCAAGCATCGCAGAATGCACTCCTTGATGAATTACGCCGTTATACCACAAATCTCACCAGCGACCCTGAACGTGTGACTGGTACAGTAAATTTTATTGCTCAGGATCAGGCAGGACATATTGCATCAGCAGTAAGCACTAGCGGCTGGGCATGGAAGTATCCAGGACGTGTAGGCGACTCGCCTATTATCGGGGCTGGCAACTACGCCGATGATCGGTATGGGGCTGCGGCATGTACAGGCTGGGGTGAACTAGCTATACGTGCTGGAACTGCTCGTAGCGTCGTACTTTACCTCAAGATGGGCTACACCCTTGAAGCAGCCTGTCATGCCGCTTTTATGGATCTTGTTGCACCACACGAAGACCCTGATAAAGCTATTATGAGCATGGTCGCGCTGGACCGACATGGCAATCACTGTGCCGTGTCTACCTCCACAGAACGCACCTATATCTACCAGGCAACAGGCATGACAGAACTGGCCGAACTGCCACGCCTGGTAATCAAACCTGGGCAAACCAAGTAGTCACATGATAGTGTATGTGGCATGAAGCTGGCTCAAACCAGTTTCGGAAGCCCCCGCCATAAGTGATGGACCGGGCTGTCACCTCGACCAATAGCTTGTGCATGTCTGATTGCTTCCAGCACATAGGTATGCGCTTGGTTCACCGACTGCTCCATCGGGGTGCCCTGTGCTAGCAAAGCAGTAATCGCAGATGCATAGGTACATCCCGTTCCATGCGTATGACGTGTTGGTATACGTGGTGAACGGAGCGTGTGAAAACTTGTGCCATCATACAACACATCAACAATATCGCCCGCAAGATGCCCACCCTTCAGCAATACGTAGCGTGGACCAAGGGTATGCAAATCACGTGCAGCATCATACATATCCTGCTCCTGCTCAACAGAGCGGTTCAGCAAGAAACCCGCTTCGGGCAGGTTGGGGGTAATCAGTACAGCCATGGGTAGTAATCGTTCACGAATAGCATTCACTGCTTCCATAGCGAGCAGTGGATCACCACTCTGCGCAACCATCACAGGATCAACAACCAGATTTACAACTTTGTAGCGTGACAGTGTTTCTACAACCACTTCGACGACTTCGGTTGAGGCAAGCATACCCGTCTTAATGGCATTGGCTCCGATATCATCGAGCACCGCATCGATTTGGCCTGCCACAAGCAACGGCGATAATGCTTCAAATGCACGTACACCAAGTGTGTTCTGCACAGTGATAGCGGTAATCACACTTGCACCATACACACCATGGGCCATAAATGTCTTGAGATCCGCCTGAATACCTGCACCACCACCTGAGTCTGAGCCTGCAATCGTGAGGGCTTTGTACATATTAGACTCCCTTCTTTTGTCTCATAAACGGTGATTTGAGGTGAGCGTTTGTGTGTGCTCCCTCTTCCAAGGGTGCATGAAAAAAATTATACTCGCACTGCATGGCATAGCGATAGATGGCATGGATCTGTGGCGTCTCTACAGCATAGGTATTGGTCAGACGCTCTATCTGCTGCGCGAGTGTGGCAAAGTCAGCATCGCTATAGGTACGAATCCAATCAGTGTAGAGATGATCAGATGATTGCTTTTGCGCTAATTGCTGGCCAATAAACGCATAGAGTCGCATACACGGCGACATGGCAGCAGTGATCGATCCGAGATCGCTACTCCAAGCCGTTGCTAGCAAGAAATCGGTATATCGACGGGTAGCACTACCTGGTTTTACCGCATGGATATCAACATGCCATTTGGCAGCATATTCAGCATGCAACGTTAGTTCTTCCAACACACCATTTGCCAGCGCGTGAAAGGCACGAAAGCTCTCCCAATCAGGTGCTTTTGCCGCAGCTATCGAATACGCACGAACAAATGCTTCTAGAAAGAAGGTGTCCTGACCAATGTAGTACGCAAACTGCGACTCTAGCAACGTTCCATTTGTAATGCCTTCGACAAAAGGATGTTTGAGACAAGCCTGCGCTAGATCCTCATTAGCGTGCCACAAACGATGTGCGAGTGTCATAACTGACCTCTTTTCTACTGACTGTGTTTACACACACAAACCCGATAACTCGACAGGTCATTTTGGCCGATCCATTTCAACAACACGGACACCTTGAAAAACTTGTTCGGGAGTCAGATGATAGATCTGATCGAAGAAGGCAACTTTGAAACTGGCAGGACCAGTCGCTTTATCAGCCGCCAACTCAGCAGCTAGCCCATAGGTCGCCAAGCCACCTACAGCTGCTACCAGTGAATCACTTTCTACAGCGGCAAAAGCAGCGATAACTGTCGTTGCCATACACCCAGTGCCAGTGAAAGTCGGAAGCCAACTATGGCCATTGTCAACACCAAATACCTGTGCACCATTAGAAACGATATCGCGTTTGCCGGTAAGTGCGGTAACTGTGTGATATATACGCGCCATCTGCCAAGCAACAACGACAGGGTCAGTATCACTGCCAACACTCTCGACACCCCTCACCTCACCACCTAGCCCAGTCAACGCACCAAGTTCTCCTGCATTTCCCCGTACAACCGCGATCTTAAGATCATTTAAGAAAGACTTGTTCGTTGTCGTTCGCAATGTAGTAGCTCCAGCACCGACAGGATCAAGAACAATCGGCGTATGTGTTTCATTTGCTCGCTGACCTGCTCGCATCATCGACTCGATCCATTCTTCCGTTAATGTTCCCATATTCAGAATCAGCGCCCCGGCTGCATCAACCATCTCCGCAACTTCTTCCGCTGCATGGGCCATCACTGGTAGCCCTCCAATGTGGAGTGTGATATTTGCCGTGTCGTTCATGACCACAAAGTTTGTGAGGTGGTGCAATAATGGCTTCTCGGCGCGGATTCGTGCCAGATTCTGGGCAGTACGTTCTTTCCAATCCATACGATACTCCTGTTCTAGGTATGCTCCAGTGCTACCAAAATCGATTAACGGGTTATCTGCTTGCGTAGTTGTTGGGCTGCATTAAAAGGATCTGGAGCACCAAGCACTGCCGAAATAACTGCGACTCCTGTAGCACCAGCCTCGACTACTGCTGCAGCCTTCTCTACCGTAATACCACCAATGCCCACAATTGGGATATCGATGGATTGTGCAATCTCAACCAGTCGCTCTAAGCCAATAGGTGCGCCTGCATCTGGCTTACTGGGGGTGCCATACAAATCACCAACACCCACATAGTCCGCACCGTCCTGTACGGCTTGTTGGGCTTCAGCAACCGTCGCAACAGAAACACCAAGGATGCGATCAGGGCCGATCAACTGACGAGCTATCTTCGCAGGCATATCGCGTGGGCCAACGTGAACGCCCTGCGCGTTGATGGCAAGCGCCACGTCCACACGATCATTGACGATAAGCGGTACATTCATTGACTGGGTGAGATCACGAAGGATCTGGCCAAAGGTAACCATGTCGTAGGTTGGGAGCTGTTTTTCACGGAGTTGTACGACCGTTGCACCACCCTCAAGCGCAGCAGCAACAACATCAAGTAACTGGCGATCTCCAACAGTGCGTCGGTCGGTGACAACATACACCGACCAGTCAATTCTTGGTTTCATCAATAGACTCCTTTGTCGTTAGCGAACACCTAGACAGGCGTGCCACAAGGAACACACCCTTACATCAATCCTACATTGGTTTGGGAAGTTGAATACGTGAACGTGAGCAATAATGTGAGGATTTTTTAGCGTCACACACCTCCATCAACAAGAGTAAGGAGGCGCCGGAATCAAAAATACCACTGATTCCAGATAGATCAGCGGTGGCACAAGAACCGGTCGCTTTCCTACGCTGGCATCATCCAGGTCAGGTTCCAAGGGTCGGTGACATCGGTAGGCTCACCCTCTCAGCCAGGCTCACCTGGCTCCCCCAGCTGTGTTGCGTACAACACATCAGACTTTGTTTTGCGTTGTGCGAGTATTATAACCGCAACATGGAGATACATCAAAACAGCATGCTATACTACGAAACGATTTCTTATTTCATACGCACACAGAGAAGTTATGTTGACACCAGACTTTACCTTAGGAGCACGTGCCACAGCATCTTCGCATTTGTTCACAATGTTAACTGAAACATATAACATTGGAACACTCACCACAACACATGATCTTGGTGGCACGTATAATTTGAATGTAGCACTCCACACATTGACAGGTCAGTATGTCGCACGAGTGTATCGCCCCTGGGTCACAAAGGACCGACTCCAGGCAGTCCATAGGCTCAAGAATGAACTTATCACACATAATATCCCTGTTGTCCTACCATATCCAACACACACTGGCACCACCTACACGACTTTTGAAGATCGTCTGGTCGAAGTAGAACCGTTACTACGGATTGATCAGATGAATGAATCGCTGCCCTCTTATCTACAGGCTGCGACCATGCTGGGGCAACTCCACAATGTGCTGCTGCAAGCTGGGGACGACACAACCATCCCCGATCCCTGTATAGCCAATTATGCATCACCTGAACAGATCAAAGACTGGATACTGCATGTGGACGAACAATTGCAATATACCACTCACTCTCGTCTCAGTGAAGCCCGAACGATATGTAGCAACGCGCTAACATTGCTCGAAGAAGTTTGTCGTTGGTGGGATAGGTACAGAGCAATTTTACCACGACAGCTTATCCATGGCGATTATGGTCTGGGAAATATCGCATTTCGTGAAGGGAACATCATTGGCCTTTTGGATTTCGATTTTGTGGCAAGACGCGAACGCGTCTTTGAACTTGCCTACACCACCTTCTGGATGATCTACCGTCTGCAATTAGAACGATCAGTACACACTATGTGGGACCACGTAGAGCAGTTTGTTACACACTACGAGCAAACGAGTTCAGTACCACTCACAGATGAAGAATGGATGTCATTACCAGTTGAAATGGTGCGTGTGCCTTTATATTGGCTCGCCGAAGTAGCCTTTCTGTCGAATCCAGCTGATGAAGAAGTGGTACGCTATGCTAGACATATTGCATTGGCACAACAAATCTGTAATGAGCAAGATGTGTGGCTGAGACGTTCGCGGGTGACGTAAACGACTATGGTACTTTGGCGCATCACGTGAAACGAAAGTTAATTATGGATTGATACACAAGGATATTTTCTTGCACTTCACGCGTGCGCTATGCTATAATCCGTAAATTGAGTTGCATTCACCATAGCGATATACCCGCGGTTGAGCAGTTCTCGCTTCCGTGGGTTGTTTTTTGCTTCTGTATGAGGTCTGCTAGTTCAAAGTCAGGTAGCGCAACAATTTGGACAACCGTGTCACGCGGACTGATCGTCATGCTATTATTCCTCATTGCCTGTACCGACACCAATCCAACACCAGAAGCAGCCCAACCAGCCGACTCTGAGCCATCTAATGTCACACTGGTGCTGTGGCAAAGTTGGTCTGGATCAGATAGCCAGGTCATTAGTCGTCTGGTCAATGAGTATAACAACCAGAATCCGCAGGGACGCGTATTGATCCAGGCTATATCTATGTCCACACTTGACGATGAATTTCGCACCCAGGCAGCACGTGGTGCTGGGCCACACCTGATTATGATACCCAGTAGTTGGGTAGGTGAACTTGCCACAGCCAACCTCTTTTTACCGCTCAATGAGTTTATTTCTCCTGCTGAGCGAAACGCGCTCCTTCCCGCAACACTGGGTAGTGGACAAGTGCGTAACACGGAGGGAGAAACCACCTTATACGGTTTACCCATCAGCTTTGATACCCTGGCTCTGTTCTACAATCAAGCCAATATTGAAGCCGCACCAGAGGATACTGACGACTTACTACGTCTTGCACGTGGTTTGAGCGATCCTGAGGACGAACCACCACGTTGGGGGTGGGCCATGGATCTTTCAGTTGACGAAACCATTGGCTATCTCTCTGCCTTTGGCGGGCAGATTTTCGACACAAATGGTGAGGTTGTCCTGGCTGATACAGACAATGAAGGGGCAGAGCAATGGCTGGAGTGGTTGATTTCACTTAATGATGATCCCCAACTGCTTGTGCGGCTAGATAGTAGCATTCAGGTCGAGCGTCATGTCAAGAACAATCAGGTGGTGATGAGTTTTGGATGGGCTCACGAACTATCAGCATATCGTCAATTGTGGGGAAGCCAAATGGGTATTGCCCCACTGCCTGTCCTGAGTGAAACCAACGAACCACCACAACCATATGTCCAAAGCACACTCTTAGCAGTCAATCAAGGCATTAGTGAAGCCGAACGGACTGCAGCTATAGCTTTTTTACGCTATATGATTAGTGAAGATGTGCAACGGGTCTTGCTTGAACACGAGATACAGCCTGCACGTCAGGACCTTGCTCTAAACGGTGATGAGCCCCATTTGGTTGCAGCACGGGTTTTTCGGACCCAAGCAGAGCAGAGCCAACCAATACTCAATGGAGCAGAGCGTAGTCTTATCTGGCGCGAGCTTCAATTAATGCAACGCCAGGCAATTACGAAAAGCGTCAATCCAGCAGACGCTGTTCTTGCTACCGATCAGCGTCTGCGCGACCAATTAACGCCAAACAATCCTTAATACTCTTCTTGAAACATATTCCACAATCGTTCAAATTCGGACTTTGGATTATGCCAGTACCGCTCAATGTCGATGTCGAAAAACGGATTTGATGTAGTTTCGTGCACTGCTTGTTGTGATGCGGTAAACGCTTTGATGGTATCTGCAAGCGGTTTCTCGTTTCCGTTTGAGTCGATCAGGCCACGGGTACGTGCATAGATTGTTGTATCGAGTGATGGAGCCCACTGCACATCTTCAGTATAATCGGCATAATCTGATAGCCATACACCGGGAGCCCCAACACGCTGCAACTCTGACAAGACAGAACCAACATAATCAGCTTGCTCCTCGTAAGAAGCGAGATAGGTGTGCAGAGACGTACCAAAAGCTTCATCGCGAATCCAACCACCTGCACTGTCTGGTGTTGTTGCTTGCCCACAGCCCATGAGCCGAACGGAAGCACCGACCAATGCTGAAGTAAGCTGATAGAGAAAAAGGAGAGCAGGCAGGTCTTGTGCCTGACGACGCAATAATACACCCTGATCAAGAGAAAGCACCACAGCATCACATAGTTCAGCCATGTGGCCGGGTCGCGGTCCAATCGGTAGTGTCAGACCACGCACCAAAGTGCTGCCCCAAATCGGTATCTTGGTGTAGTCTCGTATGGCTAATACCATTTCGGTATACCACTGATATATCGTTTCGATGGCATCAGGTTTATGAAGATACTCCAATCCTTCACCAAGCTGCCAGGCCAGGATAGCTGGATGTGTACCAAAATAACCTACTAATTCACGTACAAAGTATGTTTGTGCATCACGAAGAGCGGGATTGCCGAACACATCCTGTAATGGTGTGTAGTGATAGCCCCACTTATAAATAACAGACTGCAGAGCAGCAGGCTTTATCACTGACGGCTTTCTTGAGCGTTGTAGTTGACGAAGTTCATGGATCGGATTAGGGCGACTGACCCAATCTGGTATATGTACTCCTCCTTGCAATGTAAGTGGAAAAAGAGTAATCACAACCTGTAGTTGCGCATCGTTTGCAGCATTGAGGGCCTGCTCAAGTGCACGGAAGGCATACGTATTGACTCTACCAGACGTTGGCTGGAAGTCTTCCCAGCGCAAAGCAAAACGAATACTCTGGAAGCCCAGAGCAGCGATATGGGCACATTCTTCCTGCACTTCGCTTCGATCAAACGACTCCCACCAATGGAGCCCTTTCCGACGTGGCCAGTAGGTCATACCTGTAATAAAAGGACGTGGGTCTTTCTGTGACACCATGCGCCTCCATCATATGAGAATAGATTCTAATCCGTTATCTAATTGGTTACAGGGCATGTATTGTATAGTATGATGTACATGATATTACATGACAACGCAAAAATACGTCCTATTTTCGTTCTCATGATCGTACTCTTTTTCCATCTTTCACGCTGAGCCAACTATTACTATCGACTCACTAAAACTTGCATCTCACACATCACAGTAAGGTTTTTGTATGCGTTATCTCTCTCTTCTGCTCATCCTATTGTTCTTGTTTATGTCTCTCTCATTCAATCATACATCAACAGCGGTCCACGCTCAGGATAACTCACCAATCCGCATCATCCCTGAGGCAGATCGTGTCCGTTTAGAGTGGAAAGATACTCGTGTCAGCTTACAGAGCGGCAACCCACCAGAACCAGAGCTACCGCTGGTTGAGATTGGTGGTGTACAAATGCCCGCCCAACTGGTGTCACTGCATGTCCACAACGACGCACCTATCCAACCAACTGTTGAACGTCTCGCAAGTATTCCGTGGGGTGGTACTCTCGACTCGGTCGAACAGGTTGTGCCGCAAAACGATGCGGGTGAATTACGGCCAGCACTTGCGGAACCAGTAACCCGTGCCGTTCCCACTACACCCATAACAATCCTGCGCGAAGGGTATATGCGTGGTCAACGCATCGTGGTGCTGGCAGTGAGTCCGGTGTTTGAGCAGGATGAAGCGCTACGATGGGCCACAGACCTGGAGGTCTCTGTGCCAGGAGCCTCGCTTTTTGATGAGACGGCATCTGCACCACTTACATCAAATGAAGCGTTTATTACGGCTGCATCGCCACCTACAAATCCTTTTGCCAATAAACGTGCAGCCAAAGTAATAGTGACAGAAGGTGGTATCCAGCGAGTGACAGGAGCAAAGCTGACTCAGGCTGGGCTAGATGTGAGTAATGGTTCGCGATTACGCGTGTACCATAATGGTGTTGAAATTGCTGCTCATGTCAAGAGTGGTGCGCTTGGTGCAAATGATGAATTGCGTTTCTACGCACCCAGAGAGCATAATCGCTGGAATGCAAGTGATGTGTACTGGGTCGTTGTTGAGGCTGGCACAGGCCAACGTATGACCAGTCGATCCGCAGCGACTTGTACGGTGACACCACGCAATACGGCATTTGAACGCGGCACCTGGCGGGAAAGCTCTCTCTATGATCCCACCACTGCAGGAGTTGATGGGGATCACTGGTATGCTGCCGATCTCAAAACTGCGCCAGACCAACCAGCCGCATCGTTGGAAGTGACTCTCCCGACTGGTCTTCCACTAACCAGTGGCACAACTACTCTTACGGTTGCGGGAAGTGCTTACACTCCTGGCACACACAATTTACGCGTTGCAATGGGCAGCATCTCAGCAACCTCAACATGGGAAGAGATTGGACCCTGGGAGCGCGAGTTTACCCTCCCAGCCAACACTCGTAATGTGGTTGTCTCAGCTATACCGGGGACAGCTCCCGATGGTTTGCAACCAGACTATATCACCTACCAGCGGCCTGTACGCCTCGACTTTGGCCAACAGTCTGGCCATACGTTTGTAGGTATTAATGCAACTGCCTGCTATCGGCTTTCTAACACGCAGGCAGGTCGTGTTCTGTACGATATCAACGATCCTCAGGCACCAACGATTATCAGCTTACCAGGGGGGACAACGGTTACGTTTCAGGAGACCGTGCAAAGGCATGAGTACTTGCTAACAGGCACAGGGTCTCTACATGTACCCGAAGTCGTTGCACACACCCCTAGCAATCTGAGTAGCCC
>JBCDFA010000019.1:0-44117 GCA_039178835.1 Chloroflexota bacterium
ACTTTGTCGCTTTACCTCCCAAGCAGTTGTAAGCCCTTGATAATAATAAGGACTACAAGAAGGAGGCTAAGAATAAAGTTGTGTGCGAAAAAGTAACTGATACACGGTTGTGAAAGATACATCAATGAACTTTTTCGCACACAACTTTATTCTTAGCCTCCTTCTTGTAGTCCTTATTATTATCAAGGGCTTACAACTGCTTGGGAGGTAAAGCGACAAAGTTGTAGCGAGTGAAAGCAAACCCCTCCCAGTACTGGGAGGGGTTTTCGGTTTAAGAAGACATGGATATGAGTGCTACGTTCGACTATCAATCCGATACTTGCACATTTTGCTAGGAGAAAGTTGAGCTGAATACAACCAAATCCCTCTCATGCCGACGATGGCGCTATGCTGGTCTTCTATCCGACCAGGAGCAATGTCGCTCAAAAGACCCGTACATTACCTGATAACGGATTTGCCTTGCAGAAAAGGTGAATCATAGAAACCTTAGACGGTTGCCTGGAGCTTTGAAAAGAAATGGCTCTAATGGAGGGCTTTGCCATGCGTTCTGACACAATTAAGCGAGGATTTGAGCGTGCTCCCCACCGCAGTCTGTTGCGTGCAACAGGGCAGATTCGTGATGAGGAAGACTTCAACAAGCCCTTTGTGGCCGTTTGTAATTCGTATGTCGATATCATTCCCGGTCATGTCCATTTGCAGGAATTTGGGCGAGTGGTGAAGGAAGCGGTGCGTGCAGCGGGTGCCATCCCGTTTGAGTTTAACACGATAGGTGTTGATGATGGCATTGTGATGGGTCACGAGGGGATGCGCTACTCATTGCCCTCGCGTGAACTCATCGCCGATAGTGTCGAAACGATGGCTGCCTCCCACTGTTTCGATGCACTGATCTGCATTCCCAACTGTGACAAGATTACCCCGGGAATGTTGATGGGCGCTGCACGGGTCAATATTCCGACGATCTTCATTTCTGGCGGCCCAATGCTAGCTGGTGAAGATGAAGACGGAAATCGCAGCGATCTGGTGACCGTTTTCGAAGCGGTCGGCAAGCATGCGTCCGGTACGATGAGCGATGAACAGTTGCTCAAACTGGAGCAGATCAGTTGCCCGACGTGTGGAAGTTGTAGTGGCATGTTCACCGCCAACTCGATGAACTGCCTCTGTGAAGCCCTCGGTATTGCGCTCCCCGGTAACGGAACTATCCCCGCTGTTTCCCCTGAACGACACGAACTTGCGAAGAAAGCCGCCACACAAATCATGGAACTGGTGCAACGGAATATCCGCTTTCGCGATATCGTGACAGCCGAGTCGATCTCCAACGCCATGGCCCTTGACGTTGCGATGGGTGGATCAACGAATACCGTCCTGCACGTTCTGGCACTGGCGCGGGAGGCCGATCTGAATTATCCCGTCAGCACTTTTAATGACATTTCGGATCACGCACCCCATCTGGCCAAAGTGTCACCAGCGTGGGATGGACCTCGCCAATGGCATATCCAGGATGTGAACGAGGCCGGTGGTATCCTGGCTATCCTGGCAGAACTGGCACAGAGACCAGGGATACTGAACCTGGAGGTGCCGACGGTGACCGGACGTACACTCGGTGAAAATCTCCAACACGCTGAAAATCGCAATCCCGATTGTATTCGTCCCATCGACTCTCCCCACTCGTTGCGTGGGGCTTTGTGTGTGCTGTTCGGTAGCCTCGCAACAGAGGGTGCGGTGGTGAAAGTTGGTGCGGTTGATCAGCATGAAATGACGTTTCGTGGCCCCGCACGTGTTTTCGGTAGCGAAGAAGCGGCTACCAATGCGGTAGTCAATGGCAGGATTCAGCCGGGTGATGTGGTTGTGGTGCGCTACGAAGGGCCTCGTGGTGGTCCAGGAATGCGCGAAATGTTGGCACTCACCAGCATGATCAAGGGCATCCCCGAACTGAGTAATAGTACGGCTCTCATCACTGATGGTCGATTTAGCGGTGGCACACGTGGCTTATGTATTGGGCATGTGTCGCCAGAGGCTGCGGAAGGTGGGCCGATAGGGTTGTTAGCGGATAGCGACATGATCAGTATCGACCTTTCTACACGTCAACTCGATGTTGAGCTGACCGCTGAAGAAATGGCAGCACGACGAGATTCGTGGCGGGCGATGGAGCCAAAATACCAGCGAGGTTGGTTGGCACGCTACACACGTTTGGTAACGAACGCCAGTAATGGCGCGATTTTAGTATAGCTTGATATTCATTATTTTTACAGATGCAACACTCAATCAGGAGGTCAACGTAATGTCAGAACAACGCACCGGTGCACAAATCATGTGTGAGGCGCTCATCCGTGAAGGAGTGGATGTGATGTTTGGCATCCCTGGCGGCGCCATCATGCCCTTCTATTACGCCATGTGGGAATATCGTGAGCAGTTGCGCCATGTGCTTTGCCGCCATGAGCAGGGGGCTGGCCATGCTGCTGAGGGCTATGCACGGACGACCGGTAGAGTAGGCGTTTGCATTGGGACGAGTGGCCCCGGTGCGACCAACCTGGTTACGCCGATTGCAGATGCGATGATGGATAGCACGCCGCTGCTGGCTATCACGGGACAGGTTGGCAGTCATGTGCTCGGGAAGGATGCCTTTCAGGAGACTGACATCACAGGTATCACCATGCCGATTACCAAGCACAACTATCTGGTGAAGAACGTCGATGAACTCGCCTATGTCATCAAAGAGGCTATTCATATTGCTACAACTGGTCGCCCAGGACCGGTACTGGTTGACATTACGAAGGATGCACAGATCGCTCGTACCGTTCCGGTCTGGTATCAAGAGATTAACCTGCCGGGCTACAAGCCGACCTATACAGGCAATCGTAAACAGATTCGAGAGTCGATCAAACTGCTTGCTGGTGCGAAAAAGCCACTCATCATGGCGGGGAATGGCGTGATTATGGCTGATGCGTCTGAGGAGCTGCGTGCGTTTGCCGAACGGACGCGCATCCCGGTGATTACCACACTGCATGGCATCGGTGCTTTTCCTGAAGATCATCCATTGAGCATTGGTATGCCCGGTATGCACGGATGGGTGCATGTGAATCGTGCCATTCAGGAGTGCGATGTTCTGTTCAACATCGGCGGGCGTTTCGATGACCGTGTGACTGGTAAGGCATCAACGTTTGCGCCCAACGCTCAGGTTATTCACGTTGACATTGATCCATCTGAAATCGGGAAGAACGTAAAAGTAGACGTTCCGGTTGTGGGCGATGCACGGATGGTGTTGCAGGCACTTCTTGAAGACTTGCCCGACCAGGCAGAGCTAAGCAATCTGTATGGCAATGCAAGTGATTGGATGGAGCACATCCGCGAGATGCAATCCAAGCATCAGCACAAGCAACAGTATCTCAAGCGCCCTGACACCTCCCAGTTAATGCCGCACGATGTATATGATGCCATGACCCGTATTCTGAATGACCGGGGTAACTATCGTATCGCGACCGATGTCGGACAGCACCAGATGTGGGCCGCACAACTGATCGATTGGTACAGCCCGCGCACACATATCACCAGTGGCGGTGCAGGAACGATGGGGTTTGCCGTTCCAGCAGCGATGGGGATCGCCGTTGCTCATCCAGAAGATGTGGTGTGGGCCATTGCCGGTGATGGTGGCTTTCAGATGACCAATCAAGAGATGGCGACCATGGTTCAAGAGGGCATCAAGAATGTCAAGGTCGCTGTTATCAACAATGGCTACCTGGGGATGGTGCGGCAATGGCAGGAACTGTTCGAGAACAAGCGTTACAGCGGAACGCCATTGAGTGGGCCGGATTTTGCACGCCTTGCCGAAGCCTACGGCTGGAAAGGCATCACTGTAGAACGGGTCGATCAGGTCGAGAATGCGATCAATGAGGCATATGCTTACGATGGCCCGGTGCTGATCGATTTCCGTGTTGAGCGTGAAGTGAATGTGTTCCCGATGGTGCCACAGAACAAGGGTATTCACGAGATGCTCACCGAAGCACCCGAAACGGTTACCACATAACGTCGGGATTGGTTGTAATTAGCACTATCTCTTGTAAGTCATACCATAAGGAGCAATCCGTTGAAAAAACATACTATCATCGCGCTTTTGCAAGACCAACCGGGGGTGCTCACCCGTGCCGTGGGCCTGTTTCGTCGTCGTGGGTACAACATCGAAAGCCTTGCAGTGGGCCACAGTGAGACACCCGGAATCAGCCGAATGACCGTTGTCGTTGAGTCGGACGACGTTGAGCAGGTCACCAAACAACTCTATCGATTGGTCGAAGTGGTCAAGGTGAGCGATGTAACTGACGATCCAACGGTTGAACGTGAAATGGTATTAGTAAAGGTGAGTGCGGTTGGAGCAGTTCGCCCTGAGATCGTCTCGATGGCCAATGTCTTTGATGCAAAGATTGTTGACGTCGGCGTGCGTTCCATGGTGATTGAGATGACGGGTGCACCTGCGAAGGTAGAGAATTTTATCGAGGTCATGCGTCCATTTGGTGTCAAAGAAATGATGCGTACTGGACGCATTGCAATGGTTCGTGGTATTCGTACACATCAGGCCCCAAGTACACAAGACGTCAATAATGGTCAGGCAGTCGAGTCTGTCGCTACCCTGAATTAGTTTGTAGCACTTATCAATGCAAGGAGCAATGCCATGACAGCGCTGAACTTTCATGTTTCTATTGATATGACCGATTACGAAGTTGTGGAGATGAGCGAGGGGAACACAGATGAGTATGTAGATGAAGATGGTGTTGATTGGTGTGCGTGGTGGGCAGAATACGCCGAAGCGATGGAGTAATCTCTGATTTGTAATCCTGAAAATGAGGACATTATGGCGCAACTTTACTATGAGAATAATGCTGATCTGGATCGTCTGCGTGATAAGCCTATCGCGATCATCGGCTTTGGTAGCCAGGGACACGCCCATGCACTCAACCTAAAAGAGAGTGGATTGGATGTACGAGTTGGCCTATACGAAGGATCGAAGAGTCGGGCGAAGGCAGAGTTGCTTGGCCTTACGGTCAAATCGGTTGCCGATGCGACACGTGAGGCCCAGATTGTGACGATTGCCCTGCCAGATACCGTTCAGGCGTCTGTGTATCGGGATGAAATTGCCCCCAACATGAGTGCCGGCAAGACGTTGGTCTTTATCCATGGCTTTAATATTCGCTATGGACAGATTGTGCCATCTGAAGGTGTTGATGTGAGTATGGTTGCGCCAAAAGCCCCTGGCCACCGTGTGCGCGAGGTGTACACGCAGGGTGGTGGTGTACCGGCCCTGGTAGCGGTCCATCAGGATGCGTCGGGCCAAGCCTTCGAGGAGGCGCTGGCGTATGGCAAAGGGCTGGGGTGTGCACGTGCTGGACTGCTGGAAACGACCTTCACCGAAGAAACCGAGACCGACCTGTTTGGTGAACAGGCTGTGTTGTGTGGTGGTGTTTCAGCACTCGTCAAAGCTGGTTTCGAGACGTTGATCGAAGCCGGGTATCAGCCAGAGGTTGCCTATTTCGAGTGTATGCACGAGTTGAAACTCATTGTTGATCTGTTCTATCAGGGTGGTCTCAACTACATGCGTTATTCGGTCTCGGATACGGCTGAATTTGGCGATTATGTGGCGGGTTCGCAGATTATCAATGACCAGACCCGTGCAGCAATGCGCTCATTGCTGGCCGATATTCAGAGTGGGGCTTTTGCCGAAGATTGGATCGAGGAAAACAATACCGGACGATCCCGTTTCAATGCCATGCGTACCCAGGATGTAAGCCATCCAATCGAAGAAGTAGGCCGCGAATTGCGGAAGATGATGCCGTTCGTAAGTCCCAAAGAAGTAACTCCCGGACAAGGTGGAGCTTGATATGAACCGAGACCATCGTTCTCGGTTTTTAGTATAAGGAGCAATCTATTATGGAGGATCATGTACGTATTTTTGATACGACCCTACGTGATGGTGAACAGGCGCCCGGCTGTACGATGACGCTGGAAGAGAAGCTCGAGGTGGCGCGTCAGCTGGCACGTCTTGGTGTTGATATTATCGAGTCGGGGTTTCCGGCGGCGTCACCTGGTGACTGGGCCTCGGTGCATCAAATTGCGCGTGAGGTGGGCACACCCGATGGCCCCGTGATTGCGGCACTTGCCCGTGCGAACAAGGATGATATCGACAAAGCGTGGTCAGCGATACAGCCTGCAGCCAATAAGCGCATTCACACCTTCATATCGACCTCCGATATTCATATCGAGCACCAACTCCGTTCGACCCGTGAAGATGTCATGGAACAGGCTCGTGAAATGGTGCGGTATGCGCGTTCATTGTGCGAAGATGTCGAGTTTTCGCCCATGGATGCCAGTCGTTCAGACCTGGACTATATGTATCAGGTGCTTGCGGCGGCGGTTGAGGAAGGCGCTACAACGCTCAATATTCCCGACACCGTTGGGTATGCTACCCCCGAGGAATACGGCGCGATGATCGCCGGTATTCGCCAGCATGTTCCTGGTGCAGATCAGGTCATTCTTTCGACGCATTGCCACGATGATCTTGGTATGGCGGTGGCCAACAGTCTGGCCGGTGTCCGAGGCGGGGCACGCCAGATCGAGTGTACCATCAACGGCATTGGTGAGCGGGCGGGTAATGCCTCGTTGGAAGAAGTGGTGATGGCGTTGCATACCCGTTCACAGTTCTTTGATCTGAACACACGCATCAACACCAAAGAGTTGGCCCGTAGTAGCCGGTTGATTAGCACCTTTACCGGCGTGGTGGTACCGCCGAACAAAGCGGTGGTTGGTGCCAACGCATTTGCCCACGAGTCTGGCATTCATCAGGATGGCATCCTCAAGAACCGTATGACCTACGAGATTATGAGTGCTGAGACCGTAGGATTGGATGGTAATTTGCTGGTGCTGGGCAAGCACAGTGGTCGTCATGCTTTTCGCAAACATATCGAAGAACTCGGGTATCAACTCGATGCTGCCGATTTCCAGGAAATTTTTGTACGCTTTAAGGAATTGTGTGATAAGAAGAAGCAGGTCGATGACCGCGACATTGAAGCACTCATTGCTGGTGGTACGCAACTTACTCCTGAAATCTTCAAAATGGAGCATGTGCAAGTCAACTGTGGAACGAATCTGACACCAACCGCCACAGTGCGTTTGCGTGGACCTGATGAACAAGTCCACATTGATAGCTCCCACGGCACCGGCCCGGTCGATGCAATCTATAAAGCTATCAATACCATCGTAGGGCGCCCAAATGAATTAACCGAGTTCTCAATCAATGCGGTTACAGAGGGTATCGATGCGGTTGCTGAAGTGACAGTACGTATTCGTGAGCAAGGTGCACCAGAAGATGACAGTGAGACGAGTGTGAGCCACCGACGTGGGCCGTCGATCTACAGCGGGTATGGTGTCAATACCGATACTATCATTGCTGCTGCGGAGGCATACCTTGGCGCACTAAACAAAATGCTGGCAGCACGGCAAGAGCGCATTAAGGCCGAAGCTACTGCATATGCGTCTGGCTACGATGCGGAAGTCCCGGAATATGCCGCTGACCCACTTAGTTCGAGTGTGAGTAACAACACGTAGGAGTGGCAACCGTGTCGATATCACATGGCCGATCAACAATTGCCTATCTAGGCCCTCCCGGCACCTTCAGTGAAGCGGCGGCTCTCGCATATAGTGGAAAAGGTGTGGGGCTTCTGCCTCTACCGAGTATTCCCGCTGTTGTGACAGCGATTGAAACAGGGGCGGCCACGGTCGGGGTGCTGCCCATCGAGAATGTACTCGAAGGGAGTGTCACAACAACCCTTGATTTGTTGATCCACGAGACTGAACTTCAGGTTGCTGGTGAGACCGTGGTCCCGATTCGGCACTATCTCGCCGCCCAACCTGGCATCACCTTACCTCAGGTTGAAGTGCTGTATGCACATCCACAGGCTTTGGGGCAGTGTCGTCGCTTTATCGAGCGTTGTCTGCCAGGTGCAGCAACTGTTGGCTCTCTAAGCAATAGTGCTGCCCCCAAAGAAGCCCTTGCTGACACACGCCCTGCCGCGGCGATCTGTACTTTACGTGCTGCTGAGTTATTGGGCGCAGCAGTGCTTGCACAGGATATTCAGGATCGGTCGCACAATGTGACCCGCTTTATTGCGCTGGGTCGTCAGGATTGCCCGCCAACCGGCGATGACAAAACAAGCTTTTGCTTTGGGTTTCGTGAAGATCGGGCGGGCGTGCTGATCGAGGCACTACAAGTGTTGGCTCAGGAACAGATCAACATGACCAAACTTGAGTCGCGCCCCTCAAAAGATGTGTTGGGCCAGTACATTTTTCTGGTCGATATCAACGGTCATCGTCGGGATGAGCAGGTAGCACGTGCGCTGGAACATATCAAGGCACAGACCGGTTTTTTCAAGATCTTTGGCAGTTATCCGCGATACGTATTGGTCGAGGAGTAGCACGATGCTACAAGGAGTCGCAATGGTTTTTGTATTGGAGGTAGAACCGGCAGTCGCTCACCACGAGCGGCTGCCCGCCATTCCACTGCACTAGCACACCATCGTAATCAATGGTTATCTCTTTCTTATTTCATCATCATCAAGGAGCTAGCAGTGTCTATTTTACTGTACGATACGACCCTTCGTGACGGAACCCAGCGTGAAGGATTATCGCTCTCGGTTGAGGATAAACTCAAAATTGCCAGTGAGCTTGATGCGCTAGGTGTTCACTATATCGAAGGTGGATGGCCTGGATCAAACCCCAAAGATGCGGCTTTTTTCCAGCGTATGGTTGAAACTCCCTTATCAACCGCGAGGGTGGCGGCTTTTGGGAGCACCCGCCACGCCAACACATCCTGCGAGAGCGATGCCAACATTCGTGCACTCGTGGATGCACAAACTCCAGTTGTGACGCTGGTCGGTAAGAGTTCGGTCTTACACGTCGAGAAGGTGTTAGAGACCACACGCGAAGAGAACCTCCGCATGATTGGTGATAGTGTGGCATATTTCAAGCAGATGGGCAAAGAGGTTGTCTACGATGCCGAACACTTCTTCGATGGCTACAAACTGGATGCCGAATACACTCTGTCGACTCTTGGAGCCGCGGCGCAGGCAGGCGCCGATTGTTTAGTATTATGTGATACAAATGGTGGATCATTACCAGATGAAGTCTCGCAAGCCGTAAAGCACGTCTATGCGTATCTCGCAGCCCAAACCTCAGATGGAGCGGCGCTTCCACGGTTTGGTATTCATACGCACAATGATGGTGCACTGGCCGTCGCCAACGCGATGGCTGCCGTACAGGCCGGGTGCACCCACGTGCAGGGTACCATCAACGGGTATGGTGAGCGTTGTGGCAACATGGACCTCATCCCGCTCATTGCGAATCTCCAACTCAAACTGGGCTACGACTGTGTGACACCCGAGCAATTACAACGCCTGAGCGAAGTGTCGCACTACGTGGCCGCCATTGCCAATCTCAATCCCGACTCACACGCGCCGTATGTGGGCCGTAGCGCGTTTGCTCACAAGGGCGGTATTCACGTCGCGGCGATTGCCAAAGTTGCTGAAAGCTATCAGCATATCGAGCCAGAACTCGTAGGGAACGAGTTGCGCGTGGTCGTGAGCGAGCTATCCGGTCGTGGCAATGTACGTATGCGTGCAGAGGCATTAGGTTTGCCGTTGAATGGCAATGAACGCACGGTATTGCAACGAATCAAGGAGCTTGAGAGCGATGGCTTTCAATTTGAAGCTGCCGAAGGCTCCTTTGAGATGCTAATCCGTCGGGCCTCGCCTGACTACCGACCACCTTTTACGCTGCTCGATTTTACCGTCATTGTTGAACAGCGGGGCGACAATGCCATGATGTCGCAGGCCACGGTGAAACTACAGGTCGGTAACGAACGCATGCACACCGCAGCAGAGGGTGATGGTCCCGTGAACGCCCTTGACCAGGCGATCCGCAAAGCGTTAGTGCCACACTACCCCGCGTTGGCCGATGTCAAACTGGTCGACTACAAAGTGCGTATCATTGATGAGCATCTGGGGACGGCAGCCAAACCACGTGTCATGATTGAATCGGCCCGTGGTGAGGAACGCTGGAGTACAGTTGGGTGTTCCGAAAATATCATTGAAGCCAGTTGGCAGGCACTCTGGGACAGTCTGGAGTTGCCGCTTTTACGATGGAGAGATGGCCAGCTTGCAACGGTTGATGATTCCTCCCCAGACAATGTGCAGACCGTCGTATAATACATATACAGACAATGAATACGGCACAATGTAAGGAGGACTGTTATGCCGATCACTCCCACTAAGCACATCTGGTTCAATGGCGAGCTGGTTCCCTGGGAGAACGCAACCGTGCATGTGATGTCACACGCGCTTCACTATGGGTCATCGGTGTTCGAGGGTATTCGCTGTTACCAAACGCCCAAAGGCCCCGCGATTTTCCGGCTTACGCCACACACACGCCGTCTGTTCGACTCGGCAAAGATTTATCGGATGGAATTGCCCTACAGTGTGGATGACATCAATGCCGCATGCAAAACGGTTATACGCGATAATGGTTTGACCAATGCGTATCTGCGCCCTCTGGTATGGCGCGGATATGGCGAGATCGGCGTGTTTCCTCTCAAAAATCCGGTTGAAATTATGGTTGCCGGGTTTGAATGGGGTGCCTATCTGGGCGCTGATGCGCTAGAAAATGGCATCGACGTGGCGGTCTCTTCGTGGTCGCGGGTGGCGCCCAACACCATTCCGGCAATGGCCAAAGCGGGCGGCAACTACCTCTCCTCACAGTTGATTGTGATGGAAGCCCATCGACATGGCTATGTCGAAGGTATCGCACTTGGCGTTGATGGCAACGTGAGCGAAGGTTCGGGCGAGAATCTGTTTCTGATTCGCGATGGCGTTATTTACACTCCACCGATCACTGCAGCCTTGTTGCCCGGTATCACCCGTGATGCCGTGATGAAGATTGCCCAAAGTCTTGCCTATGAGGTACGTGAGCAGAACCTCCCCCGTGAGTCGCTCTATCTTGCTGATGAGTTGTTCTTTACCGGAACGGCGGCGGAAGTCTCGGCCATTCGTTCCGTTGACCAGATGCCAATTGGCTCTGGCAAGCGCGGCCCCATCACCACCGCTATTCAAAAGGCATTCTTTGGCCTCTTTAGTGGCGAAACAGAGGATCAGTGGGGCTGGCTTGAATACGTTGAATAGGTAGCACATCCTGTGCTCAAACAGGAATGACACAGGTATAGTTCAGTAATGGAGTACGAAAGATGACACACCATCCTCGCACCTTGTTTGAAAAGATCTGGGATCAGCATATCGTTCGGGCGGAGTCGTCAACCACGCCTGCGGTGCTCTATATCGATTTGCATCTGGTGCACGAAGTAACGTCGCCACAGGCATTTTCCGATTTGCGCCAGCGTAGCCTATCGGTTCGGCGTCCCGGCCAGACGTTAGCGACAATGGATCATTCAACGCCCACCACACCACGTGGTGCCGATGGCATTATTCCCATTACCGATGCACAGGCAGCCGCCCAGCTTACCCAGCTTGAGCGGAACTGCCAGGATTTTGGTATTCCCCTGTTTGCGCTCGGCAGCGATCAACAGGGTATTGTGCATGTAATCGGTCCAGAGCAAGGGTTGACCCAGCCAGGGATGACCATCGTCTGTGGTGACAGCCACACCAGTACGCATGGGGCGTTTGGGGCGCTGGCCTTTGGGATTGGAACCTCGGAAGTGGCCCATGTGCTGGCGACGCAATGTTTGATTCAAAACAGGCCCAAAACCATGGAGATTCGAGTCGATGGCCGTCTCCAGCCAGGTGTCACGGCAAAGGACATTATTCTGGCGATCATTGCAAAGATCGGTGTCGGGGGTGGTACTGGTTACGTTTTTGAGTATACAGGAGAAGCGATTCGTGCGCTGAGCATGGAAGAACGGATGACGATCTGCAACATGTCGATTGAGGGTGGTGCACGGGCCGGTATGATCGCGCCGGACGATACGACGTTTGAGTACATTGCTGGTCGTCCGTTGGCACCCCAGGGCGAAGCATGGGATCAGGCTGTGGCGATGTGGCGCACTCTCCCAACCGATGAGGGTTCTCAGTACGATGCTTCGATCACACTTGATGCCGGCGAACTCACGCCGATGATTACCTACGGCACCAATCCTGGTATGGGCATTCCCATAACCAATCGCGTCCCAGAGCCGTCGCAGCTTTCCGATCCTGGCCAGCAGATGGCGCTCGACAAAGCCCTGACGTACATGGGGTTGCAGCCAGGCCAATCTTTATTAGGCCAGAAAGTCGATGTCGTGTTTATCGGCAGTTGTACCAACTCACGTATCTCCGATCTGCGACTGGCTGCTCAGGTACTACAGGGCCAGAAGGTTGCGCCGGGTGTGCGTATGCTGGTCGTTCCTGGTTCGCAGCAGGTCAAGCGGCAGGCCGAAGCCGAGGGACTCGACGACATTTTCCGTGCCGCTGGTGCGGAGTGGCGTGAAGCCGGGTGTTCGATGTGTATCGCAATGAACGGCGATCAACTCGCGCCGGGGCAATATGCGGTTTCGACGAGTAATCGCAACTTCGAGGGCCGCCAGGGCAAGGGCGGTCGCACCTTCCTGGCCAGCCCCATGACCGCCGCAGCAACTGCCATCAACGGGGCGATTACCGATGTCCGTGAAGTTGTGAGATAATAGTGTGTAGTACTGAATGTACTGTTTTATTCGTTAATTTGTACTAGACACAGAGGAATCATGAGTCATAAGCAAAAGTGGCTACTGTTTAGCCCCATCGGTCTACTACTCTTAGGGTGCGGTATCAGTTTTCTTGGGGATGCAACGATCCGCAAAAACAATGGTGAGCAATGGTTTATGCAAGGCACCATTGGGCTAACTCTTCTGAATGTGGGCATGAGTATCTTTGGCGATGCCGTCAAGGAACGGGGATTGCACGAACTGGAAATCTCAAACCATATCGATAAAACAGTATGATGTGTCCCATGAGGAGCCTTCTATGAAACCGATACAGCGTTTTTCTGCTAAAATCGTGGTATTGCCTGTTGAAAATGTTGATACCGATCAGATCATCCCAGCACGTTACCTGAAAACCACCAACAAGACCGGTTTGGGTGACAGCCTCTTCGCCGATTGGCGGTATAATACCGACGGTCAGCCAAAAGCAGACTTTGTACTCAATCGTCCCGATGTGCAAGATGTTGAGGTGCTGGTGGCGGGGAATAATTTTGGGTGTGGTTCGTCGCGTGAGCATGCGCCCTGGGCGTTGCTCGGTTACGGTTTTCGCGCCGTGATTAGCACTTACTTTGCCGACATCTTTCAGAACAATGCACTCAAAAATGGGTTGCTCCCGATTACAGTTGATGCAGATGTCTATACCGAGCTGGCAAATCGTTTTGCAGAGAGTCCTGAGGTGCAGGTGACGGTTGATCTTGAATCCCAGACTCTCACACTGCCGGGAGACCGACAGGTGACGTTTCCGGTCGATCCGTTTGCCAAACATTGTTTGCTTAATGGCATCGACCAGATGGGATTTCTGTTAGCCGAGGATGAAGCTATTGCGTCCTATGAGGCCGCACACCCGGCCCGAGTACGCACGGTTGTAACATGAAATTGATGGAATGCAATCAACAGCCCAAGCTCGCTTAGAAACACGAACTGCGCTGCGAACTGCCAGCGCGGTTCTCTTTGATTGGCGGCTGGGAGGCTTAATCGGCCTCTGGCTGCTTTTAACGTTGGTCCTGTTTCAAATACCGTTTTCGTATTCGTTTAATGTTGGACAACTGGTTGGACCGGGAAGTGATCGTCCGTTTCTCCGTGGATTCTATCCCTCGGAAGGCTCGGGCGCGACACAGCGCATTCAGTGGTCGAAGGGTGATGAGGCCTACCTCGAAGTTCCCGGTGTGGGTCGTCGTGGCGTGGTGGTCACGCTCGATATCGCCTCGCATCGTGCCCAGTGGATTTCGCCGGAGACACCCACCGTCCTGCGCGTGCTGATGAGTGATGGTTCGGTGGTGCCGATTACGCTGCGACAACCCGAGTCGCAGTACCAGATCTATGTGCCGCCACACCTCATGAATGATGGTGTACTGCGACTCGGGTTACACACAGATGAATGGCAGCGCGAAGGTGATAGTCGTGATGAACTTGGTATCGCGCTGACCAGGCAGATCTCGATTGAGTCGGTGTCGTCTGGTGGCCTTGTCCTACCGGATCGGGCGTTGTTGTTTGCGTGGCCACTTGGTCTGTTTCTCCTCTGGGTGACCTTGCGAATGATCGATTTCTCGCCACGGATGACCTGGTGGCTGCTGCTGCCCATTGCAGTTGGTACGCCCCTTTTCTTATTGACGGAAGCACCACGTCTCGGGTTCACCAGTCGCTGGATCATCCAGGTTAGCGCACTAAGTGTCGTATTTGCTGCTTTTTGTCAGTGGGTTGTTCCACCGCTGCTACGCCGTTTTAATGCCCTCCCCTCACCGACTATTTTGCGCTGGCTGCTCTTTTTGACCGTCGCAAGTTTTGCTCTAAAGTATGGTGGCCGTCTTTATCCTGAGGCTATGGCCGGCGATCTGCAACTTCACGTCAATCGCTACACGCTCACGACTCATGGTAGCGTCTACATCGCCGCACAGCACCGTGGCCTTCCATTTCCCTTCCCACCTGCTATCTATCTCACATTGGCACCGTTTGCACTGACTGGAATCGATATACGTTTCTGGTTCGAATTTAGCGCGGGCCTGTTCGAGGCATCAACGGTTGTGATGCTCTATCTGCTCATGACCAGTGCGGGTGCGAGTCCGCGTCTGGGCTTGATGGCTGCGGCTACGTATGCGCTGACGGCTGCCGGGTTTATGACGACCTGGTTTGCCTTTGAAACCCAGGTCGCCGCCCAGTGGTTCTTTATCGCACTCATGCTGGCTCTGGTCGCCGGTTGGCCACACTATCGTAGCCGCCTGCTCTGGTGGAGCATTGTCCTATTGATGATCCAGGTCTTTCTCGGGCATATCGGCTTATTTATGAACACGGTGCTGCTGGGGTTGCTGGCCCTGCCCATGATCTGGTTCTATTTACGTAGCCCCGAAGAACGGCAGGGAGTCGTTCGTATTTTCTGGGCCGGGTTTACCGCCAGCATGTTTGTTGGTCTGTTCTATTACACTGGCTTTATGAACATGATTGTTGAACAGGTCGTTGGTGTTGCGACGGTTGGCCTCAACGAAGTCACTGAGCGTACGCCCACTCCCCGCGCTGAAAGCCTCGAGGCAGTGTGGCAGGATGGCCTCATAACCCACTTTGGCTTTTTCCCCGTCCTGCTGATGATCCCCGGCACAATCCTGTTGATGCGCGGCAAACTGGGTCGTTCGATTCTTCCGTGGCTCGTGTTTGCCTCAGTACTGGTAAGTGTCTCACAAGGTATTTTGCCCTTTATTACCCTATCAACGATTACGACGCGCTGGCTGATGTTTTCGGCCTGGGCCGTTGCTGTTGTTGGTGCATTGGGCTTCTGGATGTTCTGGCAGCGTGGTCGCAGTGCCCGTGTGATTGTTATTGCAATGGCATCATATGCCTTTTGGATTGCAATGATGATCTGGTTGGAGGCAATGACCCTGCGTCAGCCGCCGGTAGAGCCGTTCTAATAACAAGAGGTGTTGCATGCAAGCTACAATTACTACTCTTCCAGGAGACGGGATCGGTCCTGAAGTTGTCGCAGAAGGTGTCAACGTGTTGCAGGCCGTCGCAGCGAAATGGGGCCATCAGTTTGCGCTCCACGAAGCACTGATCGGCGGATGCGCCATTGATGTGACAGGGCAGCCGCTTCCCAATGAGACACTGACGGTAGCCCAACAATCTGATGCCGTGTTACTCGGGGCGGTTGGTGGCCCCAAGTGGGACAACCCTGATGCAAAAGTTCGTCCTGAACAGGGCCTTCTGGGCATACGCAAAGCGCTCGGTCTCTTTGCCAACCTCCGCCCGGTCACCATCTACCCTCAGCTCGTTGCGGCATCACCGTTGCGTCCTGATCGTCTTGAAGGCGTCGATCTGCTGGTCCTGCGTGAACTGACCGGCGGGATCTACTTTGGTGAAAAACGACGTGAACGCGCACCTAACGGAGAGGAATGTGCGCTCGATAGCTGTGTCTACACAACGGGCGAGATTGAGCGTATTGTGCGTATGGCCGCAGAAGCGGCGCGCACCCGCCGTGGCCAATTGATGTCGGTAGACAAAGCCAATGTACTCGAAACCTCACGGCTGTGGCGCAGCGTCACCACCCGTGTGATGAGCGAAGAATTCCCCGATGTGCAGCTTGATCACATGCTGGTCGATGCCTGTGCCATGCACCTGATTCGTCGTCCATCCGATTTTGATGTCATTGTGACAGAAAACATGTTTGGTGACATTTTGACGGACGAGGCATCAATGTTAGCTGGTTCTATGGGCATGCTGCCATCGGCATCGCTCGGCGCCCCACGGCAAACCGACGGCGCTGCGGGTTCTGCCGGGCGTATGGGTTTGTATGAGCCGATTCACGGATCAGCCCCTGACATCGCTGGGAAAGGCGTCGCTAATCCGCTGGCCATGATTCTGAGCACAGCGTTGATGCTGCGTTACTCTCTGGGTCTCGAGCAAGAGGCACAGGCTATTGAAACGGCTGTTGGAAGTGTGCTTGAACAAGGGCTGGTCACCAGCGATGTTGCTCCGGCTGGTGCAAAGGCATATTCGACCAGCGAGGTTGGTCAGGTGGTTGTCGCACACATCAATCAGGGATAGCTACTGCGTAAAAGTACGATAATTGAGATAAGGGAAGGGGTTGTCTAATTCCTCAACCTCATCGAGGAAATCCAGGTCGCCAGTTGCCAGATTGGGTTTATCGATGAGGTTGCAGAGAGTATCAAAACGCTCAAAGTGCTGCGATATTCGCCCCAATGCTTCCCCACTCAGTTCCTCATGGCCAATCATCAGCGGCCAATCACTCGATTGAGCGAGCAACAGTTCCCGCGCTGCTTGGTTGAGCAGGCGCTCACGAATACCTGTAGCGTGCGGAAACCGTCTTGCGAGAACAGTAAACCGTTCTTCCGCTGCATAGATCGGTTGCCATATACGGAAGGTTGTGCCATGCGACCATGTGCGATGATCACCACCAACACCCCAGCTTCCGCCACGCAGATATGCTTTTTGCCTAGGTCGATACGAACGTAGGTATGCCGATGGCGGGGTAAGCTGCACGTCGGGATTCCGTGAGACCCCTTCAATCAGTGATTGTATCCAGGCCGGCCCTTCAAACCAACGTCTTCCAATGAACCCCAGGTCGAGTGGCAACATCACCACACCGGGACGATCATGCTGCTCATGGAAGGCATTGAGTTGGGTTTGGATGTAATTGATAAAGTGGGAAGCGTGTTCTTGAGCACGCTGAAACGCATGGTATGGGTCGTAGAGTGGCGCATCGATCTCTGATCCCAGGCCATTTTTCCACCATGCGATATGGGTATGAGTGTCTCGTCGTGGCGCAAGGTAAAGCGGATCACCGACATACCCGAGATTGGATGAAGTGATCTGTTGTGTAGCCATGTGATCGCGAATAAACGTAACGAGTTGACGCGTAACGACCCAGCGCGGTCGCAAATGCGTGATCGGTGGTTCGTGTGCCGCACTCTGCGGATCAATCACCGTATAGCGGGTATCGTTTGCAACGATGTGTGGTTTGAGCTTCGGATGGTAGCCGCACTCAGGGAGCCACAACCCGCGTGGCTGCCGCCCGAGTCTCCGTGACACAACCATTTTCCCTACGTCGAGTTGAGCCCGTATCGACTCTTTATGGCTTAACAGTGGGAGATAGGCGTGAGTAGCAGCACCTGTAATCGGTTCAATCACCCCAGCATCGCAGAGGCTGTAGAGTGCAGTAACGAGGTTTCGCCCATAGCGTTGGTCAAAACTATGGAGAATGCCCTGTGCCCAATCAAGATAAAAGTGAGCAAGATAGGTCCGATGATCATCCCGCTTTTTTTCACAGCGTCGAAGCTCACTGGTTAACTGCTCAAGCCATTGCTCCATCCAGGTGACAAAATGCTTTTGGATAATGCTGTCTGATAACTGCTCGAGCAGAATGGGTGAAAAGGCCAGTGCAATTTGTGGCTGTATGCCTAGCTCGTGGAGATCATTGAGGGTGTTGACCAGTGGGACGAGGCTGTACGCTATTGTTTCATGGAGCAGTTCTTCGCCGATGGGTTGACGCTCCACTGTGCGAATATACGGGACATGTGCTGTAAGAATAAGCGAGAGATATCCAGTCATTAGTCCAACGGATCTATGTCCCCCGATCGATCATCGACCGATGGTGCAATAATAGCTTTTAAACGTTGGCGTTGGCTCATTGGTTGCTGGGTCGGTGATGCCAGTTTCTGGAGCGTTCGCTCACGCGAAAGTACTTCAATACTTGGTTTGGGAACACTATAAGTGACGAACATGATTAAGAACAGACTTGTGTAGAACCCTAGTACAATTGCCAGTACGATCCAGCCAGGGAATGGACCCACTGCGGCATGGCTGACAAAGGTGTCGGCACCCAATGGCACATCTGGTCGGGGATGGATGAGCAATTTGATCAACCAGCACATAATTAGAAAACAATAGATAGCTAGATAATTATCGCGGAGTCGACGGCCCAGCAGTTGCCCAAAAGTTGTCTTGAAGTGAGGATACCTCATGTCATTGATCACAGTCTGTTGCCATGTTTCATGTGCTGTGACATGATTTTTCCGTAGAATGGGGGCATAGTATTCGGTTTCTAATAGCCGCAACCAGCTGCTCCACAGATCGTAGTAGCGCATCCGGCGTGTTTCCATCATCAGAAGCCCGAAAGTTAACAACATTACCAGCAAAATCACTGCATGGGAATGGGTAGGATTGCCAAGCACAAAGCTCACTGCCGTCCCACTGGTGATGATGGCCCAGTTGGTGGGGGCGTCAATACGGATGCGCCACGAAGTTGCCCGGTCCATTAATCCACGATAGATATGGACAGTTGCACCAACGGGAGGTGGAGCTAGCGGTTGTTTGGATTGGGCCATAAAGCGTGTCATTTCGCTGGTCGTCTACTTGCTATTATAGGCATGCTCTGTGACCGCCGTCAAGTTTGTAAGGCGACATGGCGCATGTACATATCACCATGTCGCTCTGACAAGTGCTGTCTTTTATGGGAATGTTGGTGCCTGTTGCTGATCGGCGACTTGTGGGCGTGCCCCCAGTTCAACTTGAATGTCTTCCTGTTGTTGATTGCCGAGATTGATGATGCTAAGTGTGACGACGTCTCCAGGGTTGGTATTCAACTCAAGGTAGGTGATAACCTGATCTGCTGATGTAGTTGGAACACCATCGATGGCGGTCAGAATAGCTTCGTTGGTAAGGCCAGCGTTGGCAACAGGGCCATCGGAACGTGGCTGTATTAAGAGGCCTGGTCCTGGTAGATCATTTCGTTCAGCAACGAGCGTAGTAATATCACCACCAAAGCCAACCCCAAGATATGGGTGCTCATACTGGCCTTCTGTAATTAAGGCATCAGATACCTTTGCGATAAGATTGATCGGCACCGCGAAGCCAATACCCGAATTGGTACCACTACGCGAGAGAATTGCCGTGTTCATTCCAATGACTCGCCCGCGTGAGTCAAGCAAAGGCCCACCCGAATTACCAGGATTAATCGCTGCATCCGTTTGAATAGCACCACCAATTGAAAAACCTCCAGGCTGCCCTTGGATCGTGCGCCCAATTGCGCTCACGATGCCCGTTGTGACGGTGCGATCCTGTCCAAGCGGGTTACCAATGGCAATGGTGTGCTGTCCAATGCGTACCTGCTCAGAGTCTCCTAACTCGACCGGTACAATGCCTTCAGGAAGCTCCTCAACTCTGACAATGGCAATATCGCTATCGGGGTCAGTGCCAACCACCTGCCCAACTGTTTGGAAAAGGCCCGTAAAAGAGACCAGCACACGCCCATCTGGGCTGGCTTCAATGACATGGTTGTTGGTGACGATATGTCCTTCATTGTCAATTAGAAAGCCTGATCCAAGGCCTTGCCCTGGCTCGATCTTAACAACCGCAGGACTCACCCGTGCAAATACATCGGCAACAATCTGCTCCTCAGCATCAAGCGCTTGTTGTGCTTGTGCAAGTGTTGCATCATCGGTTTGTGCTTGTATTGGATCGGCTGTTGCCTGATTGGTATCATTGGCAGTAGCCTCGTTATCGATGACTGGTTGCGTTTCGATATCGTTCGTGGTATCAACTGATTCTGTATCTTGTGCAAGGACTACAGTTGGTTCAGTAAGACTAGTCTCGCTTTCACTACCCCCTAAAATTGAGTCAACATCAAGATTACTACAACCGACTAATGTCAGTATTAGTAATCCGCCAATGAGATATATACGTAAAGATGCTATTTTCATGATGTATTTCCTCCACATATGCCACATATAATAAAAGATACGCCAAAACATACTCTATAGTTGCGTTTTTAGCTTATAACACAATGAGAGACACTTTAATGCTTAATGAGACCTGTACGATAGTATGTGATTATCTGGCTTCTCAGAGCTGGTAGCCTGTTTGCGCGGCAAAAAAGAGACACCGAGCATACTCGATGTCTCTCGTGGAAGCACATGGAGGTTGTTTACCCAAAGCGACCGCTGATATATTCCTCGGTTCGCTCATCGGCGGGGTTCTGGAAGACTTGTTCAGTGGGGCCATACTCGACCAATTGGCCAGCACGGTCCTCATCCATCAGGAAGAACGCCGTGTAGTCTGATGCACGCGAGGCCTGTTGCATGTTGTGGGTCACAATCACGATGGTGTATTGTCGGCGCAACTCAAACATCAATTCTTCGATCTTGAGGGTTGAGATAGGGTCGAGTGCTGAACATGGTTCGTCCATCAGAATAACCTCTGGCTGAACCGCAAGTGCACGGGCGATGCAGAGGCGTTGTTGCTGACCACCGGAGAGCGATAACCCACTCTCTTTGAGCTTGTCTTTCACATCGTCCCAGACAGCTGCACCACGCAGCGATTGCTCGACAAGTTCGTCCATTTCACCTTTGCTGCCACGCCAGCCATTGATGCGCGGGCCATAGGCGATATTCTCGTAAATTGATTTAGGAAATGGATTGGGCTTCTGGAAGACCATGCCGATACGGCGGCGCACTTCAACAGCATCGACAGAAGGGGCGTACAGGTTTTGGCCCTGAAACATAATTTCCCCTTCAAGTCGTGATCCAGGAACAAGATCATTCATACGGTTAAAGGCCCGCAACACGGTACTTTTGCCACATCCAGAAGGCCCGATCAGTGCAGTAATCTTTTGGCGCTCAACATTGAGATTGACACCTTTGACAGCACGAAAGTTGCCGTAGTAAATGCTGATGTCGTTAGCTTCGAGCGCATATTTGCCATTTTGTTCAACACCATTTGTTGCCATTACAAACTCCTGCGGAGACGATCACGTAAGATAATTGCAGTTGCATTCAGCGTCAAAAGAACCGTTAATAGGACAATGATAGCGGCCCCGGCACTATTGCGGAATTGGAGATTAGCATCCTTTGACCAGTTGTAGATCTGGATCGGAATGGCCGTAAAGCTGGAAAAGGGACCCGAAGGGTCAACTGAAATAAAGGTAGCCGCACCAATCACGACTAGCGGAGCCGTTTCACCAATAGCGCGTGACATGGAGAGAATCGTTCCAGTCAGAATACCTGGGAAAGCATATGGGAGTACATGATTCCAGATTGTTTGCCATTTCGTTGCGCCCAAACCATAACTGGCCTGCCGTAGCGAGTTGGGAACAGCACGAATAGCCTCTTGCCCACTGATGATGATAATGGGGAGGATCAATAATGCCATTGTGAGCGATGCTGAGAGCACGCTACGTCCCTGCGTAAGTGGCTCCAGAACACGTACAAAGATGGCTAGACCTAACATTCCATAAATAATGGATGGAACACCAGCCAGATTGTTAATATTCGTTTGGATAATCCGGTTGAGCCAGTTATCGCTGGCATATTCTTCAAGATAAATAGAAGCTCCAACGCCCAGTGGGAAAGCTACAAGCATCGTGATGAAAATCATCCAAAGTGTACCAAGGAAGGCGGTACGTATACCTGCCTGTGCTGGAGTACTCGACATGGTACTGGTCAGAAAGTCCCCATCAAGCCATGAATTGAACTCAAGTTCAGCCCGTGGATATTGTTCACTTACCTGTGCTTCAATCCCGGCGCGACCAAACAGTGACTCTAACAGTGACCAGCTTTCTACAACTTCTTGTCTGATAATTTCATCTTCAATAATAGTAAGGAGATCAGCCTGACTACGTTCTGCGAGAGGGGCGTCGCGCTCCAGCCGACGAATAACACGACCGGAAAGATTTTCCTCTGCAATAACCAGCAATTCTGCCTGTGATAATTCTTCAAGGGGTTGCTCAGAAAGTGTTGCCGGATCAACTCTGCTCTGGGTCGCAATATAGCCAAATGACTGATCAACGATTCGAACAAGCAGTGTTAATAGAATAATGATGCCAAAGGTTGTACAACCAAGCAGAATAGTGTGCCATATTTTCCCTTGTGTACGGCGGGCGGCAATATTTTTATTTATTCCATCACCGGTGGGCAAAACTCCCGCAGAATTAGTTCCTTTTTCTGGCATTTCTGATGTTTCCGTACTCATTCATACACCTCCCGGAAGCGTCGCACCACAAACCGACTAATAATGTTCAGCGTAAGTGTGATTACGAAAAGCAACAAACCAATGGCAAAAATACTGTTGTAGTCGGGTGTGTTATAGCTTACATCGCCACCACTGATACGGGCGATATAGCCAGTCATTGTTTCTGCGGCCTGAAATGGGTCATAGGTAAAGGCTGGGCCAGACCCTGCAGCCAGTGCCACAATCATAGTTTCCCCAATGGCGCGGGAAATGCCGATGATACAGGCAGAGATAACTCCTGAAAGCGCCGCAGGAAAAACAACCTTTGTCGCAGTTTCAAAGCGCGTTGATCCCAGGCCGTAGGCAGCCTGTCGTAGCGATTGGGGAACAGCACTAAACGCGTCTTCACTCAAGGAGGCGACAAGTGGAATAATAAGAATGCCTACGACAATCCCAGCTGATGCAGTGTTTTGAAAATTAACTACATCTCTCCCGAATATAGACATCAACACGGGTGTCATAAAGGTGATGGCAAAGTAGCCATAAACAACGGTTGGTACACCTGCCAATATTTCGAGGACCGGCTTGAGAATTCCCCGGACTCGCGGTGAGGCGTATTCACTCAAATATAGTGCTGAACCTAAGCCAATAGGGATTGAGATGGCCATGGCAATAACACTTACAACAAGGGTTGCATTGACCAGTGGTAAAACCCCGTATGAGCCTGTTTCTGGTCGCCATTCGGTTGATGTCAGAAACTCGGTCAGGGTGATTTCGTCCAAACCGAAAAAGAGCAATGATTCTTGCCCTAAGACATAGACGATACCAAGAGTTGTGAAGATAGAGACAATACCGCAGACAAACAAGACCCCCTGGATAATAGACTCACCAAGACGGGGTTGTTTTCGCAAATCAAGCGGAGCAGCTGTAGTGCTCGATACTGGGCGGCTTTGAGCACTCGTGCCAATTTGCTCTTCCATGCTGAACATACCTCTTCAGAGAACTGTGGACGCGGATAAGATTAACAAACTTGCTTCTGCAAAATAATACCACTTTTTGCCTATGAGGTTTCTTAACAGAACGCTAATAATCTCTTAACAGAATGAAGCAAATAACAAAAAAATACAGCTAGTAGATGAGCAAAGTATCGTTGTTGGTGTTGGATCTGAACACTGATTAGTATCTATGAAATGGACAAAGTGCCAATGCTACATTGCGTAGCATTGGCACACAACAAATGTATGTTTTACTCACCTACAGCATCGAGCCACTTTTGCTTGGCATCGTTGATAGCTTCAGTACTGGCTGGGAAGTAACCTACCTCGACCACTTCATCGTTGACATTTGTCAGGAAGTAGTTGATAAATGAGGCTACCTGTGGCTTCTCAGTCATAATACCGGCATCGGAGTAGATGAACAATGGGCGGCTGAGTGGATACTCGTTGCTCTCAGCGGTTTCTGCGGTTGGCTCTACACCATCAACGGACAGTGCTCGCAACACATCTTCACTTTCCTGGAAGAACGCATAGCCGAAGAAACCAATGGCAAATGGGTTGGCGGCAACACCCTGTACCAGCACATTGTCATCCTCACTCAAAGAAAGGTTAGATGCGTCGAGCATAGGAATACGTGCTGCTTCCTCTACTGCATCCTCGAAACCTTCGTCATCTTCTGGTGGTAATGCGTCCAGAGTTTCCTGGGTGAACGGCGCGATAGGTGTACCTGTTTCAACCGACTCTTCCAATGCAGCACGGAAGATTTCTTCATCGAAGTAGTCGAAGGTACCACTGTCAGTACCAGGGATAAACCGCTCGATTGGCTCAGCAGGCCAGTCCGGGTTGACATCGGCCCATGTCTCCGCAGTCGAGAAGATTAAGCGGAGTTCATCGGCTGTTACACCTTCAAGGAAGTCGTTTTCCTGATTAACAACAACGGCCAGCGCGTCGGTACCAACGCGGAATTCGATTGGCTCACGACCGTTTTCCTGGCAGGAAGCAATCTCTTCCTCACGAATTGGGCGACTTGCATTTGAAATGTCGGTCTCAGCACTGACACAGAAACGCTCGAAACCACCACCAGAACCGATGGATGATATCTCAAGATTACCAGCATAACCATCTTCGATGAAGATGTCAGCCATGCGCTGGGCGAGTGGGAAGACGGTGGAGCTACCAGCAGCGATCATGTCACCTTCGACAGTAGTTGGGTCCACGTCGGAAAGCTCAAGCACTTCTGCGGAAGCATCGCCAGTGTCTTCTTCTTCGGTGGCACCTTCGTCAGTTGCACCTTCGTCAGTTGCTTCGGCTGTCTCTTCCTCAGCAGGCATCTCTTCTTCCATGGCTTCCTCAGTAGGCATTTCTTCTTCCATGCCTTCTTCTTCCATGGCTTCCTCAGTAGGCATCTCTTCTTCAGCTGGGGCTTCTTCCTCAGCTGGGGCCTCTTCTTCGACAGCTGGGGCCTCTTCTTCGGGTGGGGCTTCTGCGGTACCACCGCCGCCACATGCGGCAATAATTGGAACTACAAGGACGAGCAGTAAGATAAAAGCTGCTTGTCGTTTTAAGGTAATAAGCATCTGATAAAGCTCCTTCAATAAGAAAGATTTCTACATGTACGTAAACACTATAAGACATAACAACATAGACACGTGTTTGCTCTGGGATGCACCTCCTTGGCACAATACAACCACAGTTCTACATGTATTGGAACGCACGTATGATACCCACGTCCTATTAAGCGCGGGACAAACTCATGTTAATCTTGTGTTAAGAGTTGCGGGTTTTTGGGAGGGAAACAACTTCCCTCCCCCTGAGGTTAGTAAGCAGCACCTGTTTGTGTCAGGGCCGTATCGAGGACACGCTGAAAGGCATCCATATCAGCTTTCAGGTCGCCCAATCGTTGTGCAACCTGGTTTGAGGTGGCATTTGCACTCACGGCATCGGCGGTGCGCAGACGTACTGTCTCAGCAAGTACATTATCAAGGCTGGCCGAGATGTTCTGAAGCTGTGCATTGATCCGACCGCGATATGTTTCCAAGTCGCGTGCATTATTTTGTTTATCCGTCAGTGCGTCACGTGTTTCTTGCAACTGGTGAATCGTATACTGATCAGTTGTTGTCGTGAGTTGACGATCAATTGTGTTAATGCGATCCTGCAACGCCTGCGAATTGACGTTGGTGAGGTACTGCTCAATGATTTCGCCCTTCTCGCAGAGCATGTAGGCCTCATCAACCAGCTCCTGTGCCTGGCTGCTTACAGGTGTGAGAATATGGCGAAGCGGTTCGGCAGATTGGGTGACGCCTTGCCTGATCTCCCGTTGTGTCCGCTCAATCGTCGCAAACTGATCACGGAGTTGTACGTTGGTGAGACGGCGGCGTGATGTGCGATGGGCTTGTTGCTGCAGATTTGGATTACGTGCACTGAGCACCACCATGCTACCATATGCCAATATGCCGAGTGGTAGCAGCCACAATGCAACCGTGATGCCAGCCAAGATTGCACTGATCAAGACGACCAGTGCAAGTGGCTGTCGGGCGGCAAACCCATAGTTTGGTGATCTGTTCGTCATCGGATGTGACTCCCATTGTCATTTAGAAGAACGTGGCAATATCGCGATAAACTTCTTCGATATCCGTCGGGCTGCTCTCATACGATTTGGCACCCGATGCCGTCGAGATACTATCGAGTAGCTCTGTATCAACATCGGTGCCGGTGCCATAGGCAATCGTAAATACCTTGATGCTATCGCCCTCAGTATTGCCTTGTAATTGATCAACGATGGTGCTGGCATTACCCGAGCTATCCGTGTCGTCGCCGTCGCTCAGCACCACAATAGCACGGATACGCTCTCCAGGTGGCTCTGTGTTGAGTTGCGTATACACCTCGCCGACCGTATCGATCAGACGTGTGCCACCCTCGGGAAAGAGTCCGCCAATACGATTAAGTAACTCCTCACGTTTGGGTCCAATCGGTGACATCGGGCTTAACTCGGTGGCGTTGCTGTTAAAGATGGTGACACCCAAACCATCCTCTTCGGCAAGCTGGCCAATGAATGAGTTAAGCGCTACTTTAGCGTTCTCAAGCCGATTTTCATCAGCCATGCTGCCGGAAACGTCCAACACAACCATCACATCAACACGTTTTTTGTTTTCCCCCCAGGACTCGCGTATGGCACCAATCACATCAGCATCAGGAACGCTTAAGAGCGTTTGTGGTTGCTGTGGGTCAACGCCATTGGCGGTCTCAATTGGTGCGCCGATAGAAATGTCGGGATCTGCTGGGCGAAAACCAAACTCAAGTGCGCGTTGTTGCTGCTCAGCGGCAAGTAGGTAGTCACGAAATGTTTCCGCAGCAGCGCGTTGTTCATCATCAACCCAGGGGGCATCGAGAATGGCGTAGGGGTGGTCGCTCCAAAATGTGCCTTCTTTCGGATAGACCGCTACGACGGGTAATGAGGTGTTGTAGAGCGATGTGTCGTATGATTGGACGACCAGGTTTTCGTAGAGGATGGCAGCCGAAAGATACGATGGCCCTCGTTCAAACATCTGATTGGCGAAGAACCCGGTACTGCGTCCATAATGAATGACACCACTCTCAACGTCCGCAATAAACTGGGCTGTTTCGGGTTGTTGAACATCTGCAATGGTGAGATCTCGTGTCTTGCCGGTTGCAGCATAGGTTGTCGCGATAATGCTGACGATACCGCTGTTCGAGTAGTCGGGGTGAGTGTGTCCAAATTTGAAGGTGCCCCACTCAGGATACCCATAGTCGGCCCAGGTGCTATCGCCACGGGCCAGTCCGGCAATATCAGACCAGCCAATGGGCGTGTCTGGCCAGCCAAGTGCAGTCGCCATCGGTTCCCACATCGCAATAACGACCGGGCTTAATACGAGTGGCGGGGAGTCGGGGTTGACCAGCGTTGCTCCTTCGTTGGCCTGTGCCCAGCGATCATTGGCCACAGGTATGAGAATGCTGCTGGCCGGACTCCACACGGTCGGCTGTGCTTCGCCATTCAGAATCTGCTCAAGTGATTCGTTGGAGCCGATGGGTGTGGCTGTTACGTAGATGGGGCTACCGCTAGTCGAGGGGTTTTCCTGGGCATTGAATTCTGCAACGACGGCCTCCATCCACTGTTCTTTCTCACTCCCATAGAGGACTGTAATTTCAAGAGAACCGGTTGGGGCGGCAGGCGCACTCTCCGCTGGGTCGCCTGTGGCGGTCTCCGTATCACCAAAACTGACATTACAGGCCATAATGAGTGCACCGATGAACAGAATGAACATTATCGTAGAAATACGATTTTGGTATCGCATTGGATTATCTCCGTATATGTGTTACAACGCTTCTCAGCTACCTATTTCTCGTCGCCAAAGTTCGAGTAGTGTGTTCATAACATCGCCTGGTGGTGTTTCAACTTGCTGCGCGATATCGACCTGTATGCCAAAATCTTGATACTTATTGAACGGATTCTCTGGATCATCGGTTACAACTGGAATAGCCGGATCGGCGGGACGAAATCCTGATTGTAGCGCTAGTTCTTGCATGTCGCTTGAGAGGAGGAAATCACGGAATTGGGCGGCGGCGGCTTGCTGTTCTGGTGTTGTCCAGGGTGCTTCGAGAATCGCATATGGGTGATCGCTAAAGAGTGTGGCTGGTGGATAGTAGACACGGATGTCCTGCCCCCAGCGTCCCTGGGCAGCTTCGATGTTCTCGACAGCGAGATTTTCATATACGACAACGAAATCATACTTGCTGGGGCCAAACTGCACCATATTGGTCATAAAGGTGCCGGTGCTATCCCCAAATTCGAGCACGCCCCGTTCGATATCGACCAGCCATGTCTGAAACTCTGGATCGAGTATATCAGCGCTAGTAAGGTCGTTGATCTTGTTGTGGTAGCCATACGACATCAGGATGAGCGTTTGGGCGCCGCTGTTCGATGTGAGCGGTGAAGTGTGACCCAACTTGACAAATCCCCATTCGGGATGGCCCTGTGCTCCCCAGCCGCTTGGGTCAGTAATAACTGCGTGGAGTTCTTGCCAGAAGTTATCGGGTCCATTATCCCAGAGAACTTCCGCTCGTTCTTCCCATGCCACCATCACCAGCGGCGTCAAGACCAGTGGCTGTGGGGCATTGGTCCCCTCTGCAACAACGGTGCCGCCGTTGCGAGCTTCCCATTCGGTTTTCAGGACTTCGACCCAGAGACTGCTGGCAGGGCTAAGCACTGTTGGTGGGGTGTCGGTGTCCCACTCCTGTTGGGCCGTGCGTAGTGCCATTTCACGTGAGCCGACACCAATAAGTTCGACTTCGATAGGGCGTGCTCCTTCTCTGGGTGATGTGGCCTGGAATTGTTGGACCGCTTCTTCGAGCCAGGCTTCCTTCTCTGTACCATACCAGACGGTGATAACGACTGGTTGTTGGGCCGGACCCAGTGATATGGGGAACGGTGCATACCCTACTGAGCCGAACAGCGCTGTTCCTGCTAGCGCAAGCAGACAGAGTGCCAGATACCCGATGCCAATAAGTCGTGCTACATTTTGCATGCCATGACCTCTGTTCTATTGATGGGTGTTGAGGATGTGTTGGACGGGCGGTGTTTGATACCTGAGTATGTTATGCAAGTGAACCGTCTTTCTGTTCTCATCATAAAAACGATATCAGCAACAAAGAATCATATAACAGAGTTGATTGGAATACAAACCACATGACTGGCGATTTGCTCTCAATGTGTTTTGGTTCTCTCACATATCTACGCATGGAAGGCTGGAAGGTTGCAGGGTGAGTGGGGGAATGCTGTCTCAATTGTTTCTTCTCTGAGCAGAGCAACATGGTAGAACGTTCACGTCCTACCATGTCTGAGTGTGCAGAGGTTGGTCTGTTTTAGAAGATGATCGTTCCGGGGTTCCCTTTGACAAGGCCCAGTGGTTGATAGGTTTCTTGCGTTAAGCCAGGGAAAACTTTCCCAAGTTCTGGGTTGCCCAGGCGTTTGCTGACCACTTCACCAAGAATGGTGCGGAAGTCGGTCGTGATTTTGAGGTCTTGATCCTGATCCAAATCTTCCAGTCCGGGCCATGCGCCGTAGATTTTGCCACCGTTGACGTTGCCGCCAAAGGTTAACATGATGTTTCCATGGCCATGGTCGGTTCCACCACTGGTGTTTTCGCCAAGCCGTCGGCCAAACTCGCTCATGACGACGACGGTGAGTTTGCCCCAGTAGTCTGAGAGATCGTTGTAAAAGGCATGCAAGTTGCGAGACAGACCATCAACCAAGTCGGCAAAATAGCCGCCATTGGTGCCCTGACCTTCGTGGGTGTCCCAGCCACCGAAGTCAACTGTTGCAACGCGCAGGCCCAGATCAAGCTTGATTGTATGGGCGATGGTTTGCAATGACCCGCTCAGGTCTCTGCCAGAACCATCACTTGGATAGGGGTACTTCAGATTTGGTTTGGGGACATAGTCGAAATCATCTTCATTCTGGTTCTTCAATTGCTGGATGGACTCGATGGTCTCAATCGTGCGTCGTCCTGTGCTCGCAAATGCTCCATCTCCGGCATAGCCCCGCTTGAGCGCTTCAAATAAGGCCTGGTTCTCGTCGTGGTTGTAGCGCCAGTCACTTGACAAACCATAGCTTTCAAGGCTGTTAAGCGCAATTGCGTTAGGATTGGCGAGAAGGGATGCTGGTATAGCTGCACCGGATGATATAGTTGGAATGGTACCTTCTTCACCAACCAGTTGGAGATGCCGGGTAAGCCATCCGCTGGCAGTACTTTTGTTGCCGGGTGTCCCCCGCTCAATATAATCCATGGCCTCGAAGTGACTACGGGTATCGTTATTCAATCCACATGCATGGACGATGGCCATACTATTCTGCTTGTACAGTTCGGCCAGTGGTGCTGCTTGCGGGTGCAATCCGATGCTACTGCTGAAGCTGCTGTTGCTTGGGTCGATAGTGATCGGTTTTTCTAACGCGAGTGAACTGCGTTTTTCATTGTAAATAGCATCATCAAATGGTGAGACCAGGCTCAGCGCATCCCATCCGCCACGGCAGAAGAGGACGACCAGAATTTCATCAGTTCCGGCAAGTTGAGCCTGACTACGCTCGCCAGCAAACACCATCTGACCAATACGTCCGCCTGACATGGCTGCGACAGCTGTGCTGCATCCGACTAAGAATTTGCGACGTGAAAGTGACATGTAATGCTCCTTGTCGATGTTTAGTAAGAAAGTTTTATGACCATAGGGCGTATCGTGATCCTGTGCTTGAAACGATGGAATTAGCGCATATGGAATTCGGGATACATCGCCAATAGTTGGACCATCGATTTCAGGCGATCCTCAAGTGCTTTCGGGTCTTTCCAATCGGGTGCACCATCGTTTGGCTGTGGTGCCTGAGTAGGATTACCTTCCTGTGCCATAAAAGCAATCAGTTCTTCGCGTCGACTAGCATCAATCTCGTAACCACAAAGGCGGTTGATCCAGAAATCAACAATATCAGTACAGGAACTCTGCATATCGGTTGCGCCTATTAAATCGATCTGTGCATCGCCACCCCAGGATTGGGCAATAACGTGAGGAATGTTCCAGCGCTGGAGCAAACCGTTGGTGCTCATCCAGTATCCGGCAGTATCAGGGAAACCGGTTGGTGGGGCCCACTCGAAGATTTTATGACCTGTTTGTCGCATGCGCCACATGATGCTCCCCCAATTATTGCCATGATCGGGATCTTCCTTCTCAGGATGATCATTTTCCATTTCGGCCTCAGTAGCTCGTAAATACGACACAATGGCTTCAAAGGGCCGTTTGATTTTTTCTCCCCAGGTGGTTTTGAACGCTTCAGAAAGTAAGATGGTGCGCATAACTTTCTTGATCTGATCATCAGAGTTCAGGTTGTTCATCCATACGTCAACAGCGGCATCGACAACACTTTCGGGTGGGTTATCGGCAATAAAGCGACGGCAGAGTTTGGTGCAGATGGTGCGAGCAGTATGGGGATGCGCTGCGACCATATCAAGCACATCCTGACCATCCTTGAGTGCTGGTTGATCGGCTGGAATAGTAGGTTCTCCATCAAGACTGAATACGGTTTTTGCCCCGGTAGCATGCCACTCGTCGTAGTAGTAAAATTCACCGTTATCAGCGACTTCATCAGGAAGTTGCCAGTATCCATCGGCGACAGTCCAGCCGCTCAGACAATTGGCAATTTCAAAGATGTCGTTCTCAATGTAGCCTTTTACATATTTTTTGCCGTTATAGGTGATAGTGCCAACATTGGCGGGGTTGTCGACGAACCCAAGATAGTTTTCGGCACCAAAAGTATGCAGTTCAAGAAGCTCACGAGCATAGTTCTCGTTCCCGCCTTCACCCTCGCCAGCGCGGTTGCTGCGATTGTCCAGGTAGTACATCATGGCAGTGCTCTTGGCCACATCTTCAAGAAATGCCCGAAAATTACCGAAACAGTGTCGGCGCATAATGCGGTTGTATGTTGGGAAAGCTACTGCAATTGGAGCATCTGAGGAACCATCAATATTGAAATGGTTGTGCCAGAATTCAACCATCACCTCTTTTAATTGACGTTTGCTGTATATGGCACGTATCCATGTAGCGACGCGTGTTTCATCAAAGGGTCGGACACGCTCGGCATAGCCTATCTTCTTTTCCCAATCAGTGAGATACCAGATATCGGTAATATCTTTATCAAGATTGGTAAGTTTCCGAATCTCATCTTTACCGGCATAGCCCTCACCAGAGTCGTAGCTTATTCTCAGTCTCGCATCTTGTATACGGCTCTGACATGCACCATCATTGATGGTATCTGGGTCGAGTTGCTCGTCGATATAAGCCTGCAACCCCATATCCTTTACCCGTTGTATATCGCCGGGCCGTGGGCCATACCCCATGCGGTTGAGTGCAATAATAGCAGGGGAAGGTGTTGCAGCTATTTGAATTTGGGGTGCAGCCCCTCCAACCTGTGCTGTGCTCGATTTGGGATGCGTGACAGTTACAACTGCTGCACCAGCGGCGGTAACCGCTGCACTAGTCCCAAGGAAGCGTCGTCGTGATACTGACATGCGGTGTGCTCCTTTGTTGCTTATACATTCTGCAAATCATTGGGAAGTACTGGGCTGTGCCGCAGGAAGGTAAATGGGGAGAATTAGAGACTCCCCATCGCATAGTGTCCCTCCATACCTCCCCGGTTGACTGGCATTATGTGGGCAAACATGTAATAGCAACCAGTCAACTCAACGTCTTATACTATAGAGAGTAAGCCTGCTGACTGCTAGAGGCATATGCTCATCTTTTGTTCACCTTTAGCGTAGCTGGTACAGATAGTTTTATGAATATGATTACTAGGTTATAAAATGGTAAATAAGCTATGCCTGTACTAATATTTATTTAATGTACACTGGTTTTGTTTGGTGAAAATGTGCCATATTACCGTGCCAATACTCTTGCCGCCTCAGTTGTATGGCAGACTATCAATGAAACAGATGGTTCTTCCTTTCCAAAGGCCATCCTCTTGTCCTATCGTCGCGTATACGTTGTACATTAATAGCAGTGATTGACAACGGTAGCTGTTTGCCGTATACTTAATTGTAATAATTTTCACAATCTTATAGGCAAAATTATTATGATCAATCAGGTGGCTATTCCCTCAAATATTGAAAACGATCTCACTCAGGTTGATGCAATTATTGCACAGCGACTTGATGCACGTCCATTGGTGTCCAGTATCGTATCGTTGTATATGGGTAAGGCTCACAATGTACATCTTCGTGCAGCACTTGTGTTGCTCTCTGCTCAGCAGGGGGAGTATGATCTCGAAACTGTCGTTCATCCGGCAGCAGCTGTGGAGTTAATACATCAGGCTTTTTCGATTCACAATAGCCTCATTGGTGATCAACAACTTGATTCTGCTCATACGGATGATACCCATTGGAATGGTTCAGCGGCATTGATGACAGGTGATTACCTGCTTGCCCTCGCATCTGCCGAGATGGCGCTTGTGCCAGACTCGCGCATCATTCGGTTGTTATCACAAAGTGTGATGGCTATCTGTGAAGGGATGATGTCACCTGATATCGATGTTTTAGCAGAGGAAGCTGCAATTAGTGAGTATCTTAGTTTGATCAGTAATAAGACGGCTTCTCTGTTTGCGTCTGCCTGTAAGGCTGGCATTATCTGTGGTCATGGGCGGGCCGATCAGATTGAAACACTTGGTCGTTTGGGATACCATCTAGGCACCGCATTTCATATCATTGACGATGTACACGACATACTTCCAGACAACAATGCCAACTCTTCAATCGGCAACCGATTACGTCAAGGACTGGTGACACTTCCACTGATTTATGCTGTACGGTCAACGCAGAACGCTACGTTAGCAGCTATTGCACAGACACCCCTTCACGATGAAGCACGTGTTCATTGGACGATCAATGCGATTCACCACGCACAAGCTGGGCAGCGTGCACTGGTAGATGCACGTTTGTATCTACAACAAGCTCAGGAATATCTTGCAGATCTCCCAGATAATGACGCGTCACAGATGTTGGGTGAGGTGCTTCAGTCGGTAGCTGTCTCGATAGATCTACTCAATCACAGATTAATGGACCCGTGACAGAGGCACAAGATTATCTCTTGTCTCCAAATGAGGCTATCCATCCGTTTGGTCAGTAGTCTGGCCAAGCTTTCCCGATTCAACCAGGGTCGCAAGCACATCCATAATGAGCCGGCTTCCCAGAAGTGCAGTAATGTCTGAGACATCATATGGTGGTGCTACCTCAACCAGTTCCATGCCAGCAATGCCTTCGCGCACGGCTAGTCGAATCATTTTGAGCGCCTCACGTGGGAGCAACCCGCCTGGTTCGGGTGTGCCAGTTCCTGGTGCAAAGGCTGGGTCTATCGAATCTATGTCAAATGAGAGCCAGATTGCCTTGGCATCTTTCCACGCTACTTCGAGTGCGAATTCCATTACTCGTTCAATACCATAGCGTTCAATATCTTCAATAGAAATGACCGTGGCCTGTCGTTCACGCGCAACGCGCATACCTGGTTTGGAGCCTGTCCACCCGCCAATGCCGATCTGAACAAGGTTTGTTGCTGGAGCATTAGGAATATTTGTTGCGTGGAAAAACGGCGAGCCGTGCATACGCTCGTCAAGTGAGGTTTCCGTCAGGTCGCTATGACGGTCAAAGTGAATAATACCAATATTGCCATCAATGAAGGGGGCAATACCTCGAATGGTAGGATATCCAATCGAATGGTCGCCACCCAGAACAATGGGGAGTACCTTACGTTCTGCAATGTAGCTTATAGCATCCGCAATTTGATCGAAGCTCTTTTCGATATTGGCAGGAATGACTTGTATATCTCCAGCATCAACCATGTCCAGTGACTCGCGTAGGATGATGCCGTGATCGGTGTTGTAAAAGCCTCCCAGTGTAGAGATCTGCCGCAGCGCCTGTGGGCCAAAACGCGTTCCGGCACGAAACGTGGTGCCGGTGTCCAGCGGTGCACCAACGAAGACTACATCCTGCCCACCGAGCTGACGCATGTCTTCGAGAAATGGTACGCCGAGGAATGTGCCGTTGTATCCTGCTGCCCGTTTTCCCCGATTAAACAAGGTGATTGAACGATCTTTGATGCTCGCAGCCGCTTCAAGGCCATAGTGTTTTTGTTGTTCTGCTAGCTGCTCTGTTCTGGGAGTATCGAGTTGTGCTTCGCGCTCCATCGCCCACGTGCCATGCAGATCTTCACGTTGAAGTTTTTGCTGGTCTCTATGTTGTTCGTCCTGTGGCTCAGACATGTGATTGCATCCTTTCAATTGCGCGTGCGGCGCGCAGAACCGTTTCTTCATCCCATGGCTTTCCGACAAGTTGCAGCCCCAGCGGTAATTGATCGGTGGTTACGCCAACCGGCACACTGATGGCAGGCCACCCAAGTATGTTAAATGCACCGGTGAAGGTGGTTGGTGCGGGGGTCCCCAACGGTGGGGCGCCCTCAGGCTGTGCTGGTGTGCTAAGAAGATCGATCTGTTCAAAGTATCGATCACAACGTTGTCGGAATACGCCACGGGCCTGCTGGACATACATATACGCATGAGCGCCGTAGGCAAATGCCGCGAGTACGCGCTGCCGCATGAATTCGCCGTAGTCGTCCAATAGGGTGCGCAGATAGCGTAAATGATACGCAGATGCTTCTAATCCCAACATAGCTGCATGCAATATGCGCAGTGCGTGGATTTCTGGTACGCTTAGCGGAATGAGATGAGCCCCCTGCTGTTCAAGCAATGTCAGACCTTTTTGCCATGCGGTAATCGCTTCGGGAGAAGCAGGCAGTTCGCCAGTTCCGTCATCGGTGAGTACCCCAATACGTAGCCCTTTCACCTCTCCATCAATATTGCTCGACGCTATGGGTGGTGTCGGGCTGGTACGGATGTCGCGTGTGTCGTGGCCGGCCAGCACATTGAGCAGTAACGCGGCATCGCCGACACTACGCGTGATCGGGCCAAGGTGATCGAGTGACCACGCAAGCGATGTGGCGCCATACAGGCTGATCCGTCCAAATGTCGGTTTGAGGCCAACGAGACCGCAGAACGTGGCAGGTATCCGAATCGAGCCGCCGGTATCGGTACCAAGCGCACCATACGCCATGCCGGCGGCTACTGCAACCGCAGAGCCACTGCTTGAGCCACCTGAGTCGCGTTTGGGGTTCCAGAGGTTACACGTCGGGCCGTAGTGAGCATTGTTTGAGCCGGGCGAGTAGGCAAACTCGGAGAGTCGTGTCTTTCCAACAATAACCGCTCCGGCCTCCCGAAGACGCTCAACTGCTGCCGCGTCAAAGTCAGTGACAGTCTGAGCATGTATTTTGGAGCCAGCAGTGGTAATGGTTCCGCGCATTGCTAGAAGGTCTTTTACGGCTATAGGGACACCATGCAGTGGTCCGCGATAGGCGCCGCTTGCGATGGCTGTATCGGCCTGTTGAGCAGCTACACGCGCCTCGTCTGCCAGGACGAGTTGGTAGGCATTGAGCGTTGAGTCGCGCTGTGTGATGCGATTCAAAACCTGCTCAGTTATTTCAAGTGATGAGATCTGGCGCGTCTGGAGCAGAGTCGCAATATCCACAATAGTTTGTGTGGATGCGCTATCTGACGGTACTGGTGCTGCTCCAGTTGATGGTATGGGAGAGGACGTGCTTTTCTGGTTGTGTGTAACGGCTGTATGGTGCCATTCCTTCAAATGATCCGGCACGGCGTCCATTGAGGTCTGATCGATGATCTGTTCAAAAGCAACGACTCGGTCCAGAAACCCTTTGTCGATAATGCCCTGTATATCAGCTTCGGTAAAAGCGATAGCGGCAGTTTGTAGATTGCGACGCAGTTGGTCGAGTACATGTGCGGGAACTGGATTCTCGCTCATTGCTGTATTCTCCCTTACAAAGTGGAACTGAACCTATCCTACGTCAGTTTTGCAGAGAGTGCAAGCAAGCGATTGTCTGCTAGGTTGTCTCGATAAGGGCTCGTAGTGCCAGAGCTGTCTCCCAGAAATGCCGTCGTTCTTCGGCAGAGAATTGACCAGCATAGGTTTCTTGTAGGGCGGCAGCTTCTTCGACCAGGGCATCCGGTAAATTTGCTGCTATAAAAAAGTCTGTACGTATCTCGCTTCCCTGTTCGACTTTACGAATGACATTGTCGGCCTGTTCTCGCTGATCGATCATGCTATTGCGCTCGTCTTGTTCTTCGGTCAGTTGTGCAATGGTTGTCACCACCTCAAGAAGCATTTGTGCAGCTTGTTTATCGGTGTCGAGACGCGTACTCACTTGAGTACCTTCGGGGGCAACTTCAAGCCCTGCTGTGAGTGCATCGAATGCTTCTTGAATCGTTGCAGGATCGCCTTGGGATTGTCGGATCAGCGTGGTTCCAAGACCGACATATGCTTCGGCCAGCAGTATGGCTGTGCTGTCGTTGGTTGAGTCCGCTTCATATGCATTACGCAGGAGTGTAACAGCGTTACCGTAGTCTTGTTGTTCAAGGGCGCGTTGCCCCCGTTCCCGTGCTTCGGTAGGATTTGGCGTTGGTGTCGCCGGAATGAGCGTGCTTGTGGGTTGGGTGGTTGGCGCCAACTCGGCTGCTTCTGTTAATTCATCAACAGTAGTGATGGTTGGACTACACGCCAATGTACAGAGTATGATGATGGTACTGGATGCCATAAGTGCGTACTTGTGCATAATGCTCTCCCATGTCTTATAGGGATTGCCTTGCTACATCGTTGAGATGACGTATGAAGCGAAAGCACATAGCCGGGCAATGATAAACGCACATGTCTACTTATTATGTTATACGTAAACCTCGTATGTTATGTTTTCATCATACAACGTAGTATTATTGTTCACGGAATTCGACCCACACTTGTTGATCAACGGTCCCATTCACCCAGGCGGTTGTAGAGACGGTTTGTTCTGCCGAGAGTCCTGGAGAATCAGGAATAGCTGTCAGCGTAATGACCCAGGGTGAGGAGCCAAGCTGACAGATGATAAATTCACCGTTGGCATTTGTTGTCCACGGAAACACAAAATCACCGTTGCTTACATTTCCCTGTGCGTTTGCTACGCCACTGCCATCGATACGAATGACCTGTCCCCCAATGCATGAATCGAAGGAGTTGTTCGATTCGCTTGGTGGATAGACTGGCCCAGCTGCTGCACCGTAGCGCTTTCCTTCTGGCGTTGGCGATGGTTCGGGCGTTGGGGTGGCTGTTTCTACTTCAGCAATTCGTTCTACGCATGCTCTTGCGGCAATCCCTTCAGTAGAATCAGCAGACCAGAAATCGACAACCACAGAACACAAGCCTTGTGCCGTGTCGAGATAGAATTGTTGTACTTCAGGAGATGGTTGTTGTTCGGCATACGCTTCCTGATTATCTGCCGCTATGAGAATTGCGTTGTATGGAAGGGTGTCCGATGTGAAAAAATCACTATGTAGTTCTGCGGCACGTTCTAAGGACGTGATCCATTCTTCGGCCTGAAGGCGTTGAGCAGCGATATCACTGGAACTGATCTGCCGTGTTTGGATCTCATCAAGTAAGGTGAGAACCGCTACTAATTCCTGAACAGCACGCTCATCTTTTTCAAGTTGATCATATATGGGAGTTTCCCGTGGTGCAATCTGGAGACCAGTACTGAGATAATCACGCGCTTCCTGTATTGTAGTCAGATTCCCTCGTGACTCTGCAATAAGTTCCTGAGCATAGTTGTAGCTCGTCTGAGCAAGGAGGGCTGCAACCTGTACATTGCTGGAGTCTTCTTCGTAGAGAGCACTGAGAAGCGTTAACGCACGTTCATAGTCACCATTCTGTAGTGCAGTGCGACCTTCCTCCAGATCAGTGTTGTCCTCAAGTTCACTGTCTTCTTCGTCTGCTTCTATGGTTTCTGTTGGTGTGAGGGTGCTGGTTGGCTCAAGTGACATTGGTGTGACAGTTGGCAACGGTGTTGCTGTCGAAGACAAGAGCGCTACGGTTGTGGCTCGTGTTTGCGATGATCCACCGTCTAGCCCTGCACAGGCGACAAGAAATACAATAAGTACAATGCTTCCGAAAAGGGCATACCGCCGCTGCACTGAAAGATAGCTCAAGCATTTCATCGTTTAATCCACCATGATAAGTAAGCGTTATGGTTAGCTCTGGTGTTGAGGATTACGTTGCTCTGATTTGTGTTCTGATACGCCCTGGCCCTCAATACACCCCCATGACATCGAATATAGGTTGGGATTGGTTTGTGATTTTAGTCGCTGTTATTATACCGCGTAAATGTAGAAGGGGAAATAAGCAAGTTCGTAGTACTTGTTTATGCCCATTGCGTATAGCTTATGAACTGATTAAGTTGACATAAGTTGGTAATGCGTCAAAAGGTGGTATCTTATCGTTCATAAAAGTACCACTGCGAATCTCGATATTATCTTCCTAGCTAAACCAAACAATAGCGGAACCTGGAGAACTATGATAGACTCTATAAACTAATGCATTGACTGATTACTTGTAGATAACAAAAGCATAGCCCAATCAACCCAACACAATTTCTTATGAAGTTCACACTGCGACAACGTCTTATTAACATGGCAATCGTCTTCCTGACCCTGACGGCAATTGCAGCTACCTTGACTATATCGAGTTTTTTGGCTGTTCGTAGTGCAACCAATCACCTTTCCAATTACACTCTACAGCAATCGCGTCTGAGTGCTCAGTTTGAAGCAAATGTGTTTCGTGTTCTGGCAGAAGCGAATGCGTTTGTTCGCACAGGTGATCCGGTATTTCGTGATGAAATTATTGAGACACTGGATCGCGCCTTGCAAAATGTTGAAGCATTGAATGACCTAAGGCCAACTAATTACAACGTTGATAACCGTGTGTTAGTTGAGCGCAATGAGTCACGTGCACGCCAACAGGAAATATTTATCGATCTCGAATTTCATAGTAAGGCCTTGATCGTTGCGGTTGAACAAGATGATCAGATTGCTATTACTGAGCATCGCCGGGAATTACAACAAGTTGAAGATGATATTGAAAACCTGAGTCTGCAACTCAATGCGTGGATAACAGAAGAAATTGATACGTCAACTGCTCAGGTATCGGCGCTTATTCAGCGGGGTATCTATGGTGCAGTTTTGTCATTTGGGTCGTTTCTTGTGTTGATAGTTTTCATGTTATGGATGTTGCGAAAGTATATTGTCCGACCTATTGGTGACTTGACGTTTGCGGCAAGCGCTATAGCATCTGGTAATCTGGACCACCGTGTGCGAGTGACGAGTGAGAACGAAGTAGGGAAGCTCCAACGTATTTTCAATCAAATGGTTGGTGATTTACAGAAGCAACAACAAGCATATGCGTACTGGGTTCAGGCTGAGAAGGCACGTAGTGAGGCTGAACAGGCCAATAAAGCGAAGAGTGCCTTTTTAGCTTCAATGAGCCATGAACTTCGGACACCACTCACTTCTATCATTGGTTTTAGTGAACTGCTCCAGTTGGAGTCGCAACGACGTGGTCACGAAATGGCTGTTCCTGATTTAGAGAATATTCGTATGGCTGGTCGTCATCTGTTAGCACTTGTTGATAATGTGCTTGATTTTTCAAAAATTGAAGCGGATAAAATGGAACTGCATCTTGAGTCATTTTCTGTGTCTGAAATAGTAGATGAAGTTGTGACGACCATTCGCCCAATGATTGAACGCAATCATAATACCATTGAGGTTCATCATATGCATACGTCTGCTACGATGTGCGCTGACAGTACGAAAGTACGCCAAATCCTCTTTAATGTTCTAGGAAATGCGGCAAAATTTACACACGACGGATTAATTACCTGTCGTTTTGAAGACATTGTGGAGGATGAGCAGAACTACTTTCGTTTTACGATAACCGATACCGGTATCGGTATGTCTCCTGAGCAAGTACGCCGGCTTTTTCGTGATTTTGCTCAGGTCGACTCCGAAATCACCCTGAAGTATGGCGGGACAGGTTTGGGCCTGGCGTTGAGTCAAAGGCTATGTGTCTTGATGGGTGGTAGTATTACTGTGGCAAGTAATCTGGAACAGGGTACGACTTTTACTATTTTGCTTCCTAGTGTCATCGCATACGATCCGGTTACCTCTGAAAAAGTACCTATCTCGTCAAATGGTTCAGAGTCTACCTCATTCGATAAACCCTAAGTTCGACATCACTCGTGTTGCCATTCCACACTGTGGGCTTCGGTACAATCAGGAACCTCAAGTTTGCGAATAAATCTGCGGAGTACTGTTTCCGGAACTTGGTGTTCTCGTACACGATTACGCTCAAATAGTGTAGGTAAAGCAACATCCAGATACACAATATGTATCCGTGCTTTATAGGCATCAAAGAGATCGATCAGTGTCCGGCGTACTGCACGCGTAAGGTTGGTCGCATTCCACACGAATGGCTCTCGACGCCGTAACAATACACGAGCTTGCTCCTTGGCCAACTGTACAACCTTTCCCTGTGAGTCTGCGGGATCTATCCGGTGTTCCCTGCGTATCTGATCAAGTGAAACAACAGACCAATCAGCATGATGCTGTTGAATCCAGGTGTCTTTGCCTGCGCCCGGCAGCCCAGCCATGAGAATGATGTCGCTCAATGTATCGTCGTATGCGACATAATCAGGGGCAGGATTCTCTCGGTGGAGATATACAAAGCGACTATGGTTGGTTTCAAATGCTCGTGGAGCTGTATAGCACCGTTGCTCTGTACACCATTCGCGAAAGAGTGCGACACGGTCAAGCAGCGATTGCTGGTCGTTGCAAATTCGCCCACGGACATCTGCCTCAGCGAGCAGCGCAACAAGATCGAGACGCACAGTCTGGCTGGCCTGGATCACAGCCCGCACCGGATCGGCCTTGTCGAGAAACCAGAGCGGCAGCCCGTGGAAACGTACCAACTGGACAATTGTTTCGCGATGCTCAATCGGAACTGGCGCAGGTAATTTTTGCCCTTCCCACAGAATCTGTCTGGTCAAGCTGGCGCCTACCCGGGCGTGACCGGGAGAGATGATAGACCCATCTGACTCGATCTTGGTGCAGGCCGGCTTGGCGATGTCATGTAGGAGTGCAGCGGCAAAGAGCATGTTTTGTTCGTTTTGATTGAGATGACGCCAATCAGGCAGCGCAACTAGCTCCTCAACCACCATACATGTATGGGTCAACACATCCCCCTCAGCGTGGTGACGAGGGTCTTGTGGCGTGTTGGCAAGTGGTTTGAGCCAAGTCAATTGGTGCTGGATAGCTGCCCAATCGATGTGCCAGTCTGGGGCGGTCGGGCAAAATGGAAATGTCCAGTTGGGTGTTGGTATGTGTAATTGTTTCATGCTATGTGAAAAGATTAATATCATCTCGTAACCGATTTGGCAAGAGTGGTCGGTCCATCCAATGACTTTGTGAGTCAAAAACCGTTTGGAGAAACCCGGCACGAATGTATTTATACCGTTCAGTAACAACCGTTGGCGTTTCGACTTTGACATACAACCCTTCCATGAGTTGGCAATTGTCAGTCTCGTGTTGGACTTGTATTGGATCAAGCCCGTATTCGTGACATGCCTCGTGCAGTTGTGCCATCTGATTGTCAGCGATAAATGCTGAGGGGCCAATCATCGCTTGGAGTGCGGAAAGAGACGCCATGTTTCCCTCGTGAAGTACGCGTACCGAGGTGATGAATGGCGCAGATTGGAGTAACTCTCGCCGTTGGGCTGTGCTTAAAAAGGTGTTGGTCGTTATGTCGTACACATCGAATTCAAGAAAGTAGTGGGGGAGGTCAGTATAGAAGATGGTGTGCTTGGCATACAACCACTCACCATACATGACATAACGATCTCCGAGGAGTTCCCATAGTTCGTATGTATACCGACTCGCCCAGGTCTTGAAGAGGTGAAACTGTTGTTCACGTGGCCCGCCGCTGAGATAGTGACCACGACTCTGGAGCAACAAATTCCCGTCGCTGTCAAAACTGATTGCACTGTTGGCGCCATCCATTTTCTCTTCGACAACCAAGTGTTGGTTCACAAGTTGCCGAAACGAAGCAGTACTTTGGGCATCATCGCCCTGTTGCAACCCTGACCCCTCAATGTGATGGGTGCGAGGATATTTGTAGATTGGTCTCATAGGATTGTGATCCTTGCAACAGCGATTATATGATTATGAACATCGTCGAATGTAATACGATCAACAGGTTGTTTTTGTAGCATGCTAGTGAGTGTTTGCCGATCAAACAGGTGAATGTGTTCTGGATTGTCATCTGGTTTTGATGGCACGGAGATCACCACAAAGCGCTGAGCAACACGGCAGACCTCTGTTAGTGCGCGTTTTGTATCGGGGATGTGTTCGAGCACCTCAAGCATGGTTATTACATCGAAGGTGCGGTCAGGAAATGGAAGGTTCGTAGCATCTCCATATTCTACCGATAATGATGACACTCCTCCATTGCACATAGCTTGAAGATCGGCAACACGGTAGTCAAGTGTATCAACAGCAGTAATTGGCAGATCCGGGAATTCATCAAGAAGTGGCCAGAGAAAGACCCCGCGCCCACTGCCGATATCGAGCAGATTCAGTGGACACAGGCTTTTCAAAATTCCCAGCACTTTGCGGACACGTGGCAGCCCCATTGTTTGTTTGAAGCGATGTATCCGCAGCTCATGCTCAAGCCCAAGTTGGATAAGTGCCTGACATTCAGCACCTGTTAGTTGCTCAAGCGGGGTATTAAACCAGTGTGTTTCGGTTGTTGCTATTGGTTCGTTTTGGAGTTTGCTACGCACAAATGCTGCTGCAAGTCGCTCGTAATAGCGTTGGTTGGGATTCATGATTTTGTGGTTGTACCTTTTGGTATTTAGTAGCTTCTATTATGGCACATCGGTCAATCATG
>JBCDFA010000020.1:0-44050 GCA_039178835.1 Chloroflexota bacterium
TCTCAGCGAGTCGAAGGTTAGTTCAAGTTAGTTACTATTGCTGACTGGTTATAAATTCTACAAGTTTCAGTACTCTCAGCGAGTCGAAGGTTAGTTCAAGTCATTCAAGTGATGATTCATGCCTGTACGCGTATAGTTTCAGTACTCTCAGCGAGTCGAACGATAGGTTAGGTCAAGTATCACTTGAACGACTTGAACTAACCTTCGACTCGCTGAGAGTACTGAAACTTGTAGAATTTATAACCAGTCAGCAATAGTAACTAACTTGAACTAACCTTCGACTCGCTGAGAATACGTTGTAAGCAAGCTTCCGGAAGCCGAGGGTGACGATATGTTGTTGTCTAGTGGAATGGGCTTCCGGAAGCTTGAGTATCATCGATTCATTGAGAGCACTGAAACGCCAATGTAACCACTCCCACAATAAACCACATTATTCCTGAGCAATCCTGTGACTCGCACAGCGCATGCGTTGTACGCAAGCTTCTGGAAGACAGATATACTACGCTCGAAGAGTACTCGAATTATCGTCTTCCGGAAGCTCGAGTATCGTTGATTCGCCGAGCGTACTGAAACATGTAAGAGAGGCTAGTTGCGCAATCCGGTTCCATAGGCGGTGTATAGTAAACAGCCTGTGAGTTTGTCGAACCCTCGAATCGTGCAGCGTATGCGCTGTACGCAAGCTTCCGGGAGCTGAATTGCTGTGACTCGTAGAGTTTATGGCAATGGCGGGCTGCGGTTTCGACAGGCTCAACCTGCGCTGGTGTAATGGGATGGGTGGACCCGAAGGTGGATCGTGAGCATGTCGAACCCTCGACTCGCGCAGCGTATGCGTTGTAGCCAGGCTTCTGGAAGCTCGGATATCATTGATTCGCTGGGAATTCGGAGATATGGTCTGCGGTTCTCGATAAGTTCGTGGATCGGTAGGACCCCTTCGATGCGCTGAGGGAACAAGGAGGAGGTTTGTGTCGTGGATCAAAACCTATCCCGCCGCCTTCGACATACCCAAGTGGCGGGATAGGTAGCTTCCGGAAGCTAGAACTAGAACGTTGGCGTCACCGTAACGCTGCGGCGGCGACCCTCACGTAGGAAGTTCACGCGCCATGGCCCTTTACCACGTAGTGCCTGGACTACTTTGCGTAATGCACCTACATTCTCGACAGGACGATCACTCATTGACAACAGGATGTCGCCGGTACGGAGGCTGGCCTTCGCTGCTGCACCACCTGGAGCAACTTCGAGCAACAGCACACCGCTGCGCTGCTTCAATTGTTGCTGTCGTTGAGTCCCTTCATCGATACCAATGTCGAGACCACTAATACCCAGCGTTCCACGATGGAGTCCTTTCCGATGTTGTTCGCTGATGCGTGCAATAACATCGTAGGCAGTGGTGCTGGGGATGGCAAATCCAAGTCCCTGAGCATAGGGCAGAATGGCTGTAGTGATACCGACCACGCGCCCTTGCACATCAACCAGAGGTCCGCCCGAATTACCAGGATTGATCGGTGTGTCGGTCTGGATGAGGTGCTCCAGCTTTTGGTCGTGAGTGAGCGGGAACGAGCGACCAAAAGCACTGACCACGCCAGCCGTTACACTGAAATCCAGACCGTATGGATTACCAATAGCAACAACAAGCTGCCCAATACGTAGTGGTGCTGTGCTGAGTTGGGCAACAGGTAACCCTTTGACACCCACACGTAGAATTGCTAAATCCTGAGCCGGCTCTGCACCAATGACTCCTGCGGGAAGGCTGCGTCCGTCGGGGAGCGTCACCGTGACGCGTGAGGAGCCTGCTACCACATGGGCGTTGGTCAGGATCGCGCCATCGCTGCTGTAGATAACGCCAGAGCCGATCCCCTGCGGTGGCATGCCGCGCCCCTGTGGCTGATTACGTCCCTGGTTTGTTTCGACTTTGACCACCGCTGGTCCCGCACGATCTGCGGCGGTCGTGATAGCACGCGAATACGCATCGAGCGCTTCGTGCTCTTGAGTTGCGGTGTTCATGTGCAAACTCTTTCTATTATGTATCGCCACAATATGGGCGAAAATCTGTATATGGGATAGTTAATGGCTTTAAGTATAGAATATGATTACATGTGTGTCAATGTAATTCGAATTACTCTATTACAACTCTAACACAGCTGCCAAAATGCACGAGGAATTGCTTTCTGACAAGCTCACAATAGGGCTTGTATTTGAGGAGCTATATAGGTCACAAAGAGTGATTGGAAGAAAGAGATAACCTGCGGTGTGTAGGTCTGAAATTGTGCAGGGAAAAGCCATGATAGGATAAATCCCATCACAATAACAAATACGAGCAGCGAAATTAATCTATGAATAAATCCCATGATCCGTTGCCGAATGGGGCGACGCCGTTTTTTAGGTTTGGATGGTGCCTGATCTGGTAGTGGCAGCGATTGGGCACTTGCATTTTGTGGAGGAGCTTCCTGATACACGACTGTTGCACTAGACACACTGTCTTGTGGTCGCGCATAGATGGCTGGTGCCGTTGGCTTGCGTTGTGGTTCTGGTTGTGATTGTGGCTTTGGTGTAAGGTCGGCTAAAAGTGCGCGGCGGAATGCAACAACGGAACGATACCGATCCTCTGGTTGCCATTGTAATGCCTGATCAATAGCACCAGCAGTACGTGGCGAAATATGGGGTTTGAGTTCGCGCACAGGTGGAAAGGTGAACGGCTTTTCTCCACGCGGGTCGCGTCCGGTAAGGGCATGGTGGAGTGTGGCTCCGAGCGCATAGATGTCCGACTCAACGGTGGTGAGGCCCTGATATTGTTCAGGTGGTGCGTATCCTGGTGTGCCGTAGTCCCCATGCTCGTGAGATCGCTGCAACACTTTGGTGATACCAAAATCGACGATTTTAACGTTGTTGCGCTGTCGATCAACCATCACGTTGGATGGTTTCATATCACGGTAAATCAGACCACTGGCATGTAAATATTCCAGAACATCGCAGATCTTCTCGGCCAGCACAAAGACTTCGTCTTCCGGCATGATTTTTTCCCGATCGAGAAGCTGTTCAAGGTCTTCACCATGCACAAAATCCATCGCAAGATAGTACCGTCCTTCATCCTTAAATGAGGTATGGACGCGTGGGATTTGTGGGTGGTTTAGGTGTTCAAGAATTTCGGCCTCGTGTTCAAAACGGGTAATGGCCTCGGCCCGTTCACGCGGATCAACCGACCGATCAATCAGTTCTTTAACTGCGTAGACATCGCCCTTATCGTCAATCGTTTCGTAGACAGCACCTTGCCCTCCCGTTTTAAGAACGCGGGTGATATAGTACCGTGGGCCATCGTTGTTCAGAATCATATCGTGGCCACAGTACTGGCAGTACCGTGCTCTGGGAATGTTCGAGCGATGACAGGATGGACAAAGAATGTGACGCATTTGAGCCATAGTGTTAGCTTAAATAAATACTCTTTTTATTCTTTCTACTGTACCAACGTTAGGGTAGCATACCGTTATCGATCAGGCAACTCAAGTGGTCTTTGTATGTGCTCACTTTATAATACGAACAATAGCCGCATAAAGTTGCGTCCTGCTATGTCAAGGTGTCAGACGTGGTAGAATAGAGGGACGTTATCGAAAATTGCAAGTATTCTGGGAAAACTATGGACCTCATATCTTGTGAGGGCGTTGTAGTTACTCCTGTGTCTGTATTCTAAGGAGGGCCAGCAATGTCACTCGCGTTATCTGATGATTTGGTGCAACGGCTGAGAGATGCTCAGTCTGTTGTGGTATTGACTGGTGGAGGGATGGCAGCAGAAAGCCATGTACCATCATTTCGTGAGTCTCACGCCGGTGAGTGGGCGAAGTATGATGTTCACGATTTAGCAACCCATCAAGGGTTGGTTCGCAATCCGCGTCTTGTGTGGGAGTGGTATGAGTATCGACGGCAGTTGACGGCTGCCAAAGAACCAAGTCTATCTCATTATGCGCTGGTTGATCTTGAGCAGTATTACCCCACGTTTACACTGGTAACCCAGACAATTGATGGCCTTCACTGGCGTGCTGGTTCGCGGGATGTAGTAGAACTCAATGGGTGTTTGTTACGTAGTCGTTGTTACGATACCGGGCGTATTCTTTCTGAGTGGGAAGAAGTTGGTGAAGTACCACCACGCAGCCCCTTCTCGGGTGGTATCTTGCGACCAGATGTCGTACTGTTTGGCGAGGGTCTGCCCCAAGCCGAACTACGACGTGCCCAGAAGGCGGTTGAGCAGTGTGATCTCTTTCTATGTGTTGGTTCTGTGGCAGCTATTGAACCAGTTTCTTCTTTTCCTTTTGTGGCGAAACGTGTGAAGGCACTGACAATGACCATTGATGTTGGCGATTCCATCTATTCACTTATGGCTGATTCGGTGGTATTGGCGACACCGGGCGAGGTCCTGCCAGAACTCGCTCAGCTCATTGTTGGCGATAGTGCCGAAAGACAGGTACAATAGATATCTGTGACGCAAAACATTGCCATTCACATCGTTTTATATGGATCAATCTATCGTTCCACAGTCGTATATCGTGCACTCAACGAAATACGATGGGAGTCTTCATTATCGCTACACAACAACATTTGTCGGTGAGGAACCGGGATTGATTATGTTGTTTGGTCAAGCAGGAATGACGCTTGAGAGTTATCGTGGTTCATACACCACGGCCTTTCATATGCTGAATTGCTATTGGTCAGATCGTTGGTACAATCTGGAAGTGTTATGGCATACAGATTGGCAACCTCGCTTACACTATGTGAATATTGCGACGCCAGCAACATGGCGGGATCAGACACTACGGTTTATTGATCTCGATCTTGATGTCATCTGGTCAGCTGCGACCAATGATATTATTCTTGACGATGAAGATGAGTTTATCGCCCACCAGCAACGTTTTGCATACCCTGATGATCTGATAACGCGAGCCCAACAAACGAGTGAAGCTGTTCGCACAATGATAGCGCTCCGCCATTATCCATTCGATGGCAGTCTATATGGATGGAGGCCCCATGGAACTACATAGCACGAGAGTAGCGATCCGCCCGTGGCGGTATCGAGATGATGTTTTGGCCAATCAGTGGCCACCATATGACGATCCGCTGGACCCCTTGTGGAATTTGCCCCGACAGTATGATTTTGATCGTGATGACTGGTACTATGAGTTTGATATGTCTGCGTCCAATCGCGTGTGGGCGGTCGAAGATCGCAGTGGCAGGTTGGCGGGGCGCATTTCGATCCGCGAGATCAACAAGGAACGTAGTAGTGCGCGGCTCGGGATTACGATGGGGTCGCCATTTGTTGGGCGTGGTTTGGGAACAGAAGCACTCACGACCTTTCTCGATTATTACTTTTTTCATCTGGATTTTCGGGTGATGGTGCTGGATGTTGCGGCACCCAATCAGCGGGCAGTTCGTTGCTATGAGCGGCTGGGTTTTCGTCATGTAACTGATGATTGGCGTAGAACAGGCTCCAGTTTCAACAGCCAGGTACTCGATCAGCCAAACTACATACATCTCCGTCACTATTTTCGCCTTGGCCGACAGGGGATGGGTCTTGAAGTCCGGTTTTTTGAAATGGAGTTGCACAGAGATGTGTGGAGTACTCAGCGCTATTAGTACTATGATAGTATTGATTTCTTATTGGGTGATTATAAAACAGGACTATCTGTTGTCTTGTAATACGATGGTAATGGCCTATGCTAAAACGTAATATGTGTTGTGGTACCGCGCATTGTGATCTATATAAGGAACAGATATGTCACTCATAGCAGGGAATGTAGGGTTTATCCAGCGCCTTTTTGACGAACAGCAAGTTACCTGGGCCGTTTGCGCGGGTGCTGCAGCCCATTTATATGGCAACCGACGCCCTATTCAGGATGTTGATATTCTGGTGAGTCCTGGACAATTGAAAACTATTATTGATCTGTTGCGAACCCGCCAGAAAACGGTGCAGTGTGATGGCCAGCGCATTATCTGGCGCAGCATCAAATTCTTCGATGATCTGAGCATTCGGCAGGGGAGTTCCCGCTACCCGTTCGAGCTTGATGAGGCGATGATCGCCAAAATCCGTCGCATGCCGTTGTTAGGTGCAAATGTTTCTGTACTTGCCCCTGAAGATGTGTTGATCCACAAGCTGTTGTTGCGGCGCGGAGAGGCACAGGGTAAACACGATGTGGTCGACGCAGCAGGAATTGCCCGCCGCCAGCAGATTGATTACGACTATCTTCATCACCGCATCAAGACTATGGAGGCTGAAGAGCGGGCCAACGAGGCGCTTGGGCTGATTGATCTGACATATGAGGTTGTGTAAAGCTCGTATTCCTCATCATACTGGTCGTCTGAGGTTCACCTTCCGCAGGTGGGCCTTTTTTGTTATTGCGAACACTATAACAGTTGACGTGGCAAGCGTGGAGTCAGGCGGGCGCGTAACTCGATACCATACGCGTCGTTCACGATCCCCTCGACCATGTGCACAAAGTGTTGTGTGCTATGCTGCCAGTCATACCGTCGTGCTGCGATCCGCCCTCGGTCAGCAAGCTGTTGGCGTAGCGTGGTCGATGTGAGCAGCCGCATCGTTTGGCTTACAAAATCCTCCGCTGTGTCAGCGACCAATACCTCCTGCTCTGGCTGTAGTTCCAGCCCTTCGATGCCTTTGGTGGTAGTAACAACAGGTGTCCCAAGCGCAAGGGCTTCGAGGACTTTGAGCCGTGTTCCATCGCCCTCACGAATGGGCACCACCTCGGCCCAGGCACCCGCAACCACAGGCCGAATATCGTCTACATATCCAGTAAAGTGTATGCCTTCAGTTGAGGGCAACGCCGCGATCTGTTCGGGTGTCGCTTTACCAGTGACAACCAGCTCTACATCTGGATGTTTCTGACGAAGGTGTGGAAGTATTGCATGGGAAAAGTAGCTCACTGCATCAAAGTTAGCATGGTACGAAATCGCCCCCGGATAAACCAGTTTGTGGTTGTCAGGGGTGGTAAAATACCCACTGTATCCCTGCACATCGACGCCATTTGGGATCACTGCCAGATGGGTGTAACGGGGGGCCAGTGCATTGACCAGTGCCAGTTCACGCTGCGAGGGAACCGTAACACCAGCAAAATGGGAGAGCAGTGCAGCAATATACCGACTGGTTTTGAGCCAGGTCAATCCGGTACGCAAGCGAGAAGGAAGGTGTTTCTGCTGGATAAACTGATCACGCAGAAGTGCAAGCTTAATCTCCTCAATCATGCGTGGAACATTGGGCAGCATCAGTGCGTAGGGTGCCATGTGCAGATCAGACGCAATCACCAGATCATAGGGTTGTTCAGCACGACGCTGGACGGCCTCAGCCATAGCAGTGCTATGATTCGCGACCATCGAACGTGGACGTGGTGTGAACCAGCCCAGGATGCGCCCCGCCACATGGTTTGCAAACGGTGTCTCAGGAATCAGTTCGACCGCTTCACACAGATCGGCTAATTGTTGGCGATTGGTTGCTTCTGGCACATCAGGTGCAAAAGTAAGCAGATCTACAGTGTGTTTTTGCGCTAACGCCCGTAGCAGATGAGAAGTACGTAGTTTAATGCCATTGTCGGCTGGCAACGGACACCAGGCCGAAAGCCACAGGATACGCATACAAAAGCCTTCCAGGTATCTATTGACTATCCATGTCTGAGTGCACCGAACCGCCCATGCCAAAAATCACTCCAGGCGTGTAACATCGCATTACGGTGCTGTTTTCTCGTGCGCCATTTTGGGCGAAGACTCAAACTCAACAGCGTCCGCCCATCCTGCAATATCAGGGCATGAAACCAGGCAGACAAACGTGCACTGGTTGCCCGTAGGAACAACAATCGATTACGGGTCATATAATAGGCAACATATGGTTGATCCGCCCGTGCATCAAGCGGTATCTTGTGTAGTATATGCGATTGCGGGACGTGTACAATCCGAAAGCCAGCCCGAGTCGCACGTGCACACCACTCACTTTCTTCATAATACATAAAAAAACGCTCGTCTAAGAGACCAATGCGTTCCAGTACTCGACATTTGCAGAGTAGTGCACACCCCGTTACAAAATCCACATCGCGTGGTTGGTTGGGCAGGGTTGATTGGTGTTCCCCAAGACCGATCATGCCGCTATTCCCACGTTGCCAGTCAATTGTGCCACCGGCGGACCAGACGATATCTGGTTGTTCGTGGTAGCAAATGGTGGGCCCAAAGACGCCAATTGAAGCATCCGACTCTGCTACATCAATCAGCGCACGCAGGAAATCCGGTGTTACTTCGGTGTCGTTGTTGAGCAGCAGAGCATAGTCGTACTGGTGTTGCAGGGCATAACGCAGCCCGACATTATTGCCTGCTGCAAAGCCCAGATTTGCCCCGGTCTCAATCACGTGTACATTCGGGAAATATTCGCGCACTTTTGCTGGTGTACCATCGTGCGACGCATTATCCACAATCAGCACATCATAGTTTTCATATGCAATGTGGCGCAGCGATTCCAGACACTCCAGTGTCAGGTCGATACCGTTGTAGCAAAGCACAATGATGAGAACACGCGGTGACATATCAAGCAACTCCTTGCAGATGCTGGTCAGTTTTGATGATGATATCTCGATAGATACCAAGCAACTGTTGCATTTCATCGTCGATGCTGCGTGGAAGTGGCACCCCCACCTGAATCTGCTCGAGCAGCATCGGCTCGTTGACCAGCCGCTGGAGTTGTCGGGTCAGATCATCGACATCATTTGGTTGGAAGTGTAGCCCATCGATACCGTCGCGTACCAGTTCAGCCATGCCCCCCATCGCACTGGTGACGACGGGTGTTCCGGCAGCGTGCGATTCGAGAATGGACAAGGGGCTGTTCTCATACCAGGTGGATGGCACCACATTCACATCAAGCCCATGCAAAATGCTGGCTACATCCTTGTTCTCAAAACGCCCATGGAAAAAGATACGCTCGTCGTTGGCGGCCATCCGACGTAGCCGATTCACATACTGTGGATAACGGTCCAGCCCGCCATAAATGTGTAATTCGATTGGCTGTTTGCCCGCTTCGATGTTGCGGAATGCTTCGATAAGCAAGTGGACACCTTTATGTTGGGCAACCTGGCCGGTAAAGCCGATCCGCAACACGTCATCGGATGGCCCATGGTGGATGCCATGAAAGGGTGTGAGATCAATTCCGAGTTTTGACACATGCAGACGTTCTGTATCAACATACGAAGCAAATTGCGACCCCAGAAAACGTGATGGGACAATGATGGCGTCGGGAAGGGCTAACGCAGACCGGAGATTGATCCGTCGACGGGCGATCTGGTCACGCTCTTTTTGCAGGACAATGTTCCCCACCATATGGCTGGCCAGACCCTGGGTAAGTTTATCGGCTAGACGATAGCGCCGTCCCTCCAGTTTCATACACCAGGCACATCCGGCGGGATCATCGGGGATTTTAGTGCAGAGTGAACCATCGCCGCGTTGTAGTGTGGTACGTGGGCAGAGAAACCAGTAGTCGTGCAGGGTCAGGGCAGTTGGGATACCTGCTGCATGGGCGGCGCGAAGTGGCGCACTGCCAATAAGATACCCAGCCTGGAAGTGCACCAGGTCTGGCTGGCTGTGGGCGAGGTAGTTGGCAAACCACTCGCCCAGCAGGGGATTGTCGTAGTTACGGGGCCACCAGCGATCAGCGGTGATAGTGAGATCGACACGCCAGACCGGCAGATCCTCATGGGTGTCCTGTGTCACCGTCAGATCGTTTTTCTCGCTGCGCCAATCGACATTCTCTATACATACAATCTCTACATTGTGGTCATGGGTATGCAGCCAGCGAGCCAATCGGAAGGTGTAGAGTTCAGCCCCGGCAGTGTAGCGTGGTGGAAAGTGGTGAACTGGGAGAACGATTTTCATAGCAACACCTGCTCAGTTCTAGGAAGTCGCTTCCTGACGTTGACGTAAACTTTGTACAAAGTGGAGTTCTTCTTTGCCAACTACTCCCAGCACAATCAGCAGAATCGCATAGACAAGAACTCCCATGGCAATATTGAGCAACAAGGGCAGTTGGCTCAGCGCAATAACCGCCATACCCATCAGCAGGGTGGCCAGCAAGGGTCGTATAAGGGCATGCCCCCAGTTGAGTTGACGCAACATGCCACGTAGCATCCAAACATATTGGGTGACCAGTACCAACTCGGTGAATACGGTTGTTACAGCCGCACCGATAATCCCAAAACGGGGAATGACCAAGATATTGATGAGAATGTTGCATGTTGTACTAATAATAACGGCGCGTGCCACCCGTCGCTCCTGGCCAGAGATTACGACTGCATACCCCAGAAATTCGGTCATAAACATGAGTGGAACGGTCCAGATAATGATCTGGAGTACTGGTATGGCTGGCATAAACTCGGTCTCGTAGAGAAAAGGAATGATCTGGCCGGAGAGCGCCCACCCACCAACGGCTATCGGGAGACCAATCATCAGCAGGTAGCGAATCGCCCGCTCGTAGATCATTGGCAGAGTTTCAGAGGCAGTGGCGGACTGGCGAGCGAGTGACGGATACAGGGCGGTGTTGATGATGTTTGAGAGCATAAACGATGAAAAGACTAACGTGTATGCTGCGTTGTAATGTCCTGCGGTGTCGTAGTCGAAAAAGTGCTGGAGTAGCAGCGTGTCGAACTTGTAGGAGAGCCCCAGCGTGAAGCCGATAATGCCAAACGGAATGCTGATGCGGATCAGTGCTGGCCAGGTGTGGAAGGTTGGGCGTTTGGGGCGAAGTCCCAGCCGTTGGACGCCGCGCCAGCAGATGTAGGTCATCCATGTGATAGCGATCAACGTGGCGGCGATCAAGCCATAGTAGCCCATGCTGTACCAGAGTGCAACACCTCCACCGACAACGAAGAGTAGCTGATAGACAACCCGTGCGCCAGCGTTGATGTCGAGGCGCTCGAACCCGGCCAGCACCGCTTCGCTTGCGCCGTGGACACTGTAGATGACCAGCCCGAATGCGTTGAGGAGAATGGCTCCAATAATGATCAGTGGCTGGCCGGTCAGCCATGCCGAAACCACAATCATCAGGCCAGCGACAATCGAGAGACAAAAGCGCAGGGCGAGCAGGTTGCCAAAAAGGGTATTGACTCGCTCTATACCATCGGGTGCGTCACGCCAGCGTGCAATCTCACGTACTGCATAGGGGCTCAGTCCCAGGTCAGCAAAAAAGATAAAAATCGCACCATAGGCGACAATGGTGGTGTATTGTCCATATACATCATCGCCAAGGTTACGGATGATGAGCACGGTGAAGCAGAACGACAGTAGCTTGATGGCTATCTGCGCTCCCATCCCAAATGCTGAGTTACGGGCCACAATGCGTGAGAATTGCCTCATAGCTTCCGGAAGCTCCTATCCATTGGACACGACTCGTGTATAACTATCTAAAATACGTTGTGCAGTGTTGCGCCACGAAAACTGTGCAGCACGTGCAAAGCCTTGTTCGCGTAATTGCTGCCCAACAGCAGGGTTTTCAAGCACTCTGGTCAGGTGTTGGGCCAGGTGTTGGTCGTCTTCTGCATCTACCAGGAGCCCGGCGTCACCAACGACTTCGGGGAGTGCGCCACGGTTGGATGCGATGACGGGTGCGCCGCAGGTCATGGCTTCCAGAATGGGAATGCCAAAGCCTTCAATCCACGATGGGAACACAAACGCATCTGCCATACTATAGAGTGTGATCAGGTCTGCACGTGAAGGCCGAATGAGCAGGTGGGCATGTCCGGCGCTCACTGCTTCGTGGACGATGGGTAGCACATCTGGACGTCGGGCAAAGAACACGATGTGTCGGTCTGCCCGCATACGTTCTGGCATCTGTCGCCATGCTCGTACTAACACGGCTGGATTCTTGAGTGCATCGGCCAGCACAAAGGATGTGTTGATATGGTGTCGCTGGCGTACATCGGAAAGGGTCGCACCATCTGTGATACGTTGGAGGTCTGGTGTTGGCGCGTGTGGCACTGGCACAATTCGTTCCGTCGTGAATGTACTGTAGTGGGCAATCTCGCGTCCGGCGTGGGCAGAAACAGTGAGCAACAGATCGGCCCGTCGCACTGCGGCGATGGTGCAGTAATGGAGATACGACATCATCGCAATAGTGCGTGGCTTTTTGGGGTGCCCTCGAATGATTTCGTGGAGTGGCATGACATTGATGGCATCGTGCAGTGTGATGACGGTTTTTGTGCTGGCTGGGGCAAATCCGTAGTTGGCCGGGTAGTGCATCACATCGAGCTTATCCTGTATGAGTTGTCTCTGCATAAACAGGTCGTGTTGAATGCTTGAAAGCGGGTTGTGCCATGGAAGGTAACGCATGGTGACATGGTCAGGGAGACTATGGAGTTCAAACGGACGTTTGGTATCAGCGTAGAGGAAGATGTCGTGTTGTGCGGCAAGATCGATCAGTGCGGGAACGAAATGGGCGATGTAAGTATGCACACCGCCAACCAATCCGTGTGAAAGATATCGTACATCAATGCCAATACGCATCCGGTCTTCCTTTATGTTACGCAACAACTGACATGGCGAGGACGCTTTTTTGCACAATAAACGCAACCGGAAGCACTGCCCGCTGCCCCTGGTTATTATACAGGTCGTGTTCGAGTTCCCAGAAATGTCGAGCGTCTGTGGGTGTTACCGAACGCAGATCGCTGGAGAAAGGGAGATTACTGGATATTTCCTGCCCCTTGAAGAGCGGCAAAATGTCTTGCTCAAGATGGCTGATTTCAAAACATTGATTGGCGCTGCGAGCGACTCGTGCGTCACCATGAGCGACCACTTGCTGTGCGTGAAGCTTGCGTGCTAGTCCTGCTTTGAGTTCGTGCATATCTCCTTTGCGGGCCAGTTGGGTTGCTCGCTGTAGGTAATATGCGAGTTTGTTTCTTTGTATGATGTGAGGTGCAGGTGGGGTAAAGTCAACACTCACCACAAGTACACCACCTGGTTTGAGCACACGTAACAGTTCTTTGATGGCCTCTTGGTCCAGTGGAGACGGTATGTGCTCAAGAACCGAGACACATGAAATGGCATCAAATGTTTCGCTTTGGTAGGTGAGTTTGGTCAGGTCCTGGGTAAGATAGCGCACGTTTGAGCCATAGATACGTTCTGGTCGTAAGCGCTGGAGTTCGGTGATCTGTCGTTCGTCACCATCGCAGGCGTCCACTTGTATACCACGCATGGCAATCGTGTGGGCCAGGGGGGTTACGCCACATCCCGCGTCGAGGTAGCGGTTGCCAGGTTGGAGGTGATTGAGCAGTACATCGAGGACAAAGGAATATTCGAGTTTGCGAAACGGCCAGCGACAAACATCAAGATAGCGGGAGATCTCGGGTAGGCTGGCGGGAATAGTGCCATCGTTATGTGCCATTTCGAGAACCTGAAGAAGTGGCTCCATTCGTTGTTCAAAAAGGGTTGAACGTTTGGCTAACATGGTTTTGTCTTGTGCATAGAGGACATACATGAGTGCTGCTCCTGATAATCAATCCAATACCCTGGTGAAGAGGGTATCTCTTCCGAACCCAACCTCAAGTGGAGAGACATACCTGTTTCGTGTTAGTATGCCGCTTGTGCTTGACAAAGATATGAGTTCTTAACTGAACTCGAATGACAGATTTGACAGGTATTAACGTTGTTTTGAGAAGTACAAGGTTGCTAAACCTTTTCCGCTCTTCGGGTGACACCCTCCTCTTCCCAAAGAGAGGGGGAGGGTGTCTGCAGGAGGAACGAAAGGATCATTGGTCGTTAGTATGGAACTAGCTCTGGACCTTGGTCAGACTACCGCCCATCCAGCGAATATGGTTGGTCCCGATTTGCCAGAGTTGCCCAAGTGTATCGAGGTTGGTGGCACCTTTCAGGAAGGTCTTGATGGGTCCTGGGCGCAGGCTCCATTCGCGTGCGGCGCGTTTGGCCCAGTATTCGAGATCAGCCGCGCTGAGGTCGGGGTAGTTGAGTACCGTGTGATTGTACATGTCGTAATCTTCCCAGCGGTCCATCTGAATCCAGCCATTCTGGACGGCTTCGTAGTAGAATGGGGTGCCAGGATAGGGTGTGGCGATATGGAACAGTGCAATGTCGAGTGGGAGCTTCTTCGAAATATCAATGGTTTGTCGGATGCTCTCTACCGTTTCGCCCGGCAGCCCGATGATGAAGTAGCCCCAGTTCATAATACCGGCGCGGTTGCTGGCCGAAATGGTTTCATAAATGCGCTTGGTGGTTGTGCCTTTACGGGCCCGCTTCAAGACCTGTTCGCTACCACTTTCCAGCCCCCATGCGATCATAAAACAGCCTGCTTTTTTCATCAGACGTAGCTGCTCTTCATCAACAAAGTCAACGCGGCTGTTACAACTCCAGCGCAGTTGCAGACCATCTTTGATGATGGTGTTGCAGAGATCGTAGACAAAATCCTTTTTGACCGTGAAGAGATCGGCCTCGAAGTGGATGTGGTTCATGCCCATCTTTTTGAGCATATACATCTCTTTAAGGACGTGATCAGGGCTGCGGTGGCGCACGCTGGATTGGTAGGTGACATGCTTGATGCAGTAGCGACATCCGGCAGGGCAGCCACGACTGGTCAATACAAAGGTGTATGGTCCACCGATAATCGGTACTTTGTATTTCTGCCAGGGGAGTTTGTCGTGTAGCGGAATGGGCAGATCGTCCAGATTCTCGATGAAAGGTCTGTCAGGGTTGATCTGTACCTGACCATGCATATCGCGGAAGGCAATGCCCTTGGTTTCGCGCAATGCAGTAGAGACAAGCGCCGGGTTGATGCCCAAGAAGCGCCCACGAGTGGTGAGGTATGAGGCATCGGGGAAGGGCAATTTGCGCCACGGTGCGGTCAGATCGGGGTTGCCAACCGAGACAGTTTCGAGTGCCTGCTCTTCGTTGACTTTGCGATCAATCGTTTGAATGACATCAAGAATGGAGAGTTCAGGCTCACCACGGATCACCACATCGAGTGAGGGATAGCTTTCCAGCGTTTCACGGCTCATCGGGGTGACGTGGGTGCCGATGGCCATGCTGATGGTACCCACTGATTTACCGACGAAGGTCGTTCGCATGTCGTTGGTCAGGGTTGGGGCAGTGGCGTGGATGATCATGTAACGTGGTTTGTGTTTGAGCATGTAGCTTTCAAACTGCTCCCATGTCATGCCAAGGCCAATGGCGTCGATGACATCGACGGTGTAGCCAGCCTCCTGTACGACCGCACCAATCTGGGCGAGTGCCGTCTGGGGCCAGATGATACCATCACGGGTGCGTCGTCCAACACGGGCAATGTCACGCAGGAAGAGATCGCCATCGGGGGAGGGTGGATTGAGTACCAAGACATCGAGGCGGTCGCTACGTTCACGGGGCATATCGACAAATTTTATTTCACCAGCTCGCTCGTTGGCTCGTGCTGGCGCGACTAGTTTAATACCGCTGCCTTTGTTATTCGAGGCAGCACGTTGTTCATTCTGCTGGGATGTATGTTCCTCAGTCATGCGTTCCTCCTGAAACCGTCTGTTTATTCTGTTGTAGCACGTGATTATGCAGTTTGACAGTGTGAGTGTGTGTAGCAATATGGTGCACGATTTAGAATATCAGGCATGAATGAGTGTTACGTAAATTCTGTGCGGTTTGTTGATGAATATTTCGCCATCAAACAACGTAAGAGACTCTGATCAGAATCTCCTACGTCGTTTGAGAGCTACGGTTGGTTAGCGGGGGTCCTCACCTTCAGGTGTCGGGAGCAATTGCTCAAGCGCATCAAGCCCGTCGAAGAGCCCCGGCCCAAATGTGCTGCTTGGTAGATCGTCGGATGTGATCGCGTCACCTTCGACCCATTTGGCATAGAAGGCATCGGCGACTTCTGGCCCAGCCACATCCGCAAGGGTTTGCCGCCATGTAGCCCCATCAATGTGCCCAAACTGGTGTTGCTGATAGTACTGTTGGAGAAAGTCAAAGAACAACTCGTCCCCAAGTTCCTGTCGTAATACATCATACATGAGTGCACCCTTGCCATAGACAATAGCACCGTAGTCATTTTGATCAAACTGATCGACGGGCTGATCCAACCGCTGGTCGCCCTGTCTGAGGGTGAGTTGGTAGGGTAAGCCGAGCAATGTTTCACGCATAAATTGGCCAGCCACTTCGCCACGTACCTCGTCAAAGAAGAAGGTTGACGACCAGTTGGTCAGTCCTTCATCGATCCATGGCTGTTCGTATGCATCGCTGCCGACGGTGCTGTACCACCACTGGTGTGCAACTTCATGTGCGATGACAAAGTCCAGGAAGCTCAAAGAGTCAATACCTTCGACGATGGACCCAAAGCCGCCGAGGGGGTCCAGTTCTGGGTCATAATAGCTGCTCCCAATCAGGATTAGGCCACTGGACTCCATACCGGCTGCACCGCCACCCATCTCTATTTGGGTTATGTCCAGTTCTGGATAGACGTAGGGTCCAAAGCGTTCATTGAAAAGGATCATCGACTCGGCTGCAGCATCAAGTGCTGATTGTGCACCTGTTTCGCTGCCTGGCAGATAGTATGAATTGATGACTGTATCATCGACTTCTTGTGAAAGCACTTCAAACTGATCGCTAATCACCATAGCAAAGTTGCGTGAGAGCGCATTGATGCTTTGATATGTGTGTGCTTCGTTTGTTGCTATCTCGTTTTCGATGCCGCTGGTCACGGCGGTATAGCCTTCTGGTACGCTCAGAGTTACAATGTAGTGCGCCGAGTCGGTGTTGGTGAGATCACCCTGATCAGCAGCAGGGTGCAGAACCCATGCTCCGTCTTTGTAGATGGCCAGTTCGGGGTGCCAGTGGTAGAGCGAAAAGACACCTTCGGAAGCGTTGAAGATGCCATAGCCCCCACCCGATGTAGGAATGGTGGTGGTGAAGTTCATGCTGATGGTTTGGCTTTCGCCTGGAGCAAGTGATTGGGAAAGCGGAATGTTGAGGTCTATTTCGTCACGTTCAAGTTGGCTGTCCACCACCTGCCCATCAACTTGCACATCATCGATGGTGATAGCACCCTCATTGAAGTGGGGCGCATTGGCATACAGGCGCAGATAGATTTCATCGAGCGGAACGTCTTCTGTATTGGTCAGGGTAATGGTTTGATTACCTGTAATAGTGAGTGCCTCGGGATCGAACCGGGCTTCGATCCGATACAATGGCACGTCTGCATGCTGTGTGATGGCGTCTTGAAATGGTGGTGTGAGTGCGGTCGATAGGTCTGAAGCATCAGCAGACGGTTGTGGTACGGCAGGTGGGTTCTCTGTCGGAGATGTAGGAAAGCTTTCTGTAATGGCCTCATCTGTAATAGTTTCAGCAGTTGCTTGAAATTCGGCAAATTGTTCTTGCTGGCCCTGAAATCCGCGCATCAGGAATACTCCAGCAATGCCGGCAAAACTACAGGTTGTTGCAACAAGTGCTGCGACAACACCGATAATGATACACGTGGTGCGTTGTTGCATCTGTTCGTCCTCTCACGAATTTGAGTCATAAAGCGCATGGTGCCACGGTTTGCAGGTCTCTGCAACAGCCATGTCGTCTTATTAATGAATCAGGACATACAAAAGCCTTGTTTCATCTTGTTAGCGTGTGATATCGCCCCGACCACTTTTACTCTCGACTGTAAAACGGTATTCTCATTTGAGACAAGAGGATAAGGGCTTGTTTGTAGATGCGTCTGTACCGAATAATGCGTATCTTTATAAGAAATCACCACCCCACTATGGTTCTGTGATGGAGTGGTGATCTCTTCTATGATATCTCGTGCTTAAACCGCAAATGTGGATACGCTAGCCGTTTGCCAGGATTGCGACCTATGGGCGTTGCCAGACTCGCACATGGTCGACTTTCATATAGCAGGGCGTGGTATCGTTCATATCGGGATACCCGGACCAGCCGTTGCCTGAGTGCATGTTGAACTGCATATACATCTCGTGGGCGTCAAAATTCTCTCCAGGATTGAGTACCCGCCAGTATTCCTCACCATCGATGTACCAGATAAGTTGGTCCGCATCCCATTCCATTCCAAAGGTGTGAAAATCGTTTGCATAGTTGATGCCGGTGTCTTCATTGAACCCCGCGACTTTATGCTCGGGATACCCGTAGTGAATCGTTGTGTGTGGACGAGTGATTTCTTTACCAAGCACTTCTACCACATCGATTTCCGGTGGCCAGAGATCAGGGTTTCGTTGCATCCAGAAGGCGTTGAGCACCCCTTGGGCCTGACACATCTGCATCCGTGCCTCGAAGTAGCCATGGCGCTGGGTGAAGCGTTCACGGGTCGTGACAACCCCCGAGGTGATCTCGCCATCACGGACCTGGTGGCGTACCACCAGATTGCCATCTTCTGCCCAGACATTATCGTGCTTCATGACCTCGTCCGACCACTGGACGTGATCCCAGTAAGCACCTGGTAAGCCCCACATGGTATGCCAGACATCTGTGTCAAGGGTGTCAAACTCATCCTCAAAGGTGAGGGTCCACTCGCCACCAGGGCCTATTGGTTGAGGGTCCGCTGGCGATGTTTCGGCAGGCATAAGTGCTTCAAGGAGTGGTGCAATCCAGGCTCCCTCAGCAGAGTCATACGCTCCAAAGTTTTGGGCACGCAGTTCCCAATAGGCCCATGCAAAGCCATGTTCCTCTGCTTCAGATCGAACAAACTCAGTCCAATGTGCCCGTGAGATGAGATTGGCTTTGGAGATGGCTCCAAATTCTCCAAGGAACACGGTGGTATTGTGCTGATTAGCCCATTGCGCCAGCGTGTCAAATAGATATTGTGCTCGTTCCATACTGGTTGCCAGTAAATCTAAGTCCTTGTTTGCACCACGCAGTGTCAGTTCTGAAACGAGCATCGGTGTCTGGGCTGTGCCATTCTGTTGTATGATGACATCACGAAGGCTCTCACATTCACTGAGATCCACTTCGTAGTCATTCCATCCTTCTGCTGTTTGTAGATCCTGCAGCTTCCCTGGACAGCCGACTTGCAGATTGAAAGCGCCCTGTATACGCATATCGATGGTGCTATAGCCTTGTACTGCTACCGGGGCGTGCAATTGGAAGCGTGCATCAGGTTGTTCAAACGTCAACAGAAGCTGATCATTCCCCTGATCATCGGTTTGCCATTCATCTTTGACATTTTCGGACCAGTACCATGTGGCCCATAAGAGGGTTGGCTCATCGCCATTCCACGAGGTGCCAACTGGTGGCGGATCTCCCAGCCAGTCAGCCCCTTGATGGGTGAAGGAGTGCGGTTCGTAGTAGTGGACAGTGGTAATAAGATTGGGATCAGCAGGGAGGTCGAAATCGCCGAGCCAGTCGATCACATTCCATCCGGCTGGCCCAGCGATGATTGGCCGTGTAGGGTTGCTTTCACGGATAATCGACACAGTCTGAGCAAACAACTCATTCCAGCGCTCGGGAGCGTCATTAAAAACCCCATTGGGTTCATTCAGCAGTTCAAAATACACACGATTACTGCTATTTTGGTAGTGTTCAGCTATCTGTTTCCAGAGGGCCAGGAAGCGTTCCTCTTCTGCGTCAGGATTATTGTTGAAGTCGTGGTAAAAATGCATATTGACGACAATGTTCAGGTCGCGCTGAACCGCTTGTTCGACGGCCCAATCGACTCGATCAAAAATAGCTGAGTCGATGGTATATGGCGCCTGCTCAGAGGCGTGATAGGTCCAGCTAACAGGCAGACGAATCGTGTCAAAACCTGCCTGTTTGACCAGATCGAAATCGGCTTCTTCCAACACCACACCACCATCGCCTTCATTCTGGTGCTCAAGCGCATCACCGAAATTGATGCCTTTGCCAAGGTCAAGCGAGGCTGCTGGCTCGGTTGTAGGTGTTGCAGTTGGTATAGTAACTGGTGGTTCAGAAGGATTTGTCGATCCCTGGCCAATGAGTGGTAGATATACCGATGGTGGCGTCTCCTCTATGGGTGTGGGGCTGGGTGTAGGCGTAGGGGCTGGTGGGTCGTTATCACGTTGCCACACCCGCACATAATCAATGTAGTGGTAGGCCGGAAATACGGTAGTGTCGTCTGGTGCACCTGGCCAATTGCCACCAACCGCCGTATCAAGGATAATTTGCATCGGCTCATCGGGGATGTTCGGGCCATCCCACGTATGGGTTTGCACATCATCGATATACCACCGTACCTGGTCTGGCTCCCACTCAATGGCATAGGTATGATAATTTTCTGAGGTATCAGATACAGTGGTTGCTTGTGGGAAGTCCAGATTGTTGGGCCAACGACATCTTTCACACAGCCCATAATGGACATTTTGGTTAACGGTTGTGGTTTGATCGCCCAATACTTCCATAATGTCGAATTCTGGTGGCCATGTAGGGCAGGGTGAGAATCCATCACATTCGTGTTGTAACAACCAGTGTGCAGCGTGAAGCCCTTTTCCGGCTGGTTGTTTCGAGCGAATTTCGACCCGCCCATAGGTGAAGGTGAATTTGTCGTTTCCGGTGGTTACTTTGCCAGAGGTATATTCGCGGTCATCATAATCGCGCTTCTGGCTACTAATGACGAGATTACCATCTGCAATGGACACATCGTCAGGTGCAATATAGTGGAGTTCGTCGTTAATCATACCCGGCGTATCGAGCACATTCCACTTGCTCGTATCCACGGTTGTGTCGTCGAATTCATCACTCCACACCAATGTCCAGTCTGTGTCGGCGGTCGCTGGCTCATTTGATAGAGTGCGCTGTTTGTCCATCTGCCCCGCTGCTGTTTGCTCTGTTTGGGGATTATGAGGGTGTGTAGATGTTGCTGTAGTTCTTGCCTGGATAAGGCCAAAACTACCAATTATTATGAGCATAGAGAAGACGAGAAACGTTTTGAAGAACCAGTGCTTCATTGCAAAAATCTCCTTGCAAAGTATTTCCATCATATGTAATGTGCTTAGTTAGAATCGATCTGTGACCGGCGTTCTCTGCAAAGCATATGTGTAGATTGCATATCAGCTAGAATTAGCCAGAACATCATACTAAAAATACCAAGATGTTCTGGCTGATACGCGTATTCAAATGCCTTTCTTATGACTACGAGCGTTGCCATGCTCGTACATAGTCGACTTTCATATAGCAGGGCGTCGTATCGTTCATATCGGGTTGCCCGGACCAGCCGTTGCCTGAGTGCATCTTCAATTGCACATACATTTCGTGAGTATCAAAGTTCCCCCCTGGGTTATCTGTGCGCCAGTATTCCTCCCCATCAACATACCAAATGAGTTCGTTGGTATTCCACTCTACCCCAAAGATATGAAACCCATCGGCATAGTTCACACCCATATCTTTATTAGAGCCAACTGTGTGGTGTTCAGGATACCCATAGTGGAGGCTGGTATGGGGGTGGGTGATCTGCTTACCCAGAATTTCCACTACATCAATCTCAGGTGGCCAGAGATCAGGATTACGCTGCAACCAGAAGGCATTAAGTACACCTTGGGCCTGACACATCTGCATCCGTGCCTCGAAGTAGCCATGACGTTGAGTGAAACGTTCTTGCGTTGTTACGACTCCCGACGTAATCTGACCCTCACGAATCTGATGACGAACAATCAGGTTGCCATCTTTTGCCCAGACATTATCGTGCTTCATGATTTCGTTGGACCAATCAACCTGATCCCGATAGTTATCTGCTGTGCCCCACATGGTATGCCAGATATTGGTGTCGAGGGTGTCAAACTCATCCTCGAAGGTTAAAGTCCACTCGCCGCTGGGTCCCTGGTGAGCAGGATTCTCGGAGGGCATGAGCGCATCAAACAATGGCTCAATCCAGTCTTTGGCACTGTAGTCATAGACCCCGAAGCCTGCCCGTAGTTCCCAGTATGCCCACGCAAAGCCACGTGCTTCTGCCTCAGCGCGAATAAAATCGGTCCAGCTTGCTCTTTCCTCCAAGTCGCCTGGGTAATATGTACCAAACTCACCTAAGAAAACTGAGGTGTTGTGTTTTTCAGCCCATGCTTCCAGGGTATCAAACAAATACTTGGTGTATTCGGCACTGGTTGACAGAAAGTCGATGACATTGTCGGCACTGTGCAACTCAAGTTTCGATAGAAGCATAGGGTTCTGGGCCTGCCCATTGTGTTGTATAACAATATCATCGATGCTTTCACATCCGCTCACATCCATGTAATAGTCATTCCAGCCATCTTGTGTTTGCACTTGTTGTAACTGGCTGGCACATCCAGCACTAAGACTGAACGCTCCTTTGACGCGCATATAAAGCGACTCATAGCCTTGCACTGCAACAGGTGCACGTAATTGAAGCCAGGCATTGGGTTCCTTAAATGTCACCATAAAATGATCTTCACCTGACTCACTCGTTTGCCATTCTTCGCTGATATCTCTTGATGACCAGGTAAGCCACAAAAGGGTTGGCTCATTACCTGTCCAGGCAGTTCCCACAGGGGGAGAGGGGTTAAGCCATTCAGCGCCTTGATGGGTGAAAGCATATGGTTCATAGTAGTGAATGGTCGTAATAATATTGGGATCATCAGGTATGGTGAAGTCGCCTAACCAATGGACAGAGTTCCAGATAACGGGTCCTCCAATAATAGGGCGTAAAGGGTTGCTCTCACGTATCACAGCAACTGCGTCTGCGAAGAATTCATTCCAGGTGTCGGGGGCATTGTTAAAGGCACCATGAGGCTCGTTAAAGACTTCAAAGTACACGTGATCGCTGCTGTCTTGATAGTGTTCAGCTACCTGTCGCCATATGGCGAGAAAGCGGTCTTTTTCGGCCTCAGGGTTGTTATTAAGATCATCATAATAGTGTATGTTGATAATGATATTGAGGTCGCGCTGAACTGCCTGATCAACTGCCCAATCCACCCGGTCGAAAATAGCAGGATCGATGGTATACGGTGCTTGTTTATCTGTGTGATATGGCCAGCTAACTGGAAGACGAATTGTGTCGAAACCAGCTTGTTTGACGACTTCAAAGTCAGCTTCTTCCAAGACGACACCACCATCGCCTTCGTTTGCGTACTCAAGCGCATTGGCAAAGTTAATACCCTTACCAAGATCATGTGCAGTCGATGGTGTTGTTTGGGTAATAGATGTATCAAGCGATGTATTGTTTGCCTGTGCGTGCGTTAGCGCAAAAGCGCTGAGAGAACTTACTATACAGAAGACCAATAGGAATTGAAAATGTCGTGGTTGCATTGTGAAGATCTTCCTTGTTCTTGCGGTATGTTTGTTTATGATGAGATCACAGAGTAGCTCTGTGTTTTTAGGATGGTCGTTAGGGCCTAATACCAGATGACTTCGTCACGGTGTTAGGCCCTTTACAATATGTCTTGTTCATCAAGTGAACATGGCTAAGTATTGTTCACCTGGGTCTATTAGAGTTGCGGCTTATGGGCGCTGCCACGCGCGTACATGGTCGACCTTCATGTAACATGGCTTGGTATCGTTCATATCGGGTTGCCCGGACCAGCCGTTGCCTGAATGCATGTTGAACTGCATGTACATTTCGTGGGCGTCGAAGTTTCCACCTGGGTTGTCAACACGCCAGTATTCCTCACCATCAATGTACCAAATGAGTTCATCGGTATTCCACTCTACCCCAAAGGTGTGAAAATCACTGGCGTAGTTTACTGTTGTAATTTCATTAAATCCTGCATTCAGATGTTCAGGATATCCATAGTGAATCGTAGTGAATGGACGGGTGATTTCTTTACCGAGAATTTCTACTATATCAATCTCGGGTGGCCAGAAGTCAGGTGAACGTTGCATCCAGAAGGCATTGAGCACGCCTTGGGTCTGACACATCTGCATCCGTGCCTCGAAGTAGCCATGGCGCTGGGTGAAGCGTTCACGGGTCGTGACAACGCCAGAGGTGATCTCGCCATCACGGACCTGGTGTCGTACCACCAGATTGCCGTCTTCCGCCCAGACATTATCGTGCTTCATGATTTCGTCTGACCACTGCACATGATCCCAGTAGGCACCTGGCAAGCCCCACATGGTATGCCAGACATCTGTGTCAAGGGTGTCAAACTCATCCTCAAAGGTGAGGGTCCACTCGCCGTCAGGGCCTATTGGTTGAGGATTACCCGGATCGGGTGCAGGTGTTGGAGTAGGTTCTGGAGTTGGTTGGGGGTCAGGTGTGTCGCCGTTACGCTGCCACACCCGCACATAATCAATGTAGTGATAGGCCGGAAATACGGTACTATCGTCTGGGGCACCTGGCCAATCGCCACCAACGGCGGTATCCAAGATGATCTGCATTGGTTCGTCAGAAATGTTCGGACCATTCCACGTATGGGTTTGCACATCATCAATATACCAACGTACTTCATCTGGCTCCCATTCGATAGCATACGTGTGGTAATTTTGCGATGTATCAGAGACAGTGGTTGATTTCGGTGAGCTAGCATTGTCAGGCCAGCGACAGTGATAACAAGTGCCGTAGTGCACGTTCTGATGAACGGTTGTGGTTTGATCACCCAATACTTCTAAAATGTCAAACTCAGGTGGCCAGGTGACACATGGGTCAAATCCAGCACATTCATGTTGTAGTAACCAGTGGGCAGCGTGCAGCCCTTTGCCAGCTGGTTGTTTTGAACGAATTTCAACCCGACCATAGGTGAAATCATATTTGCCACTTCCAGTGGTGACTTTACCAGAAGTATATGAACGTCCACCATAGTCGCGCTCTTGACTACGAATAACCAGATTGCCATCTTCTATATATACGTCGTCTGGGGCAATGTAGTGAAGTTCGTTGTTAATCATTCCAGGTGTATCAAGGACATTCCACTTACTCGTATCTATTGATGTCCCATCAAATTCGTCACTCCACACTAATGTCCATTCGTCATCAGATGGCGGGTCATTTGGTTTAGGTGCTGGTATAGGCGCATTTTCCTCGTTAACTTCGATCTGATCCAGCTTGTACGAGCCAGCCGACTCACTATTAGCGCGTATACGAAAAGTGAGACCTGTGACTTCGGTAAGGGTTAGCCCATCGTTTGGTGTATCATCCGGCTGCCAGGAACTACGGGTGAAGTTTTCCCAAAAAAAACGTTGTTGCTGCCATCCCTCAAAGTCATCAACAAAGGTTACGTCAAACAATTCATTCCCATTGTCATGGATTTGGACAGAGTGAGTGTGCCCTGAAGCTGTACCGTACATCCAGAATTGTAGTTGACTGGTATTGCTCCAATCTTCACCACCCCAACTCCATCGAGTGGTATCAAGGTAAGCAGTGTTGTCTGGGAAGGTATAATCTATGTGGAGTGCTGTGTCACCAACCCTTCCTGAACTGATGCTTGCTTCTCCGGCCCCACTACCTCCAGGATAGATATTCCACTGATCAATACCTGCTTCAAAATTGTCGTACACGAGTGCTTGAGCGTGTTGTGCTTGTGTCAAACTGAGGCTGCTGACAATTGCCAGAGCACAAAACACAAACAAGAAACGAAAGATTCGTGGTCGCATTGCATAGTTCTCCTTTGTTAGGGAGGTTAATTGATATTAATTTTAATCGATTTTTTGTAAAAATCAAGGGGTAATTGTCAATAAATGTTCAAGCGCAGAAAGGTATGCCCACACCATCTACTAGTATGATGTGCCAAGAGCGATGCCATTTTGATTGCCGTGCTAGAACAGTACTATCTTTGAGTTATCGTAGAAGATGTTAACCAGAGCTGGTTCTCAAGACTTTGGGGGCAACAGTTGCAAGAAAGGGCCATTTGCAGGGACATCTGATCTTATCTAAAAGAGGTTTCGACCGCAAGTGCCTGTGCCAAATGTTCTTTGTACTCAGTTTGTGGGATTTCAATAGCACCAAAGCGGAGCAGATGTTCAGTCAGAAATTGCGTATCGAGTAAGACAAAACCACCTCTGCGCAGTTGGTCGACAAGGTAGACCAGTGCAACTTTACTGGCATCAGTCATATGGCTGAACATACTCTCACCAGCAAATAGTCCACGAATTGCAACACCATACAGACCACCTACCAACTTGTCTTCATACCAAGTTTCGACACTATGAGCGAAGCCTAACTGATGCAAGAAGGTGTATGCCTCAATCATTTCTGGGGAGATCCAAGTACCTTCGCGATCAGATGCTGGTTCAGCACATGCCTCCATCACTGCACGAAAGTTGTGGTTGACACGCACATCGAATCCACCATTCCGTACAGTGCGGGCCAGACGACGAGGGACATGGAAGGTGTCAAGGGGAATGATGGCACGTGGGTCTGGGTCATACCAATAGATATTGCCATCATCGTGTGCCATAGGGAAAATGCCCTGACAATATGCCGAAAGCAATAATTGTGGTGTTAATTCCACTTGTAAACTCTTGATCCCTGACTTCCTAATAACGGTGTTTAGAGTGGTTGCAATCGATCAAATGCTTCCGCTTCCAATTGATCAAGGGTGTCGACAACGATGTCAGCTTGCAAATCGGTATGTGATGAACGCACACCAATGGTACGCATCCCCGCACGACGCGCACCTTCCAGTCCTGCTGGTGCGTCTTCGACCACAATACAGCGAGACGGTGGCACACCTACACGTTCGGCAGCCAGAAGGAACACCTGTGGATCGGGCTTTCCACGTTGAACATCTTCCGCAGATGTAAGCGCATCGATATACGGCTCAATGTTCAGTACCTCAATGATGGTGGTCGCATTTTTCTTCGGGGCAGCCGTCGCAATCGCCTGGCGCCATCCGGCTGTGCGCAGCCGTGTGAGCCATGTGTGGACGCCCGGTAATAACGAGACACCACGCGTTCGGACCATTTCGCGATACTGTTCCTCTTTGTTATCACCGATACGCTCTATCTCCTCATCTGATAGATCAGGACCGAAATAGCTACGAAGAATGGTATCGTTGCGTTGGCCAAACGTTGCCTGGAATTGCTCGTATGTGATCGGATATCCTTCGGCAGCTAGTGCATCATGCCAGGCGAACCAATGATATTCGGCTGAGTCAAGGAGTGTGCCGTCCATATCCCATAGAACGGCACGAAGCTGTTGTGTTGTCATAGATGTAGATTACTCACGTTACTGATAGAATGATGGTACCCGATTATACGCTATGGCAAACATCCTGACGATCTGTCTACAGTTCAACAAAGTAGGATCGACAGGCAGCCGACAAGAGTTCACGAGACATGGCTGGTTGTGTGCGGGTAAAGCGTGCAATGTCAATCAATTGATCTATCAGGTCACGCGGATGACAGGCGCGCAACTCAAGCTTTCGTTTGGCGTATTCCTGCTCAAACAAATAGCGCAATCCCTCATCACTATAGGGAACCTCTTTGGCCTTGCACACACGCCGAAGAATCTCCCGATATTGCTGCGGATTGGGGTTGCCCACTTCGATCTTATAACGAATACGTCGTAGGAACGCTTCGTCTACGAGTTGTTTCGGCTCGATGTTCGTTGAGAAAATAATCAACTGATCAAAGGGGATTTCAATCTTTTTCCCAGTATGTAAGGTCAAGTAGTCAACCTTCTTCTCAAGGGGCACGATCCAGCGGTTGAGCAGATCGCGAGGGCGCATCTGCTGACGCCCAAAGTCGTCGATGAGGAACAGCCCACCATTGGCCTTCATCTGGAGTGGCGCTTCATAGAATTTGCTATTCTCTTCATACACCAGATCGAGCGAGGCCATGTTTAGCTCACCACCAGCAATAACAACTGGACGTTTGGAGATAACCCAGCGCTGATCTGGGGCGTAGTTTAGGTTCGTAGGGGGCTCAACCAGTTCATGGTGAATCGGGTCAAAGACACGAATCACTTGTCCATCGATAATGACTGCATGGGGGATGATGATAGTATCAGAGATCATCCGGGCTACTGCTTCAGCAATACTGGTCTTACCATTACCAGCATGACCGAACAGGAAGATCGAGCGCCCAGAGTTAATGGCCGGTCCTAATTGCTGGAGGAGATTGTCGTCAATAATCAGATGCGAGAAACCCTGGCGAATGACCGTCTCATTTACAATCAAACCCTGCGTTGTCTGGCCGTTCATAGCATCTTCATAGGCAGTGAGGGGCACCGGTGCCGGGCCTAGGTACTGTGAGCGTTCACCAATCTCTTTGGCCCGCTCTAGTCCTTTTTTCGTTGCTTGATAACGGTATGACTTTTCGCCCAGACCGCCAGTACCTTTGATTTCACACATTTGCTCACGCCGCAAGTATGAAATAGCTTCGTCAATCACATTTTCATAGGGAAGGTGTAACAGATTGACGAGGTCCTGTCCGGTCATCTCACCGACGATATATAGTCCACGCAGGACGAGATCGGAGATGTAGGCTAGTGTAAGGCCTGTTTCATTAATACTCTTTGGCCGCGGCGGCAACGGTGTCTGACTGATGAGTGGTTCGTTGTCGTCGCTGAGTTTGACAGATGTTAATGGTGGTTGTTGCATGAGAGACGACTCCTGTGTATGCACTGACAACGGCGCAAGCAGTATAGCATCGGTTGTATCTTATCGCAATACATTGGTACGCAAATGGTTATGATTATGATGATGTCAAGATTACCATATCACTGGCAAGATGTATAGTTATGCATCTTGTAAAACATATCGAAGAACCAGTGATATGACACGATATATGAGAGTGTACTGCTTGGGGAACAGTTCTGTTCAGATCGGTTTGTTTTATAGTCCTATCGCGTGCTGGATTGATTGACAGGGCATATGTGAAATGGTATGCTGCACGCGGTGTTGCTCAAGTGTATCTGCTACAAGGATACTGTTGTATGCATAGCGATGTCATTGTATGGGATTAATCATGGTTGAGAGAGTCCACAATACCCGCGCTCATCGATAGCATTAAGCATGCAATGTAGACGACTGAACTACGCAACCGTGGGCGCAATTCTCGCCTACGGTTTTCTTATATCGGGAGCTTTTCATGTCAATTCTCAGTGTCAACGGTCTTACCAAATACTATGGTGCTGATTTTATCTTTGGCAATCTTGCATTTCAAGTCGCACAGAATGATAAAGTAGCGCTTGTTGGTGTGAATGGTACGGGGAAAAGTACGTTGCTGAAAATAATCGTTGGTAGTGAAATGGCCGATGAAGGTCATGTCCATGTTGCCCGAGGCAACCGTATTGCATATCTGGCACAGGAAGCACGGTTTGAAACAAACCGAACGCTTTGGGAAGAGATGGAAGCTGCGATGAGCCATCTTCGGGCGTTACAACAGCAAATTACTGATCTTGAAGCGATTATTGCTGATACAAATGCGCCAAATTGGGATGAGCACATGGAACGGTATGGTGAGCTGCAACATCGTTTCGAACATGGTGGCGGCTACGAAATTGAGCAGCGTATCAAGCGGGTGTTGGATGGTCTTGGTTTTCGTGAAGCGCAATATCATCAGCCACTGGAACAATTCAGTGGTGGTCAGAAAACACGAGCTGCTCTTGCAACCACACTGCTCTCCGACCCGGATTTGTTACTGCTCGACGAGCCCACCAATCATCTTGATCTGGCAACGTTGGATTGGCTGGAGCGCTTCTTGTTGATGTGGAATAATGCACTGATTGTTATTTCGCACGACCGTTACTTCCTCAACCGGGTGACCAATCGTACACTAGATATGGCATTTGGCAGGATTGAAGATTACCCGGCGCCATACAATAAATATCTTGCATTGAAGGCTGAACGACTAGAAATACAACTCAAACAATACCAGGCACAACAAGCCTATATTGCTAAAACAGAGGAGTTTATTCGTCGGTTCAAGGCTGGGCAGCGTAGCAAAGAGGCGCGTGGCCGCGAACGACGACTGGAGCGCCTTAAAGAAGGATGGCAGGGTGGCAGTGGCCAAACTCAGTCACTGATCGAGCGCCCTGACGATCAGAAGCAGATCGCTTTCAAGCTGCAGACACAGACTCGGAGTGGCGAAAGGGTGCTTGCATTTGAGCAGGTTGGTGTTGGCTATCCGCAATCGCCAAGTGGTGCCGATACGCCAACAAAACTGTTTGAATGTGCCAAACTGACCATCCAATCTGGTCAGCGGATCGCGCTTATTGGGCCCAACGGCAGCGGAAAGACAACCTTGTTACGTACCATCGTTGGTGAGCAAACACCATTGTATGGACAGGTCCGCCATGGCTACAATGTGGTGATTAACTACTACGCTCAGGCACACGAAGGTCTCCAGCAAGATGCAACGATTCTGGATGAAGTGCGCCGTACCAGCCCATTGATCGAGGAGACACGTGCACGTACCCTGCTTGGTCGTTTTCTGTTTACAGGTGACGATGTGTTCAAGCGTGTTGGTGATCTGTCGGGTGGCGAAAGGAGCCGTGTCGCGCTGGCCCAACTTATGCTCATGCAAGGCAATCTGCTCGTGCTCGACGAGCCCACCAACCATCTGGACATTGACTCCCGTGAGGCACTGGAGACGGTCTTGAACGAGTACAATGGCACAATTCTGTTTGTATCACATGATCGCTATTTTATCGATGCCGTGGCAGATACGATCTGGGCAGTGCGCGATGGGCGCATCGTGGCTTTTGATGGCACCTTTACTGACTACATGCGTTCGCTCGAGCAGACTACTCCGTCAGGGAGTGTGCCTCGTCAGCAGCAAAGTAATCAGCGGGCAGCAGAAACAGCGCCAGTAACCCAGAAGACCCAACATCAGGAACGAGTGCAGCAGAATAGAGAGGAACGCAAGAAGCAACGGCGCTTGTCTGCATTAGAGGAGGAGATTGCAACATTAGAAGCGGATTTGCAAAAGATAGAAGAACAGATGGAGGCGGCTAGTCTGGCAGGTGATATCGAACGTGTCACCAAACTCGGGATTCAACACACAGAGCGACAGGAAACCCTTAACACTCGTTATGATGAATGGGCAGCCATTGCTGATTAAAGAGGGTTGTTACAGAAGGAGTCCGCTCGAGCTTGGCCCGGCTTCAGCAATACGATAGTTCAAATCTTCTGCATAATCAAAGAGTTGCTCATACAGTTCTTGAAAATCGCTACTGGAAACAAATGCCTGAGCAATGTCGGTGTTATCCATCCTGGTGACTAATGTCATTTGAGGGCCGTTGCCCAGTTGGGTGTACCAGGCATCATCCGTTTGTACCCCGAGACGGAGCAACTCTGGACAAAACTGACCAATCAAAAACTCCAAACATTCACGCTCTTTGCCATCTGGGAAATTCCAGGTGAAAACGAGTTTACCCTCTGTCATCATATGCCAACCTAATCATAAGCACCCATGGAGAGCCACTATTCAAAGCTGATGTACTCTCCATGGGTCGTAACGAATATCAGTTTATGCCAATGCGTCTTGCAGGGCCATTTCAAACAGTTCCATTCCCTCATCCACCTCTGCTTTGGTAAGCACAAGTGGTGGGCACAGACGGATAGTAGAAGCCCCACATGTTAAGAGTAACAGCCCTCGTTTAAAGGCGTATTCCATAATATGTTGAGCAAGTGCCGGGGCCGGGTCTTTGGTCTGTTGATCTTTGACAAACTCAACCCCCAGCATAAGTCCGCGCCCACGGACATCACCAATGCAATCGTAGCGCTGCTGCACGTCGCGCATGCGTTCGGTAAGATATGCACCTACCGCCGAAGCATTATCGGCCAGTTCTTCTTCCACTAATGATAACACTTCGCGGGCTGCTACGCAGGCAAGGCCGTTGCCACCGTAGGTATTGCCATGGGAGCCAGGCTTCCATTGCTCAGTCAGATCTTTTCGTGCAACAATCGCACCAATAGGTACGCCACCGCCAAGACCTTTGGCTGATGTCACAATGTCAGGTGTTATGTCTTCGTGTTCAAATGCCCACATGCGGCCTGTTCGTCCGACCCCACTCTGTACTTCATCTGCAATTAATAAAATACCATACCGATCACAAATTTCGCGTAACCCTTTCATAAATCCCGGCGCAGGCACGACATATCCCCCCTCGCCTTGAATAGATTCCACAACAATGGCGGCTACTTCGCTCGGCGGGGCGATGGTGTGGAACAGGGTACGTTCGATATAGTCGAGGCAGGTTTCTGCAACACGTGCAGGGTCAACATCGAAAAGGGGGCGATAGGGGTTCGCATAGAATGCGTGAAACGTTCCTGGCACAAGTGGATAGTATCCGTGGCGTTGGACAGGTTTTGAAGCGGTGAGTGATAATGACCCATAGGAACGACCATGAAATGCACCAAGGAAAGCAATAACACCCTGCCGTCGTGTGACATACCGGGCCAGTTTTACCCCGGCCTCAACCGCTTCTGTCCCAGAGTTGCAGAGGAATACTTGCCATTCGTGGCTACTTGGCATGGAGGCTACAAGCTTTTCAGCAACCTGAATCATAGGTTCATTATAGAAGTCTGTTCCTGCCATGTGAATAAATCTGGTTGCTTGTTCCTGGATTGCGTGGACCATTCGTGGATGTGAATGACCAGCAGCAACAACAGCAATACCAGCATTCCAGTCCAGGTAGCGATGACCATCTACGTCCCAGACATGGCAGCCTTCGCCTCGCTCTATGACGAAGGGATAGACGCGACCAGCACAGGGTGCAAAGACCTTCTGGTCACGTGCGACCAGTGCTTGCGCCTGAGGACCGGGAATTTCTCCCACATTTGTAGATGAAGACATTGGAGTTTTAGTAAAAGTAGCCACAAAGACCTCCACGTAGTAATTGCAAGATTGAACGCATCACAAAAGGTTATCGACCTCCCTGTATGCCATTGTAGCCGAGGGGTGAGGGGCGTGTCAAACTTTGCATCGCAGATGGTTCTTATTCATCATGAAGTTGTTGAGCATACGCTCATTCGCTGAAAGTATGTAGGTTTAACTCTATGTACGAATTGTACATATACTTGCTATTCTTTAAGGAAATTTATTCACGTAAATGTAAAGTATATGGTTGGATTATGTTTATTTCAAGATATTAACCAAACCAGTAGCTAGATTTTAATGGTGGATTGAACACAGAACACTGTGTATCTTGCTTCTCTGCATACCCGTACTCCATAAACATATTGTCAGATCATCATGGTGTGCATAGTAGTACAATCTCAACGAGATCTATCGTACTGTGTCAGGAGCAGACAACTTGAGTGCAGCCATATTTGCTATACGATGTCGTTACTGGATGTATTTGATGATAGGGTTGTCGCTCTCTCTCTGTACTGTCCTACATGCAAGCGTTGCGACTACTTTGGGAGCTTCTGTCGAAATTCCTCCCAGTATGGCGCGGATTACTAGTGGTAATAGCGGGTCGTTTAGCCCTGCTATCTCGGCAGATGGTCGCTTTATTGCATTTACATCTACATCAAGTGATCTTGTTGTTGATGATACCAATAATGCTTTTGATGTATTTGTTTATGATCGTCTTACAACACAGACAACGCTTGTATCCGGCACAAGTACGGGAATACCTGGCAATAATGACTCAACCAATCCGGTCATTTCGGCAGATGGTCGATATATTGCTTTTGTGTCCGATGCAGATAATCTGGTTTCCAATGATACCAATGGCCAACTCGATGTGTTTGTCTACGACCAACAAACAGGTCGCACAGTACGAGTCTCCGTTGCCAGCAATGGTGTACAGGGCAATGCGTTTTCGAGTTTTGCGACCATCTCGGCAGATGGTCAGCAGATTGCCTTTGTCTCGGCGGCTGACAACCTGGTTCGTGATGATACCAATGGTTTGTGGGATATCTTTGTGTATCATCAGGGAACTCGTACCACCGAACGAGTCTCTATTTCGCAGGACTCGCAGCAAAGTAACAATAACTCGGCATATCCCAGCATTTCTGCTGATGGACGATACGTTGCGTTTGCTTCATTTGCGACGAATCTGGTTCCACAAGAAACAAATGATGTTATCCAGATCTTTGTGCGTGACCGAGAATCGGGTACCACCGAACTTGTCTCAAACGGAGTCGATGGTGCAGCAGGAGACAATGACTCTACTGAGACCGTTATCTCTAACGATGGTCGGTATATTGCGTTTCGCTCAGTAGCAACAAATCTTGTGCCAAATGACAGTAATGAACATCAGGATATTTTTGTCTATGATCAGGAAGTGGAGCAGACAGAGCTGGTGTCGGTTTCGAGTGAGGGTGTGCAGGGCGATAGTTCCGCCATCTTTTTTGATCTCTCTTCGGACGGTCGTTTCGTAGTCTTTACCTCAGCCGCCACGAACCTTGTCCCTACTGATACCAATGGTGCTGAGAACGTGTTTCTGCGTGACCGCATAGAAACCACTACCGATATTATATCCAACCTTTCTGTTAACGACCCACCGGCACTAGCTTCATCGCAGCCATCAGTATCCACAGATGGACGCTTCATTGCCTTTCAGTCCCTGCTCAATCTTACCCCCGACGACACAAATACCATCGAAGATATTTTTGTCTATGATCGTGGTGGGATAGAACCAGAGCCAGAACTACGCATATACCTGCCGTTTGTTAAAAGATAATCAACTTCTGAACAACCTGACGCTGTTTTTTGTCTTTCTGTTGCCAAAATGCCACACTACGTTATCATCTTTTCTCAGTAGGGGGGGGAGACCGTGGTATCCTATGGCGCAGTGTACAGACCGGTAGACAGGTTTATTTTGTGTTTTGTTTCTCAGTTTTAGGAGATCGGCGTACATTGTTGTCGCCAATAGGCAAAGAAGCACAATACATATGGCACCCTGTGGAGATGTTTCATGGATATTGCAAGTCCGCGTGCATGGCAACCTGATGAACAACGGGTTGCACTTACACCTGCTGGGGTTCAGACCCTAATTAGTGCTGGCCATACGATCTATGTTGAGCATAACGCTGGTCTTGGTTCAGCCTTTACAGACGATGACTATAACAATGTCGGTGCTCATATCGTCTATAGCCCCAACGAAATTTATGGGCGTGGCGATTTTATTGCGACCATCCGTGGCGTTCCTGATGAGGCTATGTCGCTCATGCGCCCTGGACAAATCATTGGAGGATTTCTCCACCTGGCAGTCAAACACCGACGTACGCTTGAGGCGTTTGCAGACGCTAAACTGAGCACGGTAAGTCTTGAACTTATTCGTGGCAAGGGTGGTGTACTTCCTGTTCGACAGCCGATCAGTGAAATTACTGGACGGTTGTTGCCACAACTTGCGGCACATCTGCTTGAGACACCGAGTGGTGGTCGTGGTATTCTGCTGGTTCCGGTTCCTGGTATTCCATCAGCAGAAGTTGTTATTGTCGGGGCTGGGGTGGTCGGTGTCAATGCGGCCTACGGTTTCACTGCGTGGGGCGTACAGACAACCGTGCTGGATAATCAGATAGAACGGTTGCGGCGGTGTGAGCGTATCTGTCGTGGACGAGTGACTACGCGCCTGTGTACCGATAGTGTGCTTGAAAGTGTGTTACCTTTCGCTGATGTACTGATAGGTGCAGCCCATATTCCTGGAGATCGGACCCCTAAACTGGTCAGTCGTGACATGGTAAAAACCATGAAACCGCATAGCGTCATTATCGACGTTGCGATTAATCAGGGAGGCTGCATAGAAACAAGTCGCCCTACCAGTCATCACGCTCCAACGTATATGGTTGAGGATGTGTTACACTATGCCGTGCCAAATATCACAAGTGGAGTTGCACGCACGGCTACGCACGCATTAAACAATGCACTTACACCATATTTGCAAAAGATCGCCGATGCAGGCCTTGAACGTGCTATTACGGAAGAACCAGCACTGGCACATGGTGTTGGGTTTATGCATGGACAACCTATCTTCCCAAAGGTCGCTGAAGCGCTAGGAGTTGCTACAGCATCAATGGAGAACTTTCTATGATTGCGTCCTCGAGTTCATTGCCGCGAGTAATGACAGCAGACGATGCGCTTGCCTTGGTTCAATCGAATCAACGTGTCTATATTGGTGGTGGGTGTGGAGTTCCCACACCTTTACTGGAAGCACTGGTCCAACGTGCTGACGGTTTAGATAATGTCGAGATTATTCATATGTTAACTGCTGGCGATGACCCCACCACCGCGCCAGAGTTGCACGATTCGTTCCGGCACAACGCTTTGTTTATTGGTGCAAACACACGTCCTGCTGTTCATGATGGGCGTGCTGATTTTACACCTGTCTTTCTCTCGGATATTCCACGCCTGTTTCGCTCAGGCAGTTTACCCATAGATGTCGCGCTGATTCAGGTCTCACCACCAGATCGGCATGGTTTTTGTTCGTTGGGTGTCGAAGTCGGATGTACCTTGCCAGCCGCGCAGTTGGCCCGCACGGTTATTGTGGAGATGAATGCACAAATGCCCCGTACGCTGGGTGATAGTTTCATTCATAAGTCGCGTATCAGTGCTTTTGTGGAGACGGATCGACCGCTTTCTGAAGCACCACAGGGTGGATCAAACCATATTACCGATCAGATCGGGCAGCATATCGCCGAGCTTATTCCCGACAATGCAACCCTGCAATTGGGTATTGGAGCTATTCCAGATGCTGTTGGGAAGTCGTTGTATCATAAACGCCATCTTGGTATCCACACGGAACTGTTCTCAGATGGTGTTATTAATCTTGTGGAGGCGGGTGTTATCACTGGTGAAGCCAAAACGCTTCATCGGGGGAAGTTGGTAGCCGGATTTTTGCTTGGTACAAAACGTCTGTTTGATTGGGCCCATAATAATGCGATGGTGGAATTACATCCTACCGATTATGTGAATGATCCTTTCATTATTGCTCAGCACAAAAATATGGTTGCGATCAATTCAGCCTTACAGGTAGATCTAACGGGACAAGTTTGTGCCGATAGTATTGGCCCACGTATCTACAGTGGTGCCGGTGGGCAGGTTGATTTTATTCGTGGTGCGGCTCGTTCTGAGGGTGGTCTTCCAATCATTGGGTTACCATCAACAGCACGCAATGATACGATTTCGCGTATTACACCGATGCTTGAGCATGGTGCAGGAGTCGTTACCAGTCGCTACGATGTGCACTATGTCGTGACCGAGTATGGCGTTGCCAAGCTCTTTGGCAAGACATTTAGCCAACGCGCCAGAGCCCTCATTGATATTGCCCATCCGAAATTCCGCGATGAGTTGACTGCCACGGCCAAAAAGCTGAAGTATATTTAGCTCAACAGATTACATAGCAGGAAATGAACAGGGACACACAAATGTCCCTGTTTTGATTCATCGAGAGAGGTGAAGTAGGTATGGGTGCTGCCTCCCACACTGCGCTGACTGAGCCTGTCGAAGGCAGCAGTGCGGCGCCGGCACAGAGTAACTACTTACTCAGGTGTATCATCATCCTGTTCCGATCACATAACAGGGTTGTTGATCGTCTGGTAGCGGATGAATAGATGGGATATAGGGACCACTGTCAGGATGGTAGTCATCGACTTCCCAGTCGCCCACCTCGGCAATCTTGCAGAGGGTGCGGGTAGCGATATCGAGCCGAAACACACCAAGTTCCCCCTGCAATTCCCCATCGTAGGATGTCGCTTCACTGATGTCCCAGATGGCTTCGTAAAGCTCTTGTTCAGGAATCTCGGTGATATGTTTGTGGTCGCCATTGTGCAAGACGATCTGTTCATCCTTGCAGGCCCAATCGTCATTGTACTGCTGATACCAGGTCCAGGTAATGTGGTGCACCTGATAGGTGGCAAAGATCGCAAACCAGTCCGCATAGTTGTAGGTCGTCATGGTAAAGTCCCCTCTGGTATATCGGCGCCCAGGTCTTGAGCCAAGCGCAGAGCGATCTCATACCAATCCCACAGTGACATAAGTCCAGTACTGGCAATTCTGGATCGTCCTGAGCGAATGCTCCGCGAAAAGTGTTCGGCAATGGCCAGGGCTTCGCTCTGGTCCTGGTCCTGCACTGCCTGAGCCAGTCGGGCGATGGGAAATGCACGTAATTTAAAGTGGATACGGCGGGTTGCTAGCTGCTGAGCAAAGGCGGGGATCTCCGCGTAACGTTCCAGTAAGAAGCAACACTCGATGATCATCTGGAGGTCCTGGTCATTCGGTTGAACTAGTTTGGGTGCGAACAATGCATACGACTGCTCTAACAGAGCGCACGCCTGGGGCAGGTTGCCCGCTAAACGTACCCAGTTCCCTGCTTTAAGAAATGCACTTGCGTTGGTATTATACTGAAGATAGATGCGGGCGGCTTGCTGGAAATGTGCAGAGGCTGCCGGGTCACCCAGCCAGTATAATAAACGTCCGACAGCTTCATGGGCTGACCAGTTGGGCTTATATTCCAGTTCGGTTTGCCAAGTTGTTACTTCCTGACGGAGTTTGGTTTTACTGATGCGAATCATTATGCATCTAATCCGTTTCTAGTCGAAGCAGTAGGGATATGCACCGTTATCCCTACTGCTTTTCTATTGATTATTGATCAGGCCAAGGTAACTTAGTAAATTCAACCGATGTAATGCGTGAGTCACTAAGTAGTGGATCTAATACGTCTTTCATATCGCCACCCCAATAGCTAGGCTGTTTTCCAGAGCCAAAGACGATTGTCTCATACTGATCACTGCCTTTGACAACCCCCTCAAGGAGTGTAGCCGCACGTTGTATCTTAGGGTCATTGGTATTCCTCATTGTTGTAAGATAACGTTTGTTGTCTTGTTCGAGCCAATCAAAAGTATTCTCAGTCAATGTTTCACCCCTGACCTCTGATTGCATTCGTGACTTGTTGATAACTTCTCTACCAGCATCTACGTTCCCCTTTACTTCAATAACCACTACCTTTCTACAGGATTCTCGGCAACAATATCTGGGCCAATCCGCAGACCAGTGGGATAATTTGCCCGACGAGAACCAACAAATAATGTATTATAACCAAGGGTGTTAAGATACTCAACGGCTGCTTCGGTTGATCGTGCTTGTGCATACAAATTTCCTTGAGCTTTGGGCCAGTATAATCGTACTGCAGCGTCAACGTTATTCCAGTTGATGAAATCTACTGCTTTAGTGGAAAGATTCAACTTGTTAGGATGTCGTTTAACAAGTTCTTGGATTTCATTAAGATTATTTCCTCGTGCAACCAATTCCTCAGCGTCGCTACGAGCAATGAGTACAGCAATCTCGTCTGTGTAACCAAGTATAGGCAAGGCAGACATGCGTAGTTGTTGTGCATCAGAAAACTGTTTAAACAACCAGCGGCCAATAGCCCCCATATTCTTTGGTAGCCACTCCAAGTACTTCCCAATCACTCGTACAACCTTCGTGCCATCACCAAGAAATGGAAGAAGACCCATGGCATTGAGGAAAGTATCCGCTTCTGTCCGACATTGCCCAGCGTAAATCCCTCGATCATCGCCGCACACTCCCAGTCGGTCCGGTCGTAATAAAAGGGATCACTGTCACAGGCATATTCTGCTGCATCGCTGAAGTTATCGCCATCTGGATTGGTGTTGGTAACGATTTCATGGGCCGGGGGTCGTCAGGGGCTCGCTGGAGCCCCTGACCGTGCGACTGCTCCTCAGGCAATAGCGTACAGAGCTAAAATCCTGCGCTCACCACCGCTCCCCACTCGCACCACAGAGCAGGCTTGTGACACCAACCTGCAGGTTGTGTGGGTGCTGTGCCCCACACCCCGCCGCCTTCGACAGGCTCAGGCCGCCAATGCTGCGCTGCATGCAATGGGCTCAGGCCGCACAAAATTACCGCGAAAGAAAACGGTAGCACAAATGTACCTTCAATCGTATAATCAAACATATGGAACTGACCCGCGCAACAATGATAAAGTCCATGCTCGAAGCAGACCCGACGTACAACGGACAGTACATTACCGCTGTCAAAACCACTGGTATTTATTGCCTTCCAGGATGTCGTGCACGTAAGCCCAAGCCAGAACATGTTGAATTCTTCGCTACCCCCGAGGAAGCCCGTGCAGCTGGCTACCGTCCCTGTAAGATATGCCGACCCGATGACTACTACCTCGGTTTGCACACCAAAGAAGCGCAGCTAGAGTCGTTGGTAGCGCAGTTACGCGAAAACCCCACCCGCTACCACGATGTCAAAGCCCTGGCTGACGCAATCGGTATTGGACAAACAAAACTCTTTACACTTTTTCGCACGTACTATCACACCACCCCTGCTTCTATGCTTGTTCGTTTGCGGATTACTGCTGCTCAACGGGCCTTGCTGGAGACCGATACGACCGTGACGGCAATTGCCAGTGACTGTGGCTTCGAGAGTCTCTCCGCGTTTCACGAGAACTTCCGTAAATACACAATGATGTCTCCCACGGACTATCGTCGCATCCGTGAAACGTCGACGTTTCTGCTGGATGTACCAGAGTATTATCACGTACAGCGAATGCTAGGCTACCTGGGGCGTGATCAGAACAGCCTCACGGATCGGGTCGAAGGCAAAACATGGCTGAGTGCGATACGCTTGAACGATACCAGTGGAGCAATAGTGCAGGTCACATTTTCCGCAAACCATGTGCAGTGTGACATTCTCGATGCACCACAACTGGCAGCATCGGTCATTCACCAGATCCACTGGCATGTGTTGTCAGGACTTGGATTACACCATGACCCATTGCGGTTCGAGACACAGGTAAGCAGCACACCCGATCTGGCTCCGCTTATTCAAGGGCAACAAGGCGTCCGCATTCCACTGATCGCCAATCATTTCGATGGTCTTACATGGGTCATTTTGGGGCAGCGGATTACGCTCACATTTGCGTACACCCTGCGGCGACGCTTGATCGAGCGAGTGGGCCACGAGATAGCGAACGGCGTATGGTTGCCGCCGTTGCCGGAAGCTATTGCTGCATTGACAGAACCTGATCTCATAGGTCTCGGTTTTCCACGTCCTAAGGCCCAGTATCTGCTCAATACAGCCCAGGTTGTTGCAGACGGACAGCTACCCTTAGCACGGCTCAAAGATAAATCCGCAACGCATATCGAGCGTGTTCTGCTGGCAATGCACGGTATTGGCCCGTGGTCTGCTCAGTACTTGCTCATGCGCTCGTATGGCTTTCTTGACTGTGTGCCAGTTGGCGATGCAGGGCTACGGCTTGGACTACAACGCTTCTTCAAGCTCGATCAACGACCAGATCGGCTCACAACATTGAGATTGATGGAGCCATTTCAGCCCTATCGAAGTCTGGCTACATTCCATTTCTGGCAATATTTAGGAAAAAAGGAATAGAAGATGTGTGCCAAGAAGCAATACCAGTTAATTGGCCCTGACGGCAAACCATACCAGAGTGAGCAAAAAGGGCTTTGGGGTGGGCACAGAGGTGGCCGTGGCTATGGTTGTATGGATTGTCTAGCGGCACTTCGTGCTATTGCCAAAGGTGGCTATGTGCGGCATCGGGTGTTCTTTGCAGACGAAGCAACCGCTATTGCTGCGGGGTATCGCCCATGCGCCGCCTGTCTGCCACAGCGCTATGCCCTGTGGAAGCGTGCATGTGTGGAAACCGACGTTCCACCGCTCACTCGATCCCGCGTTCGTCGTCAGCCCGCATTACGTTTGTATCAACAATTGCTCAATCATACCTTGTGAGGATGATATGATGAAAACGCTTTACACTGATTATGTAGAAACACCCATTGGCGATGTTATTCTGGTTGCTGATGGCGAGTCTCTAGTGTTTGTGGATTTTGCCAATAATGAGGAGCGTTTGCAACGACTGCTTGCGCGGCGCTATCGCCAATTTACGCTCGCACAGCATACAGGTGTCAATGGATTTGCTGCTCAGGTCAAACGGTATTTTGATGGTGAATTGCAGGCACTCGGCAGTCTGCCCGTATCGACTGGTGGCACGTCTTTTCAGCAGGGAGTCTGGCTAAAGCTCCGCGACATTCCAGTGGGGCAGACTATGAGTTATGGACAACTTGCTGCACAAGTTGACTTACCAAAGGGTGCGCGTGCGGTGGGTATGGCCAATGGATTAAACCCTATTGGTATTGTGCTGCCCTGCCACCGGGTGATCGGGACAAATCAGTCGCTTACTGGCTATGCAGGTGGCGTTGAGCGCAAGCGTTGGCTGTTGCGCCACGAAGGTGCGTTGTTCAAAGATAATTGATACATGAAAGGAACATACTATGGATATTCAAAGGAAAGCCGTATACTTTCGTGAGCTACACCAGCGTCGCCCATTGATTTTGCCGACTGCATGGGATGCTGCAAGCGCACGTGCCATGGAGCTTGCTGGTGCTTCTGCTATTGCCACTACCAGCGCAGGCGTTTCATGGGCTCTGGGTCGCGGCGATGGACAAACGCTGCAACGAGATGAAATGATACAGGCGGTCCGTCGGATTGTAGAGGCGGTTACTATACCAGTGACAGTAGATATTGAAGGCGGGTACGGGAATGGTTCCGTTCAGGATATTGCTGAGACAACCCGAGCAGTGATTGACGCTGGCGCGGTAGGTATCAATTTGGAAGACTCTCCTGGAGTAGAGGGAGCACTATTATTGGAACCCGACATTCATGCAGAGCGTATTCGTACCGCACGAGCAACTGCTGCCAGTATGGGTATTGATCTGGTCATCAATGCGCGTACAGACGTTTACCTGTTGGCTGTTGGTGCGCCAGAAACGCGCCTCGATGAGGCCGTTCGACGGACAAACTTGTATCATGATGCCGGAGCAGATTGCCTCTTTGTGCCGGGAGTGATTGATGTTGAGACGATTCGGCAGTTGGTAGAGGCCATCAACGGCCCTGTAAATATCATGGCAATGCCTGGTGCACCAACCGTACCACAGCTTGGGGAACTTGGGGTTGCTCGTGTGAGTTTTGGCCCTGCACTTATGCAAGCAATGCTCACAACCACACAGGAGATGGTTTCTGAGTTGTTAGATCGTGGCACTTATCAGAAACTCGAATCGAGCCAGTCTTTTGCTACGATCAATGGTTGGTTCACAGCACGTTAGTCTGATTCTTACAAAGGGCTGCGGCAAGCCCTTGACTCTGCACACTTCATATCGCATTGATATGGATGTTCATTTAGGACATAAATGTATTGGGTGATTGTGGGTGTTGGCGCCACACCCCGCCGCCTGCCCTGATCAAAGGCGGCGTATCCACAACGCAGGCGCAGGTTGCGCCGGTCGAAACCGGAGACCACCGTTGTCGCAAACATCATAAGTCACAACAATTCATCTTTCAAACGAAGCTTATCGACAACGCAAACGCGCTGTCAGTCGATGGATTGATCACATAGCCTATCGTCTTGTATACCCAACCTCTTCCAGTGTTTCCGTATGCTGCGCGAGTCGACCACTCGACAATCTCACGGACCGTTCATATTCCAAGCTGCTTTGCCGCCGAGCGTAGGTTGAGCCTGTCGAAACCAATTCAGTACGCTGCGCGAGTCGCTGGGATTCGAGCTTCCGGCAGGCGCGCTAAGCTTCCAACCTACAACCTCATACACGCGCCTGCCGGAAGCTGGTCTGCAACGAATACTCAACGAGTCGAACGAAACGATAGGTTAGGTGCTATCTATGTCTTTGTTCGCCAATTTTATAACAGTTTCAGTACTCTGAGCGAGTCGAAGGTTAGTTCAAGTTGTTTCTGAGTCGCTTCGAGTTGAGCTTCGTAGGTTTCAGTACTCTGAGCGAGTCGAAGGTTGGTTCAGGCAAGCGTACCGTGTCACAGCATTTACACTTTCTCCGTGTTTCAGTACGCTGAGCGAGTCGAAGGTTAGTTCAGGAGATCCCGCGTATGCAATTATACTACGTAAGTTCGAGTTTCAGTACTCTGAGCGAGTCGAAGGTTAGTTCAGGAGAGCTTGGCCTTCTGGTAAGCTACTACAATTAGTGTTTCAGTACTCTGAGCGAGTCGAAGGTTAGTTCAGGAGACCTAAGTGACGCTTCAGACTAAGCCATAACATCGGTCCCATATTTCTGGAGATTACCCTGTCACAGTTAACAGATGCCTAACGAACCAGTCATAACGCATCGGTATCAGCAAAAATCGGTTTATTGTGAGACTACCTCCATAGTAGTAGCACAGCCCCCGAACCCACGTATCGTGCATGTGGAGCCGTATAGATCCAGGTGGAGTGTGTGAGATGTATGACACGACAAAGTCCAGA